>NZ_JBNKSF010000035.1:0-547797 GCF_050297175.1 Gynuella sp. | reverse complement strand
AGGCGATCAGAGCCTGGTTGCAACGGGTTGAGCAATTGCCTGGTTTTGTGCCCATGCAGACGATCGCTATCGGATTGCGGGCCAACTGATTCCTCTCACCTCAAACGGCTGTGCAGCGGGTCCACGCTTCATAGCCTCCCTGAACGCTATAGACGTCGGTAAATCCAAAGCCGTTGAACAGCTCTGCCAGGTGCTCACTGCTGTGACCGTGATAACAATAGATGATGATCTTGCGGGATTTATCGCCTTTGCGAATCAATGATTCCACCAGTCGGTCATGAGAGTTCATAGCGCCATCAATATGACCGGCCTGATAGTCTGCGGCTTTGCGGCAGTCGAGTAACAATACGTTTGGATCTGATAGATGTTTGGTCAGTTCGGTGACCAGCATTGTTTTGACAGTTGAGTGCATGGCTGATTCCTGTATTCGGTGTAGGCTATTCAGCTGGCAATAATGCTGCCATTCCGGTTCTCGGCAGTGTTCGGGAAAATCCCGCTTTTTCAAATAGTTAGCGTTAGTCGATAAGTAAAGTGATTGTCATACCTGCAGCGTTGCTAGCCGGCTGTGCTTGAATTGTCGGATTTGTGACAAGGGTAGGGGGGTTAGGGAGTGGGGGATTGTGCAGTCAGTGCCGGAAAGGGTTCCGACACTGGAAAACAGCGTATCAGTGTACGTGACCGTGACTGATTTCTTCTTCAGTGGCTTCGCGCACTTCGACGACGGTGCCATCAAACGACAGGGTTTTACCGGCCAGAGGGTGGTTGCCATCAATGGTGACTTCGTCGCCGTTGACTTCTGTAACGACGATTTGAATAGGACCTTGAGGACCTTCAGCATTGAATGCCATACCGGGTTCAACTTTATCCACACCTTCAAACGCGTTCATTGGCACTTGTTGGATCATGGCATCGTTGTATTCGCCATAGGCTTCAGCAGGCGGAATAACGGCAGAAAATGAGTCACCAGGCTGTTTGCCGGCCAGCGCTTTTTCCAGTCCGGGAATGATGTTGTCGGCACCGTGCAGGTAAGTTAACGGGTCTTTACCTTCAGAACTGTCAATCACTTGCTGATTTTCGTCGGTCACGGAGTAGTGGATGGATACAACTTTATTGTCTTCGATCATAATGCCGTCCTCTTTAAATTGCGGCAGTTGGTTTGGGCGGGAATGAAGATAAAAACGACAAACGCGCAGTTAACAGGCGCAAAGCCTAACAAATCCGGCACCGATAAGACAGACCTGCTCAGCCGGGAAGGGGGATCGCTAGTAGCTGGGTCAGGCAGCCCAGCTTCGTTGACCGCTAAAGCGTGACTGCAGATATTCCATTTGGTCTGCCCGGATCTGGCGGTTGGCAAGGTACATGAATTCAAATCTGTTTGGTGCAAATGGAATGGCCAGTAGCCCCATGCCTGCCTGTTCGGGGGTGCGTCCGCCTTTGTGATTGTTGCAGCGTACGCAGGCTGCTACTACGTTGGTCCAGTTATCACGACCGCCCTGTACTTTGGGAATAATGTGGTCCCGGGTCAGTGACCGGTCATCAAATTGAAAGCCGCAATACATACAGCGGTGATGGTCGCGGCGGAATAACAAGCGGTTGCTGAGGGCGGGTACGAAGTGGTGTTTTGAGATTTCGCCTTCGCAGGCAATGATAGGGGCAAGTAATAGATAGGAGCGTTGGCCAGAACGATTGTGGCCGCCATTGATTCGCAGGTGCTCACTGCCCAGTGTCCACAGCACCTGCTCTTTGACATACAGGGTTGCGGCTTCCTCCCGGGTAATCCACTCCTGCGGTAGCCCGGTTTTGTTTAATCTTAATATCCTAATACGGTTGCTCATTTCACTGACCTTTTGCAAGTTAAAGTGCTGATGCTCATCCGTACCTGGCCGTTGTTTGGCGCAGATATATGGGAATTTATATTTTCATATTAATAATCAGACAGTTATGTTGCCAAATTATTAATCAGCGACAAATAACCTTTACGTTTGTCTGAGTCAATATTGGTTTTTATATTTTTCAGATAACCCGGGGTTTTTTTTCGAAAATCAATCATGGTTGTTGATAGATCAACAGAGCTGCAAGGCCGGTCAAAGCTATGATTGACCAGGGAGTGCAATAGAAAAATGTTGACGATTGGTAGGTGATACTGAGCAGGAATGATTCAGAAAGGGTGATAAATGTATAGGTAGCTAACTTTTATCACCCGACTGATTATTTTGGTTACTTGATCTGATCCATGGTGTAATAACCACTGTCGATCAGCACTGACTTCCAGTTGCTGGCGTCCACGCTGACGGGTTTGAGCAGGTAGCTTGGTACCACTTTGACACCGTTGTCATAGGTTTTGGTGTCGTTGATTTGTGGTGTACCGTTTTCCATCAGTGCCTGCACCATGCTAACCGTTACTTTTGCCAGTTCACGGGTATCTTTGAATACCGTGGAAGACTGATCGCCGGCGATTATGGCTTTAATGGATTGAATCTCAGCATCCTGACCGGTAATGACCGGCATCGGTGTACCTTTACTGCCGTAGCCCAGCCCTTTAAGGGAGGAGATGACCCCTATAGCCAGGCCGTCATTCGGGGCCAGCACGGCATCAACTCTGGCGTCGGTATAGTAGGCGCTGAGCAGGTTATCCATACGTGATTGAGCGGTTGCGCCATCCCAACGCAGAGTGGAAACTTTATCCATTCCCATCTGCCCGCTTTTAACAACCAGTTTGCCACTGTCAATGTAGGGTTGCAGCACAGACATGGCGCCATTGTAGAAGAAGTAGGCGTTGTTATCGTCCGGTGAGCCGCCAAACAGTTCTATATTGTAAGGACCTTTACCAGATTTCAAACCGAGTGCATTTTCGATATAGCTGCCCTGAATCACACCCACCTGGAAGTTATCAAATGTCGCGTAATAGTCGACGTTGGCAGAACCACGAATCAGGCGGTCATAGGCGATGATTTTAATATCCCTTTCAGCGGCCTGAGACAGGACTCCGGACAAAGTTGTGCCATCAATAGCGGCAATGATCAATACATCGACGTCATTGAGAATCATGTTTTCCAATTGTGCCAACTGTGTCGGCAGGTCATCATTGGCGTACTGTAGTATGGTTTCATAGCCAGCTGCATGGAATTGTTCAACCATGTTGTTGCCATCGGCAATCCAGCGGGCAATTGTTTTCTCCGGCATAGCAATACCGACTTTTCCGGCGGCAGATGCATTGGCGGAAACCACCAGGGCGAGCAGACAGATCAGATGGGTAAATCGGAGTAAGACAGATTTCATGTTTTCTCCTTGAGTCCGGCCAGAATGCTCTGGTAGACATCTATGTTGTTGTTTTTGAAAAGGAAAAAATTACCGGAACATTTTTGATGCTCCAGTAATTAATTTATCACACAAAATAAATTAAGGAAAAGGATTTGAAACAGATATGGAAAAATAAATTCTAGAGCCGAATAAAACTCGAAAATTATCTCATCTGCAAAATGCTGCTTATTTATGAGTGGCTGAGTTGGGTATTTTCCCGTTCCAGTAATACTGCAAATTCTCTCATTTCCACGGCCGGACTTTTAAGGTAACCCTGATAAGTTTCACAATGGTTTTGGCGCAAAAACGCGAGTTGCTCTTCAGTCTCAACGCCTTCAGCAACCATGCGGAAATTGAGACGGTGCCCCAGTGAGATTATCGTTTGGGTCAGGTCGACACTGTCCGGATCAGAGGGAATACCTTCGATAAAACTGCGGTCGATTTTTAAGGTATTAAAAGGAAAATTTTTAAGGTGCGCCAGTGACGAGTATCCGGTACCAAAGTCATCGATGGCAATGCTGATGCCCATATCCCGCAATGTTTGCAGCTGCGGGATAATATCCTTTTCCCGTTCCATTAAGGTGCTCTCGGTGATTTCCAGTTCCAGTAAGTGTGGCGGAAAACGGGTTTGTTGCAGGATGTT
Source organism: Gynuella sp. (assembly GCF_050297175.1). NCBI lineage: Bacteria > Pseudomonadati > Pseudomonadota > Gammaproteobacteria > Oceanospirillales > Saccharospirillaceae > Gynuella > Gynuella sp. The sequence continues at coordinate 543,854 of NZ_JBNKSF010000035.1, read as the reverse complement.
CGTTGTGACTTCCACTAAGTTGACAAACCGCAGCTGATACGGTGATACGTTGACCGACAATGTGATTGGAGGTAATCCCTGATCCAGCCATTGCCGGCCCTGTTGACAGGTTTTGGCTAGGACGTGTTCACCGATCATTTCAATCAATCCGGTTTCTTCTGCCAATTTTATATATTGTTCGGTAGGAATCATTCCGCTTTCAGGAGTCCGCCATCGGAGCAGAGCTTCGGCACCGGTGATATTTCCGGTTTTAACATCGCACTGTGGTTGTAGAAAGACTTCCAGCTGGTTGTTGTTGATGGCGTCGCGCAGGGCGGATTCGGTTTTCAGCCGTTGCCGTAAGGAGTCGGAAATATCCTTGCTATACAGTCGCCAACTGCCGCGTTTGGTTTGTTTTGCCTGATAAAGGGCGGCGTCGGCATGTTGCAATAGCAGTGATGGGCTTGAGCTGATAGCTGGATACTGGGTGACGCCCGCGCTCGCAGAAATGTGGACTTTGGCATGGTTGGAAAGATTCAGTGCCGGCTTGTGTAACAGGCTCAGGCAGTGGCTGGTAAATTCGCAAGCTTGTTCGATGTTGATATCCTCCATCACCAGACAGGCGAATTCATCGCCGCCGATTCGGAACCATTTTCGGGAAAAGTCGTCGTTTTGTTGCAGCCTCATGGCCACTTCTTTCAGCACTTCATCTCCTTGAGGATGGCCATAGCTGTCATTGACATCCTTGAAATGATCAATGTCCAGAATAATCAGCGTGGCACAATCGTATTTTTTGATTTTGTTCAGTAGTTGCTCAAGCGCTCGTCGGTTAGTGAGGCGAGTGGTGACGTCGTGATCCGCCAGAAAGGCAAGCCGTTTTTGAGTGTTTTTCAGCTCATCGATACGCAGCAGTGTGGCTACATAGCCGACAATTATATTCTCTTCAAAGATCGGGCTGATGGATGCCATGATATCTTTGAGAGTATGACCGGTTACGATGTATGCCTCGGTGCAGATACTTTGGCCGGCATCAAGTTGTTTTTGAATGCTTTTGTTGTCATCGGTTTGAATAATATCCCAGAAGTGTGTTTGGGCACCGGATGTCAGTCCGGTAATTTCACAAAATGCCGGATTCATTTCTTCGATAGTGTAAAAACGGTCTGTTACCACCACTCCTTCTGAAGAATGTTGAAAGAATGCTGAGGATATTTGCTGCAGGCGTTCGCTTTTGATGGCTAATGTCATCAGCCGCTCATCCGTCATTGTGTCAAGTGTGCGTGATATGGTGTGCCCACGAATATAGAGAATGTATTTGGGCCAGTAGAGGACGAAGAATAATAACAGCGGCAGACTGAATGATACGGCCAGTATCAGTTTTGCAGACATATCAGTCATCACCACGGTAGGAATATTACTGTAGTTTGTTGGCGAATCCATTTCTACATCCAGCAGCAGAATGGCAACAAACAAGGCAATGTAAGCGGCTGCCAGCAAGATGGGCTGGCGGACAAGTTTGCGTATTCTGGTCAGAAGATAGAGCAGTACCAATATTTTAAGAAGGGTTAATGCAAATCCTGATAGCAGCACGGTCAATGACAGGTGGATAGGGTGAGTCGGTTGTATTCCGGGATGAAAGAGTGATAAGCCATGCCGGAGTTCTATCAATACCACGCTGAACAGGGTAATCAGTAAAAATTTCCGTAGCATATGTCTATAGACAATCAAATGTGGTTCGACGATATGAAAAATTATGACTGTCATCAGTAACCCGCTATACAGGAGGTTATGGCCTGATACTGTGAGGCTATCAGTGATCGGAATGGTATAAGTACGCCCAACAAATTCTGCCAGGATAATCAGCGCGGTCAGGTAAACATAAAATGCGACTTCGCGGACGAAGTTTGGCAAACGGACCAGATAAAGCGCAAATGAGGCATATAGCACAACATGAGCTATATAAAGTTCAGGCATATTGGGAATCATTCATTAGTACCAGGGGGCGCTATGAATACGATATCGTTGCGTGTTGGTCAAACTCTGGGTGTCGTATACTTCCGGAAACGTCTTTTTTTTAAGGCGTTGTGACAAATGAGGTCATATGTATGTTAGGCGGGGCAAAAATGAACAAAAAATATCACCTGTCAAGCTGTGGCCTTAATTAAGCCAGCTGTTCTCTCGGATCAATCAGTTTTATAAACGCCGGTGCCGGTAATGGCGGACTTTTAAAATACCCTTGATATGTGTCACAACCGTATTGTTTGAGAAAGTCAAGCTGGGCTTGTGTTTCAACTCCCTCTGCCACAATTTGATAATTCAGATTGTGGCCAAGACTGATAATGGTTTGGGTCAACTGCCGGCTATCCCGGTTAGCAGGTATACCTTCTAGAAAGCTACGGTCAATTTTTAGTGTGTCGAGAGGAAATTTTTTTAAGTAAGCCAATGAAGAATAACCGGTTCCAAAGTCGTCGATGGCAATGCTGATTCCCATTTCTCTTAGCGCCAACAATTGAGGAATAACTTCCTGTTCCCGTTCCATTATCGCGCTCTCGGTTAATTCCAACTCCAGCCATTCGGCGGTAAAGCCGGTTTCTGTAAGAATGCGTCGGGTCATGTCCACGAGATTGACGAAACGTAGCTGGTAAGGAGAAATATTGACGGAAAGTTTCAGCGCAGGCAGGTTTTGGGTGCACCACGCTTTCCCCAGTTCACAGGTCTGGCGCAAAACCAGTTCACCGATCTGTTCAATGAGCCCCGTTTCTTCTGCCAAACGAATAAAGTCTGATGGCGGAATCAGTCCCTTATCGGGATCGAGCCAACGAACCAACGCTTCGGCACCGGTCACACGACCATTTTGAACATTGCACTGTGGTTGAAAATAGACCGTCAGGTGACCTTGCTGTAGAGCATCCCTAAGTGCATTTTCCAGTTCCAGTCGTTGTTTTAGAGCTTCGCTCATGTCCTGATTGTACAGCGTAAAGCTACCACGTTTGGTTTGTTTGGCATGATATAAGGCGACATCAGCCTGTTGTAACAGTTGCTCCGGCGTTTTGCACAATTGCGGATAACGGCTGACACCGATACTTGCGGAGATATGTATACGAGCGTAGTTGGGTAGTTCGAATACTGGTACAAGCTGCTGCTGGATGATACTGGCATAAGTGAGCAGTGCCTGAGTGTTGATATTGGTGTCGAGCAGAACAGCAAACTCATCGCCACCGATACGAAACCATTGCCCCTCATTGATCGCCAGCAGTCGTTGGGCCGTTTCTACCAGAACATGATCTCCCATCGGATGGCCATAGCTGTCGTTAACATCTTTGAAGTGATCCAGATCGACGATCATTAAGGCTGTGTCGGCAGTAATGCCGGTAATGGTTTGTTCCAGGGCGCGGCGATTGGGTAGTTCGGTGGTAACGTCGTGTTCTGCCAGAAACGCCAGGCGTTGCTGAATATTCTTAAGGTCATCAATGTTCACCAGAGATGTCACATGATTGACCAGTCTACCTTTCTCAAACAGTGGGCTGATTGACATCATTGTCGATAGCAGGGTGCCGTCCCGGCTTATCATACAAGCCTCAACCTGCAGACTGTGGCCGTTTTCCAGTTGCTTGGAAACCGATTCTTTTTCCACTTGTGTGACGATTGTCCAAAGATTTATCTGTGGAAGTTGTTGATAGCCGGTCATCTGCAGAAACGCTGGATTGGCGTCTATAATTTCAAAATCGGCATCGGTGACTACGATACCTTCTGAAGAATGTTCAAAGAACGCACTGGACTGCTGTTGGAGGCGTTTGTGATGTGCCATCTCCTGCATCAGCTGACTACTGTTCTGAATCATCAGCGACCACTCAAAGGGTGCTTGATGGATATAGCGCTCAAATCGTTCACGGTAGAAAATGGCAAACAGGTACAGTGGAACGCTGAATGAGCTGGCCAGCAGGATCTTACCCGGCAGATTGCCAATGATAATCTGTAGTACCTCGGCATTCGAACCAAAAGCGATCAGTGGGAACAGAGCTCCATCGGCGCAAATGACCCCAATGAACAGCAGAATGTAGCAAAATGCCAATATGTTTTTTTGGCGAATATATTTACGCAACCATTCAAACGTGATGATCAGGAACAGCAGTTCCAGAATGATCAGGACCCCTCCGAGAATAATAAACGCTGCGGATACTTCGAACGGGCCGGCCGGAACGTTAAACGAATTGACGATGCCAGGCTGGCTGAGCGAGAGATTCATCAGCCGGGCCAGTAAAAAATTAAACAGATCGGCAATGATGACCAGTCTTACCACGTGTTTGAGAATGATCAGATTAGCTTCTGCCAGAACGAACAGCGTGACGGTCATCATAAAGGCGCCATACAGCAGATTTCCGCCAGATAGCAGGATGTGTTCGCTAATGGGAATTGAATAGATTGAGCCCACAAATCCACCAAGAATCAGCAGTGCTGTCAGGTAGCCATAAAAGGAGACTTCACGAATAGCATTCGGGAGCCTTAAAAAGTACCACGCGAACAACGCATAGAGCACCACGTGAGCAATATAGAGTGCAACCATAAAACGCTCTTGGTGTAAGGAGTTGGATACCAATACGGTATCTTTCCATTCCGGTCAACTCAGAATTGAGAATTAAAGCCTTATCGAATGGTTGACAAGTGCCGTACTGGAACCCTAAAAAGCACCTAAACCATTGTTATGATTTTCCAGTTTTCATTGTCCAGGAACTTCTGCTCACTATGCCCGATACGATTCTTGCGAGTAAGTTATATCAGCCGCCGCTCAGACAGGGTCGGGTGTTTCGCCGGGATTTGATTGCGCGTCTGAATGCCGGTTTGCGTGGCCGTGTGACGCTGGTTTCCGCACCGGCTGGATTTGGTAAAAGCACTTTGATCAATGAATGGATCGGACAGTGTGAATGTGCCGGTGCCTGGCTTTCGCTTGAGGCGGCTGATGCAGAGGCATTACGGTTTGTCCGTTATCTGGCTGCTGCGTTGACCACCATTGATAAACGCTGTACGGCTCGGACGATGGCACTGTTGCAATTGTCGCAGTTGCCAGCGATAAAAACGATCTTGACCGCCTTGTTGAATGATCTGACTGCATTCGGAACGGAGTTTGTGCTCGTGCTGGATGATTATCATGTTATTGATCAGGAAGAGGTGGATGCCGCGCTTGGTTTTCTGATTGAGCGCTTGCCTCCCAATGCGCATGTGGTGATCTGTACCCGTGAAGACCCAGGTATTCCACTGGCTCGCTGGCGGGTGAGAGGAGAAATGACAGAGTTGCGTGCTGCTGATCTGCGATTCAGCACTGCAGAAGCGGCGGAGTTTTTGGGTCATACCATGCAACTTAAGCTGCGCGAAGCGGATATTCAGGCACTGGAAGTGCGCACCGAGGGATGGATAGCTGGCTTACAAATGGCGGCGCTATCATTGCAGGGGCGCAATGACGGCGAAGCATTCATTCAAGCTTTCACTGGCAGCCACCGGTTTGTTATTGATTATCTGGTGGAAGAGGTACTGCAACAACAGTCGGCATCCCTGCGTAGTTTTCTGCTGCAGACATCCATATTGGAACGGCTGTCCGGAGATCTGTGCGATGCTGTCACTGGACAATCCAATGGTCGGTCAGTGCTGAGATCTCTGGAGCAGCTCAATCTGTTTGTCATTCCACTGGATGACGAGCGCCATTGGTATCGCTATCACCATTTGTTTGCTGAGGCCCTGCAGGCCCGGTTGCAGGTTGAATATGAATCGTCTGCATCACAACATCTTCGCGCCAGCGTATGGTTCGAACAACAGGGTGATTTTGAAGATGCCATTTACCATGCGTTGAAGGCGCTTGATTATGAGCGCGTCGCGAGTCTGGTGGAGTGTTGCTGGCCGACCTTGCGTTTGACTGCCTCGGAGCATGTGTTTTCGTGTTGGATGCAACAGTTACCGGATGCTGTTATTCGTAGCCGGCCGGTGCTCAGTGGTTATTTCGGGTTGATTTTGTTGTCTGCCGATCTTGATCGTGCTGATTCATATTTGTCGACCGCGGAAACACTGATTGCGTCAATGGATGCAGGGCAGACAGACGTCATCAGTGTGTCAAACCAAGCCGCACTGGCACAGATACCTGGGATTGTTGCCATCGGAAGGGCCTATTATGCCGGCGCAACGGGGGATTTTGCCGGCATTATTGAACATGCTCACCAAGCGCTTGAATGTCTGCCCGAGCAGGACTTTGTTTGGCGCAGTTCTGCCGGTGTGTTGCTTGGACTCGCCCAGTGGAATATGGGAAATGTCAGAGCTGCCCGACAGGCGATCAGTGACGGTGTGGCCAGTATGAAAGTATCGTCGGACATCAGTGCGATCATCAGTGCTAGCTATTTGCTGGCTGAAACCGAAATGGCTCTTGGGCGTCTGCAACAGGCCTATGAAACGTGCCAAAGTGTTCTGCAATTGGCCTCTGGTCAGGGGGAATGGGTTCCCCAGGGAACGGCCGATGTACATGTGCTTGTCAGTGAGATTCTGTTGGAAAGAGGCGAACTGGAGGCTGCCATTGAGCAGTTGAATCGCAGCCGTGAACTTGGCGAGTCGGCCGGACTGCTGGAGTCCCGCCATCGCTGGTATATTGCCATGGCACGGATAAGACAGGTTCAAGGGCAGTTTGCAGAAGCTGCTTATTTGCTGGCTCAGGCCGCGCAGTTGCAGTTGGCTGGTCCGGCTCCGGATGTTCGTCCGGTATCTGCTTGGCAGGCGCGGTTGTGGTTGGCCCAAGGAATGTTCAATCGGGTGGCTGATTGGGCCGACAGCACGGGTTTGCATTTGACGGATGACATTCCCTATCCTCGTGAATTCGAATATCTGACGTTGGCCCGATGGTACCTTTTACAACCAGACCGCTGGCAGCAAGGGACGCTGGCTGATTTGCAGGCGATGCTGGGTAGGATGAGGCAGACGGTTGAGGCAGATGAACGGGATGGATCTCTCATCGAACTCCTGTGGTTGCAATCCCTGACTCAAAGACTGGCCGGTCAGACGCAATTGGCGGTGCAGACATCTATTCGTGCAGCGACGCTTGCTGGCCAGGCTGGTTATGTGGCTATCAATGCTGAATTTGAATCATTGGCAGTAGTGATCATGACAACGGCTGTGCCAGCCGGGCAGTCCTCGGGTGAGTCATTGAGCGAGCGTGAGCTGGAAGTATTGACTCTGTTGGCTGGTGATCTGAGTGGCCCGCAGATTGCTGACAGGTTGTTTGTCTCTTTGAATACACTGCGTACTCATACCAAGAACATTTATCAAAAGCTTGATGTCAATAACCGCCGTGCGGCTGTTACTCTGGCCCGGCAATTGGGCCTGATTCCCTAAACCCTCCATTCTGATCACCCCACAAAATCACCACATGTGGTGATGTGAAACTCACTTCAACTGAATAATCTCTATTCCGAGCACGGCAAGCTGTCAAGAGCGATGCCGGGTTCGGTACGCAAATAACATTTCTGCTAACTGGAGTTTCAAACTCGCAAAATGTTATCAAGATAATGATCAGTGGCCTTCGGAAAGTGCTACTGAACATCAGTTTAATTACACAATGGAGATGTAATCATGAGTAAACATACGGTCATTCAACTAGGCTCTTATTTGCTGTTGGCGCTGGCAGCACCAGTCACACTGGCGACCGGAAACTTGAGTGGTGTACTGGGCCACAAATGGTTGGGAGATGACTGGTCTCATCATGATGAGCAGGATTCTATCGGTATATTGTTGGATGTCAGACCTCAGAGTTGGCCTGTCAGTCTGGCCTTCGATATTTTTGGTACTGGGAATGAAAAAGACGATGGGGCCGTTGGTGTGACCGACTACACCGCCGAGGCACATATTGGTTTACGTAAATATTGTCATTTGAGTGAGGGATTGTTTACTCCCTATATAGGTGGAGGTCTGGCGCTGGTTTACGCTGAGGAGGAGGTTCGATCTGACATCACTGTAAAATATGAAGACCATGGCGCAGGAGTATGGCTGGGTACTGGCGTACAGATGAATTTGAGCCGTCAGTTCAAAATGGGCTTAGATATCCGTTATTCCTATGCTGACGTTAATCTTGCCAGCGATGAGCGCAATGGTGGTGGCATTCATGCCGGAATCAGTCTCGGATATCACTGGTAAGTCAGATAACGGCAGGTGTTTATTGAAGCCGAAACAGTCTTGTTGTATGGATAATTTTTCGGCTTTATCGTTCAGGACAAACATAAATGCTTGTCGTTGTATTGTGATGCAGTTCGATGAGCCAGGAGAGACATAATGAAAGCCGCTGTCTTTGAACAATATGGAAGCCCTGAAGTCGTTTCAATCAGGGATATTGAAACTCCCGTTCCGAAGGCCAATGAGGTGTTGATTAAAGTGCATGCCAGTACTGTTAGCGCTGCTGACTGGCGTATCCGCAGTTTGTCAGTGCCCCGAGGATATAGCCTGATTCTCCGTTTGGCTTTCGGTTTTTTTCGGCCCAGAAAATCTGTTTTGGGTGTCGAAATTGCTGGTGAAGTGATTGCGACAGGTCCTGCCGTTACTCGATTTCAACCGGGTGATCAGGTCTTTGCTCTCACGGGAAGCCGACTCGGCGGGCATGCCGAATATTGTACTCTGGGCGAAACGGATGCGATTGCCCACAAGCCGATTAATGCTAATTACGAACAGGCAGCGTGTCTGGCTTTTGGCGGAACCACGGCGTTGGATTTCCTGCGTCGCCATGGTGATATCCACTCTGGCCAGAAGGTGCTGGTTAACGGTGCCTCGGGTGCGGTGGGAACGGCAGCGGTTCAACTGGCAAAATACTTCGGTGCCGAAGTGACTGCCGTGTGCAGTCGTGCCAACTCAGATCTGGTTCGGAGTTTGGGTGCTAACAGAGTCATTGATTATCATCGTGAAGACTTCACCGACGATGGTGAAACTTATGATTTGATCCTGGATGCGGTGGGAACGGCTCCCTGGCAACGATCAAAACAATGCTTGTCTCCTCAGGGGCGGTTGTTGGCAGTCGTGGCTGATCTTTCCGATAACTGGAAAGCGTTGCTGGTCTCACGACGAAGGGGGCGACGACTGGTGACCGGGGTTGCCCGTGAGAGTGCCGAGGATTTGCGTTTCCTGGCGCGATTAATGGAAAACGGTGTATACCGGCCAGTCATTGATCGTCAATATTTTATTGAGCAGATAGTTGAAGCACATGGCTATGTGGATACCGGACATAAACGTGGCAATGTGGTTATTGTTATTCAGTGACGATGATAAACACTGCGATGCACTCCACTGAAGGATGGCGAATAAAAGTCTGTTTTGGAATGCTTGCGGTAATTGAAAATGTCTCTGGATAAACGGCTGGGAAAGAAATCATGAATACGCCCCGTTTTAGAGTCATTTTGAATATATTCCACTGGAATTGAATGCAGTATCTGTACTGCATTCGGTCTAAAGCGAGGTGTACCCACCTCAAATACCCAATGGCTAACTTGTGAGAATCCAAAGATGAATTCAATTACCAGATACCCTGTTGTAGGGCGCGTGGCGGGTGTTCTATACCTATCCATTATTGCATGCGGGTTGTTCAGCGAAGTTTTTGTACGAGGTGAACTCATCGTCAATGATGATCCAATTACCACTGTGTCTAATATTAAAGAGTCTGCATTATTATATCAGTCCGGTTTTGTCGCAGATGTTCTGATGCTGCTGTGTGATGCTGCGGTCGCGGGGCTGTTCTATTGCCTGTTCAAATCGTCCAGTCAGATGTTCGCCATGCTGGTAGCTATTTTCCGTATGATTCAAACGGCGGTGCTGGGGATGAATCTGTTAAACTACTATGCTCCCTGGCTGGTGATCAATACTGTTACAGATGATTTGCAACAACAGTCGCTGATCATGCTGTTTTTGGATTTGCATCGTTATGGCTATGACCTTGGGTTGATTTTTTTTGGTATCTCCAATGTATTGCTTGGAGTGTTGTTTATGCGTTCGGTCAGACTGCCTGTGGTACTTGGGATAGGGTTGGTAGCAACCGGGTTGATCTATCTGACTGGCAGTTTCACCCGTTTCGTAACACCGCAATGGGTGGATCTGGTGCAGCCGTCCTATGTGGTGGCTTTCGTGGTAGAAACCTCTTTGTGTATCTGGCTGCTATCAGGTGGAAAAAGAAAATCTGCCAGTGTTCTCTCAGATGACGAGCGAAATGATTGTGTCTGAAGTAAACCTTGTGAGTGAGCCCTTGTATCACTTCAATCGCCCGCCGGGCAAATAACCACACCGCATCATGTGCTGCCTTTGCCCATTGAGTGACGGACCTTCGATACCCGGTCATTTTTTAGAGGCCCTAGTTATTCACTTCTCTAGCAAAAACAGATTTAGGGTTTCTGGCATGCCGCATGTGTTGTCCTGAAAAATCAAAAAATAGTAATTATTGAAATATTTTTTCATGTTTTTTCTATTGACTATCATGGTTAGCTAGTATTTCAAATTTCTTGGTTAGTGATTTTCTAAATCCAGTAATTTTTTGCATGGAATCGCTTATTTTTTAGAGGTTAAGTCATTTTCTCATCTATAGATGAGCTGCACCTGTAGATATTTTCATTTTTCGAAAACCTTCCATATGATTTGAGAGTTTAAGAAATAATTGAAACGATTTTTCAATTTTGTTGTTTTGGGTTTTTAGTTATCTTGATAATTTAATGGTTTAGAAATAGCGTTGGAACTGGTGGGTCCGGATGAAAATTTCTCCTGATACAGAAAAAACTTATTTTGATAATAAATTGTTCAGAAGTTGGAAATTTGCACAATAAAGTGTTCTTTTTGTGAGCCTTTCCCATTGTTTTTTGGTGATACAAAAATAGCTTGAAATATAAAGAATAAATTGCCTGCAATGAAAATATTTCAATTCAATAATGTGATGATAAATTATCACTTGTCGTCAGGGGTTTAGCTTTCATAATATCGACGACAGACCGGTAATTATCCCTCTGGTTACTATTGCTCAAAAACGTATGAATTGTAATTAAAACAGTAAGTTGCCTGTTTTTTTGGGAATTAGCCGTAAGTTAGCCAGATGATTGTTGGGACCCAGAGAATATCCGTGATATAACCGTTGTTTGTCTGGCAGTAAACCATTTGAAGCGGCACCATATGGACAAGTTATTCATTGACAAAGGTATCGTGCCATTTCGGTTATAGAGGTGCGGCTGGGCTGGCTTATTGGTCTCAACCGGCGCAAATTATAATGACTTACTTTGATCACCATTCCAGCGTTTATCGTTCTGTCATACAGCAAGTGATGGCGGATCCGGCGCAGTTGCCTTCATTGCCTGCTTCCACTTTTGAGTTACGCAAAGCAGTGAAGGATCCTAACGTCGGCAACGAAGCATTGGCTGCAATCTGCTCCTGCGATCCTGGTTTTGTGGCGCTGTTGGTGTCTGCAGCGGCAAGTCCTCTCTATAACAGAGCTCATCCGCCGAATACAGTCAGCGCCGTGGTGGGGGTGTTGGGTCGAGAGAAAGTCGATCGTCTCGCTATGGTATATTCGATCAAGAGCCTGTTCGTATTTCGCTCCATCCGTATGAAAAAAGTTTATAGCCAGATTTGGGAGCGTGCAGCTTTGACTTCCGGGATCAGTGCTCTGATAGCTAAAAAGTATACCCGTGTCAATGTCGAAGAGGTTCTCATGGCAGGATTGTTAATAGAGCTTGGGACATTGGCGATACTGAGTGCTTTAAAGGAAGTGGATGATTTTCCCAGTACGGAGGAATTTGATCTGCTCTGCAAAGAGTATAGCAAGAGCCTGGCGGCCATCATGCTAAAAAAATGGATGCTCGATGATCAGGTGATTCACGTCATAAAGTCCAGTGGTTGCTGGTTTGATAGTCTTTCTGATCAGTTAAGTATCGTTGATATGGTTAATTTGGGTTTGTATTGCGCTTTGAAGCGAACCAGTCCAGACCATCATTTACCCCCGATTAGTGACGTCGCGGCTTATCGAAAGTTGCCTCAGGCGGCACAAGATGTTGATCAATACGGGGTCCTGGCTTTGGTCAATGATCATGAGGAAGAAATTCGGTCAATACAAAAATTGTTGACTGTTTAGTCGTCGTATTTGTTATTTCGATATCGTGCAAATCTACCTTGATGATAGTTGTCCCAAGCCATCGTGTATTTGTGTTTTCAGGAATTTCAGGAAAACCAACTCATCACCAGGGCGCAGGAATATTCCGGTTTCCTCTTGTTAACGTGGATGTTGCGGGGACTGGCGACTTTTTGCCGCCTTAGGCGTCGTCCGAATAAGCTGTTTTGCCTGTCTGGATGAATTGCTATATTCCAGAGCCTGAGTTGCTGGTTGGGGCGCGTTTGTCTGAAGAATCCATTTCTCGTTGTATGATAACCCTTATCGTTTTTAGGTATGAACTTATATGAAGGTGATTTGCCGGTTTTAGAGAAATATTGACAACCAATAAGGCAGGCTTATTTCTTAGAGCATAGTGACTTAAGGTAGTTATATGCATTTGAATAGCCCTCAAAGCAGTACTGTCACTTACGATGTGAGCGTTTTTTGATTTCAGGCATCGATGTGTAATGTCTGATCAGCTTACTGATCGCCCCCGCTGAAGTCAGTTCAGAATACTTCTGGTATACACGGTTTTAACCGAGCCGAGATACGAGAGTCACGTATCCAGAAGTATGTCGATTCCAATTGTTGTACGTAAAGCTGAATGGATTTGCTTCGTTCTATGGTTTATATCCGCCCACCTGATAACGACCAGACCAAAGCATCCTACGCATTGGTATTGTAGAAACCATGATACAGTAAGCAGGGGTGCATGTTGTCGGGAGGGGTATCAAGTCACTACTACTAAATTGGAGAATATGCTCATGCAGAATTTTCATTTTCCGGGAAATTTTTGGATTAAAGCGCTTTGGCAAACAGCTGTCATTATGTTGATTTCAATATCATGTCAAGCTGGATTTTCAGTTTCCGGAACGCAACTGCTGGATGGCAATGGTAACCCTTTTGTCATGCGCGGAATCAACCACGCCCATACTTGGTTTACCAATCGAACTACTCAGGCAATAGAGGATATTGCTAGTGTCAAGGCGAATACTGTTAGAGTTGTTCTGAGTAATGGTTATCGTTGGAATCGGACCTCAGCCAGTGAGGTTGCAGATATTATCCAACAACTAAAAGCACACAAGATGATTGCAGTACTGGAGGTGCATGATACCACTGGTTACGGTGAGGAGAGTGCTGCTGCTTCCCTTGATAATGCGGTGGATTATTGGCTGGATATCGCCAGTGTGCTGGAAGGTGAAGAAGACTACGTCATCATTAATATCGGAAATGAACCCATTGGCAATAACGTCTCATCGAGTGTCTGGATTAATGATCATATGGATGCTATTCGGCGCCTTCGTGATGGCGGTTTGACCCATACGTTGCTGATTGATGCTCCTAGCTGGGGACAGGATTGGGAGCAGGTTATGCTGAAGCACGCAGCCACTGTTGCGACTGCAGATGATTTGCATAATACCGTTTTCAGTGTGCATATGTACCAGATATACCCCGATTACAATTCGGTATACAACTACATTACCCAGTTCCTGGATACCAATCAGGTTCCATTGGTAATCGGCGAATTCGCTTCCGTAGGTTATCAGGGTGCCAGTGTAGATGTGGACTCTATTATGGCCCTTTCTGAGGAAATGGGGCTTGGCTATATCGGTTGGTCATGGTCTGGCAACTCTGGTAGCCCGGAGTCTGAGCTACTTGATATTACACTTGATTTTAATCTGAACAATCTTTCTGAGTGGGGTGATCGCCTGATTAATGGTGAGAACGGTATCCGGGCTACTGCCCAACCAGCAACAGTGTTTACCGGTGATGACAACAACGGCGGTGACAATGGCGGTGATAACGGTGGCGACAACGGCGGTGACAACGGTGGTGACAACGGTGGTGATAATGGCGGTGATGACTCCTTGGTCTCCTGTGAAGTGACTTCTGAGTATACATGGGGCACGGGTTATCAACTTGAGGTTAAAGTCACCAATATCAGCAACGCGCCTGTTGAGCACTGGCAAGTTAGCCTGGAATATCAAGAGGCACCTGAGCTGACTAACTTCTGGAATGCAGATTTGACTGCTGATGGGGTAACAGTACTAGCAGATAGTGTTAACTGGAATGGTAGTCTCGGAGTTGGTAGCAGTACTTATTTTGGGGTCCAGGGTAATCACGACGGAAGTTTTATCTCACCATCCTGTTATGGTAACTAATATATATTTGATGATTTGACTATCAAACCCGGCGAAGTTTGCAAGTGCCAAGGAATGGCTCCGCCGGGTTTAACTTCTCTACTGCGGTGATGATCATGATAATTTGTTCCTGATCATCATTCTCGCTCTCATAAAAAACTGATAATCTTTTTAAAAAAAACTAAACAATTTTCATAGAGTAAAGAGGTAAATTTGCCGATTTACAGGGTTCCTGAAGTTGATTTCCAGGTGTGGTTACTGTTTTGTTATCAGGTTTAAAAGATTAAAGTAAACGATATCTAATAATATGTTAAAAATAATAATACTATTTTGATTAAAAACTATTAACGGGCTTGAAAAGTTTTATGAAACACGGTACTCCTATCTACCGAAGAGGCAATTTTATTTCAGTTATGACGGCATTGAGTCACTAGAAAAACTCCGAAGCTGGACATGGCTGTATGAAAATGCTTCAGGAGTTTGTCTTGTAAATGATAGTCGATAATATTCTCGAACGATCATATAGATGCACTCGCTCTGTTTTGGGGCAATTGACAAAAAATACCTGTTAATTTTCCGTAAAATCAATTTATTAGATGATTAGCTGGGCAATAGTTTGGTAAAATAATCTGATATATATTGACGGTACAGCAGCAGCGGCTGTTTCTTAGGGACAACCATAAAAAGTTTTTTTGCTACTCCAGGCATATATTATGGCTGTAAAAAAGAAAACCACACCTTACTCAAATGTACGATTTTATGATGTCGGCGAACATGCTGGCGGTTTTGTTGGCTATCGGGTCTTTCAGGCTAATATCAAGAAGTCCCACTATTTCAGTATTAAACAACTCGGTAAAAGAGAGGCGAAAAAGCAGGCGTACGCGCTGGCCGAAGAGCTGCAGCGAGAGTATCCCACTTTCGCAAAGATACGCTCCTCCCGTAATAACCGTAGGTTGTTGGATATAGGTTTACCGGCTGGGATAGGCATTCAGATTGATGTTTTGCACAGGATCAGGGATTCCGGAGAGGCATACTGGAACTTTGCACCAGTGTTTGTGGTTGAAACGTATATGAATCCTAAGATTGATATCAAACGTTTTTCAATCCGCCTCAATGGCTACGAAGCAGCTTGGGAGATGGCTGTAAACCGCTTCGCTAAACAAAGGAAGTTGAAGCGTCAGGAGAAAGAAGAGCTCCTGGAAAACATACCTGACCGTGAAGCATTCATGAAATTACTGCGGATGAAATTAAAACAATATAAGGATCTTGATCCTAAAGTGGACCGCAAGAAGTTCAAGGGAATCCTTCAGTAACTGCGCCACTCGGTACCTTTTTACCTCATCCCTGCCAGGTTCCAGTTAGGATAAGCGGTGTACCTGGCAGATACCATGTATCGTTAGCTCTCTTGTATGACAATTCCATGATTTTACGATTTTTATCTATAAAAATAGTCATTTTCCTCATTTCTTTGCCTTCTACAGGTGGTCAATTTTCCAGTCTCCGTGAGAAGCTAGGCCTCAAATAATTATTGCTTTATGTTTTGGTTGGTCATGACATAAGGTTTCTTTCTTGGTTTTTAAAGGTATATATCTGTTGCTCTGATGTAGAGCGGGTAGGACTGTTTTTGCCTTTTGAGGTCTGGCTTGTTTGGTATCTGTTTAAAGACGGAAACCTACCGTCTTTTTTAAATTTAAATTTTTGATTTTATAAAATACCAAAAAATTATCGGGATAGTGTTTCAAAATTATGAATATCATTTGAACTTTTTGGGTATACAAATAGTTTATTTTCTCAAACTAAACGTCGTGTGTTGAAAATATTTCTATCCAGATATTAACGGCTCGGGTTTTTAACTGGATGTGTAATGTCGTTTTTTCTGTTTATATTCTTAGGAATACTAAAACTATAAGTTTTTTAAGTTAAATATAGAATTTGACCTTGGCTATATTGGCTTTGCAGTTGTAAGCGATCCTGTCTTGGGTTTTTCTGTTAACAGGATAAGTAAGCTCGGATTATGTGTCGGGAGTTTGTGTTTCAGCGGTCAGAGGGATGTGATGACCGATATTATGTGATCATTTTCTGTATATATTTGAAGATGCCAAAGATGCGTACGATCAAGTCCATTGTTTAACCTGATCTCTGACTATTTGAAGGTTGATCTCAAGGCTAGTGTGCAGGCTGGCGCTCAAGCGCTTAATCTATAAAGCATTGCTTATGAGGGGGATCCGTGTATTCAACCTCATTTTTATATGGGTTAATAAAGGTGTCCTGTTGCGTTGATGGCGATCCATATTATTCGATGAATAACAATCTACCTGATATCTGTATGTGAACCAATCAAGATGCGGGCCAGGGCTGTCGCTGCTTTGGTTATGTAGAGAGGGTGATGTTTCAGATAAGTCAGTTCTTTAGCGTTGCTTGAAAATGTTACGGTGACAAAAAAGCGGTTGGAGCTCGGACAGGGAATCCGTACCATCCAGATATCATTAGTATGAAGGAGAGAAACAGTGTTTTTTGGCAGTGACAATCAGGCGGGAGCCTCAAGCCGTATTTTGGAAGCTCTGGTGAAGGCCAATGATGGATTTACCCCGGGATATGGTGAGGATCAATGGACTCAGCAAGCCGTACAGGCAATATGTGAGCTATTTGAATGTGACGCGGAGGTTTATTTTGTTGGCACAGGTACTGCGGCCAACTGTCTGGCTCTTGCTGGCGTGGTACAGCCCTGGCAAACCATTCTCTGCCATGGTGGTGCGCACATTTATATGGATGAGTCCACTGCACCGGAGCTGTTTACTTCCGGATCAAGGTTACAGCCGATTTCACAGGGACAAGGTAAAATTTCTGCTGATCAGCTGGATCAGTATATGACAGGAGATGCTTATCATCCTCCTCATAATCCTTTGCCAGGTGCCTTGAGCATTACTCAGGTGAGTGAGGCCGGGCTGGTGTATTCAATTGAAGAGTTGACTGAATTGTGCACGGTGGCGAAGCGACATCATTTACCTGTACATATGGACGGAGCCCGTTTTGCCAATGCTGTCGCTGCATTGGATTGTTCGCCTGCTGATATCACCTGGCGTGCAGGCATTGATGTGTTGACGTTGGGAGCGACCAAGTGTGGCGCTCTGTGCGCGGAGGCAGTGATATTCTTCAATAAAGAGCTGGCAGCTGGTTTTGAACATCGGCGAAAACGAACCGGTCACCTGTTGTCAAAGGGAAGAGTCTATGGTGTACAGTTCTCTGCGTGGTTACAAGATAACCATTGGCTGGATCTTGCTCGCCATGCTAACCATCAAGCGTCCATGTTGGCAGAAGAGCTGCTAAGTTATGAACAAATAGAGTCCGCTTGGCCGGTACAGGCTAACGAATTGTTTATGATCATGCCTGGTGCGTTGGTTTCGTTTTTGACCGAATCTGGTGCTGTATTTTATGAATGGTATCCTGATCAGATTGCTCCGGAGTGTCATTTAAGCAAAGATGAAAAAGTGGTCAGGATGGTGACGTCATTCTGTACACGTGATGAGCATCGAGAGGAATTTTGTAAACTCGTCAAACAATACTTCGAGAGCCCGGTACAATAACAGCATTCATCGCAGAACGGCATTACCGTTCTGCGATCTGACTCTTTTTTCCTCTACGGCTATTCTTGACCGTAAAAAGCCGCCATATATATAGCTTTAACATCTTCTACGCTTGGTTTTCCGGGATTGGTCAGAGTACATGGATCTGCATGAGCATTTTCACTCATATGTTGTAAGACGTCCCGAAACAAAGATTCGTCAAATTTAACTTCAGAACATTCTCTAAAACAATTTGGAATATTTAATTTTGAATTCAGTGTGCTGACTTCTTGGGCGATATTATCAATATCAAGTAGTCGTTCCAGTTGCTCATACTTTTGGGTGAACTGCCGGTTAAAGCGAATGATATATGGCAATAGAATTGCATTTGCCAGACCGTGCGTAACACCAAACTCTCCCCCTATTTTATGGGCCAGCGAGTGAACCAGTCCAAGTGACGCATTGGTGAACGCCATACCTGCCAATGCAGAAGCATTATGCATATTGAACCGGGCTGCTTTGTTATGTGGTTCTTTGTAGGCAGTTTCAATGTTGGCAAAAACCAGTCGGATAGCTTCCACAGCATATGGATCGGTAAACGAGGTTGCGGCAATAGAGGCATACGCTTCCAGTGCGTGAGTCATGACATCCATACCGGTGTTAGCGGTAACATGCGCTGGCATGTATTCAGGAATTTCCGGGTCAAGTATGGCTATATCCGGCACGATATCGCTTGAAACGATGGGATATTTTATATGTTTTTCAGTATCCGTAATCACAGAAAAAGCAGTGATTTCAGATGCTGAGCCACTGGTGGATGGGATGGCGACAAAACGGGCTTTATTGCGTAAAGGGGGCATGGAGCCCACGGCAATGATGTCTTCAAAGCTGATCTGAGGGTGTTCGTAGAAACACCACATGACTTTTGCAGCATCAAGTGCGGAACCACCGCCGATTGCAACGATCCAATCGGGTTCGAATGCTATCATCGATTTTGCTCCACGATGAACGGTGGCGACGGAGGGATTGGGTTCGACGCCGTCGATAATAATGGATTCCATCCCTGCTTCCGTTAATAACGTTTGAATCCGGTCGAGAAAGCCAAAGCGTCGCATTGAGTTACCTCCGGTAACAATCGCGGTTCGCTTTCCCCGTAGTTCGGCCAGTCTTTTTATGGCATTTTCACCATAAATAATTTCTCTTGGAACAGAGAATCGATTTATGCTCATGTTGTAGCCCTCATGTTTAAGTTCGATTGAAACTGGAGGGTACGTTAATGCAGCGAAATTAAAGTGATATTGATGGTTGTCAGCGTGTCGTGACAATAATAAATAATTTTCGATGCAGCTTGTATTGACATCGTTTATTTAAATGTTTTTTGGATTGTCGGATGTTCTAAGGTTGTTTCCTCATACTAAAGAATGGTGAATGCTGATTTTTGTTTTTTTGACCTTGTTTTCATTGGTGTTCTAGTCGTTTGATAAAAAGGGAAAAGTGCGTAAAACAAGGTACTTTATGGACTTTGTCCATATTAAGAATGATGCTAATGTTGTTTGAGTATTCGTGCGCTCATAGCATTTTTATTTTGAAGGTAATGTTGACAGTTTGAAAATATTATTTAAATTATTGTTAATGAGATCACAATTTTTTATAGATGTGATTCTCATGTTGATATCAGATAAGCATGCTAAGGCTTATTCGAGTCTTAGGTCTCGATATTTCTGAAACGGTTTTGAAAAGTGGAATTCGACAATAGAAATCCAGTTGTCTTTAGTTGTTCAGCCAAAAAAGAATAGATGTAAATTTTAGTTGACGGATATAAATCATATAAACTTTGTATGGTTCATCTATGTCCTATCAAATTTCGTCACCATTAAGAAGGATAAACAAGTGAAGATAAAAATTTCTAGTGGGGTAAGCCTACCATTGGCTTTGGCCATAGCTGTTTCCGCTCAGGCTGCTCAATATGTTCCTGCGACGCAGGCAATGTTCTCTAATGGAGTTGCAGCAAATAGCGATGCATCTTTGGACGTTGTAAGTACTCGTACACTGGCAAATGGAAGAACCATTACGCGTTATCAGCAGTCATACCAGGGGGTTCCTGTTTGGGGAGTGACTGTAACGGGTTCTGCTCAAGGAGTGGCTGTTAATCTTCGTGGCGAGGTGTTATCTGACATTTCTACTGATGTAACCTCAGTCAAACCAAGTATCAAAAGTACTGCGGCAGTTAACACTGCGATGACGCAGGCAATTGTTGATCGCTCTACTCAAGGTGTCACAGTTGGTGCGTTAAGCTTATCTACTCTGAAATCCTCTGCTGAGAACCTGAATCAGTCTTTGTACATTTATGTTGACGCTCAAAATAAAGCACACCTGGCTTACCTGGTGTCCTGGGTGGAATACACTTCTGAGCCGACTCGTCCGTTTTTCTTTATCGATGCACATACTGGTGAGGTTTTGGAACAGTGGGATGGTCTGGCTCATCGGGATGCTGTTGGCCCTGGTGGTAACACCAAAACCGGAAAGTATTATTACGGTACTGAGTTTCCTGAAATGGAAGTTAATAGCGACTGTGAAATGAGTACTAGTAATGTCGATACAATCGATATGAAAAACCGCACTTCCGGTGGTTCTGTCTTTTCGTTTGATTGCCCAGAGAATACTTATCAGGAGGTCAACGGAGCATACTCTCCTTTGAATGATGCGCATTTCTTCGGAGGTGTGATTTTCGATATGTATAGCGATTGGTACAACGTTGCGCCGTTGACTCATAAGCTACGGATGCGGGTACATTATGATCGTAATTATGAGAACGCTTTCTGGGATGGCGCTCAGATGACCTTCGGTGATGGTGGCAGTACTTTTTTTCCATTGGTCAGTCTTGATGTTGCTGCTCACGAGGTCAGTCATGGCTTTACTGAACAGAACTCAAACCTGCGATACAGTGGCCAGGCCGGTGGTATTAATGAAGCGTTCTCAGACATGGCGGGTGAGGCTGCTGAGTTTTACATGAAAGGTACCAATGACTGGATGGTCGGTGAGCAGATCTTTAAATCCAGCGGTGCACTGAGATACATGAATGATCCAACCAGAGACGGTAGTTCTATCGATAATGCGTCTGACTATTACGCTGGTTTGGATGTGCACTATAGTTCTGGTGTATTTAATAAAGCATTTTACCTTCTTGCTGAAACCAGCGGTTGGGATACTCATAAAGCGTTTGATGTCTTTGTACTGGCTAACCAGAACTACTGGAGTTCAAACAGTGACTTCAGTGATGCGGCCTGTGGTGTCGTAAGTGCCGCTGGCGATTTGTCTTACGATGTGGATGCGGTATACGCTGCGTTCAGTGCTGTTGGTGTTGATACTAGTTCTTGTGGTGGCACTGGCGGTGATGGTGGTAACGGTGGTGATGAAACGGTTACGCCAATTGAAAACGGTGTACCTGTCTCCTTGTCTGGTGCTGTCCGTAGTGTCACGTATTATTCAATCGAAGTGCCTGCTGATGCGACCTCTCTGAAGATGGTAATGGCAGGAGGAACGGGTGATGCAGATATGTATACCCGTAAAGGCAGACTGCCAACCACGACTACTTATGATTGTCGTCCATACGAATCTGGTAACAATGAAAGCTGCTCTGTGTCTTCACCCAGTGCGGACACCTATTACATTATGATTCGTGGTTACTCAAAATATTCCGGTGCGACTTTGACGGCCAGCTATTCCACTGGAAGTGATAATGGCGGTGGTGAAGGGGATTCCGGAACTGAAACCGACTTGAGTGCTGATTCTGGCGATTGGCTGTACTTCCCAATCACTATTCCTTCCGGGGTGGCTTCTTTTGACATTACAACCGATGGTGGTACAGGTGATGCAGATTTGTTCATCCGTAAAGGTTCGCAGCCAAGCAGACTCAGCTATGATTGTCGTTCCGCAGGCAGCGACAATACTGAAAGCTGTACTGTCGATAGCCCAGCTGCTGATACTTGGTATATTGGTATAAGAGCTTATAGTGCATTCTCAGGGGTTACTCTGGAATGGTCTTATCAGTAATCAACGCAACATCATTTAGCCGGGATTATTGTTCCGGTTAAGTATGATAGCTATAAAGAGGGAAATTATTTCCCTCTTTTTTTTATTGTTTGCCCGTCAGGCTGTAGTTTATCTTGAGCTTGTCGAATATAGGGATATTGGGTGTTTAGGTAATCCACGGCCTGCCCTTGAGTTTTGATCTTCATCAGAACCCATTCATTATGTATCCATGCGCAGATACTTTTTATTCTCGCGAACCGGGTGCGATTTCTTTTGAATCGACAGTAGGACACCATGCTGACCGACAACATTAACAGAATCCGCTGAAATGGATTGAGTGGCTGGTCTTTGTTGGTAGTCTGGCGGTGATACGGTCTTGGTTGAACCTGTACATAGTCCCTGCGTGCTGTCTGTAGCGTCAGTAATTCATCCAGGCTGTTGGCATATTTGTCCCGTTCGGTCAGAGCAGGAAGATCCCATCTCTGGCATAGGGTGCGGATAATGCTGGTATGATCGAAAACAGTCTGGCAAATCGTTCCTGCGCGAACCCATGGGGACACTATGACTGCAGGCACCCGAACTCCCAGTCGGTCAAAGCAAAAACCTTGTTCACCAGCAGGAGCAGATTTTTCCGGAGCAATTGCTGATGGTGGTGGTAAGTGGTCAAAATTGCCTCCGTGTTCGTCATAAGTAATGATCAATAAGGTTCGTTCCCATTCAGGGCCGTGTCGCAGGGCATGGTACACATCTGCTATCAACTGTTCACCGGCGAGTACACTGGATACATCGATCGGGTCCAGATATGGAGGAATTCCGGCTGGTGGATGCTGATCATTATTATCGATCATCAACCGAGGTTCGATAAAACTATAATCCGGCAGCTGTCCCGTATAGGCGAGATCAAAAAAAGTGTTCATATCATGAACATGCCTGTTAAGGGACCAGATCGATGGCTGCAGCAACTCGGTAAAACTGAGGACATCCTCAGGGTCATAAAAAATGCCAAAACTGCGACCGTGCTCGTGCATGCGATTGAAAATACTGGGAGCAGAATGCAGCAGCCACTTGTGAACTGGAGAGTTGTTGACAAAGCCACGCGACGTTCCACAGTGTGCGAACGAACGGTTGCCAAAAGTCTGGCTGGGAATTGAGCTGAACCAGTGATCACAGACTGCGAATTCCCTGGCCAGCGTTGCGAGCACGGGTACGGCCTCGGGAGTAAACCCAGTCATGATCTGCTCATATAGGCTTGCATCCGGCCGTTTGCGAGCCGGTGGAATTCGGCAATGAGCCATTGCCCGATTGAGTAGTGGGTGAAATAGCGAGCGGCTGGTTATGTCGGGTTGGCTTTGTAACTGATGGATATAGTCAAGCAGGAAACCTGACATGGGAGCCTCTGCCGGCAAAGGCTCCGGTAGATTGTATGGTGGCCGGTTAAATGGAAAGCGACGATTGGCTGTTGGAATACATTGGCCATAGAGCTGGGTATTAACGTGATAGTACTCTTCGCCCGGATCTGGATTTGGACTGCTCATTCGGGTTGTTTTACTATACGGGACCACCTTTGCGCCTGACCGGGCAAATGCGTCAGGTAGAGGGTTACTGAGTGACAGGCCGCTGACACCGGCGAAGCTCTGTTGTCGAGGAGCGTGCCTGAATGGCTCGGGATTGTCTGGGTCATACAGCCAGCCGAGCATGTTATCAAAGGAGCGATTTTCCAGCATCAATACCACTACATGATTGATCTGCTGCAACTTTGATGACATTACTCTCTCCGAATGATCTATCTGGCAGGTGGGCTCTATCATGTCCAGTTGGAGAAATATGTGCAATACATCGATTTAGAACAATGGCCCCGTTATCAGCATTTCAAGTTATTCAAAGACTTCGACTTCCCTCATTTCAACTTGAGCGCCAATGTTGATATCACTCGTTATCTTGCTATGGTCAAAAAACAGAACTATTCCTTTACTCTGGCGATGGTGCATCTGTTAAGCCATGCTGCCAATCTGCGTACCGATTTCCGGCTGCGTATTGAAGGGGAAAGTGTGGTTGAATATGATGCTGTACACCCCTCTATTACCATGCAAACGGGTGGCGATCTGTTCAGTTATTGTCGATTGGAATATTCGGACCAACTTAACCAGTTTATAGCGGATAGTAATACCAGCGTGAATTCGGTTAAGGCCAATCCGACAGTGACATTTTCATCCAGAAAGGATCTGCTGTATATCACATCGATACCCTGGGTATCGTTTACAAGCCTGAAACACCCTGCTCATCGTGACCCTCAAGACTCTATTCCAAGGCTGGCATTTGGAAAATATTTTCGTACTGGCGATCAAGTAATGATGCCGTTGAGTGTGCAGGTGCACCATGGGTTAATGGATGGTATTCATGTTGGTCAGTATTATCAGACGGTTCAGGAGTTGTTGGATCAGTTTGGTTAAAGATCGCTGCTATATCAAAAATCAATAGCTGTAACGCAAAATGTAATGGCATTTAATGCAGCCAGACAGAATACTTGTTCATAGTTTACAGGTTCTCGGCAGGCCGATGAAATGAGCGTTAGCGGGCCCTGGTATTTCCATCTGCAAGAATAATAAGAGAGATGCGTTATGATTATTGATTGTCATGGTCATTACACCACGACACCGCCTGGAGTGGGTGAGTATCGTGAGCAACAGAAAGACGCTGTTGCGAAAGATCCGGCATTTATGGGTGAAAAAGGTACGATTAATGTTACCGATGATGAGATTCGCGAAAGTATAGAAAATAACCAGTTGCGGTTGCAGCAGGAGCGCGGTACGGATCTGACAATATTCTCTCCACGCGCCAGTTGGATGGGGCATCACATTGGTAATGAATACACCAGTCAATATTGGACTGAACATCAAAACGACCTGATTCGCCGGGTCTGCGATCTTTTTCCACAGAATTTTGCGCCGGTTGCGCAGTTGCCTCAGTCTCCAGGTGTTGCACCTGAAAAATCAGTATCGGAACTGGTGCGTTGTGTCGAGCAAATGGGCTTTATTGGTTGCAACCTGAATCCTGATCCATCCGGTGGTTTCTGGAAAGATGCGTCACTGGCAGACCGGTCTTTTTATCCCCTTTACGAAAAAATGTGTGAGCTGGACGTGCCGGCAATGATTCACGTAAGTGCTGCCTGTAATGATTGTTTTCATACTACCGGATCCCATTATCTGGGCGCGGATACGACCGGTTTTCAACAACTGGTGATGTCTGATGTGTTTAAGGATTTTCCAACATTGAAGATCATCATTCCTCATGGTGGTGGGGCTGTTCCTTATCACTGGGGGCGATTTCGCGGCCTGATGCAGGATCAGGGATATGCACCTTTAGAAGAGTCTGCGCTGAAAAACATATATTTTGATACCTGTGTATACCATCAACGAGGTATCGATCTGCTGCTGGATATTGTGCCAACAGAAAATATTCTCTTTGCTTCGGAAATGATCGGGGCTGTGCGCGGTATTGATCCTGAAACCGGACATTACTTTGATGATACTAAGCGTTATATTGATAACAATACCCGATTATCCAGCGAACAAAAGGAAATGATTTTCTCTGGAAATGCGTTACGAGTGTTTAGTCGCCTGAAACTGGCTGAGTAATATATTACCCACCCGTACCTTTGCGTCGCGGGTGGCCCCTCTGTTTCCAATCTGTAATTCCGCAGTTTTTACACATTCAATGCTTATTATTTGACACTCATGCGCCCAAAATTCAAACCGCTTTATGGGAACGGTTTTTGGGGGATGGTAGATGTTGGTTTCAAACAAAGTACGACGATTGGGTTTCTCCCCACATTGGTTTTATCTCGCGTTGATAATAAATCTGCTCACCGGAACAGCACTGGCTGATTCTGGAATAACAATGAGTCCATCGTCGGCTGGAACACTTGGAGAAACTTTTCTGAAACCACCCGATGAACACATGACACCGGTAAAACCAAGTGGCGCATATCAACAACAGGGTCAGGTGACCAGTCAGCAGACGAAGACTTATCAGACAGCCAAACCTGATCAATCCGTTATTTATGTGTTTTCTGGCGGCAATTATTCGCTGACTGATGGAGATCTGAATAAAACCGGATCCTCCTCCAACGTTAATTCAAGTGATATGTACGGTAATAATGCGGCGCTACTGGCAACTGAGGGCAGTCATGTTGATCTGAATGAATGCTCTGTGTACTCCAGTGGGGAAGGGGCTAACGCCGTAGTGGCATATGGTGAAGGTTCTCTCATTCAAGTGGAAAACTGTACGATTTCGACAATCAGAGGATCTTCCAGAGGCGTTCATGCAATATCTGGCGGTGCCATTACAGTATCCAATTCCACCATTTCCACTCAGGGAGCACATAGTGCGGCACTTGCCATTGGTCATGGTGGTGGCACTGTAAAGGCCACCAATGTGACTGCCACCACCCAGGGAGAAGGTTCGCCCGGTATATACAGTACTGGCAACATTGAGGTATACGCTGGTAACTATGTAGCTTTTGGGTCTGAAGCAGCGGTCATTGAAGGTAAAAACACAATCACTCTGGATGGTGCAGATATCACCGCATACAAAAAACACGGGGTAATGTTTTATCAAAGTCATCCAGGGGAATCAGCTCAGGGTGAAGGACGTTTTCAAATGATTGATGGTTCTCTGACTAACAGTTCTTCCGGAGCGGCCTTTTTTGTAACCAATACAACCGCCAAAGTGTCGTTGACCAATGTCGATATGATGAATGCCAGTAATACTCTTTTGCGAGTGGTCGCGCCGGGTAAAAATGAACCCGGTACATTACCCCAATGGGGACAGGAAGGTGGCAAGGTAACCTTTGATGCCACCCAGCAGGAGCTGAACGGTGATGTGGTGACAGATAGCAAGAGTTCGGTCACTATGAGCCTGAATGATACGTCGATATTACGTGGTGGTATAAATACCGACAATGCCGGCAAAGTGGATCTGTCAGTGGATGAAAGCAGCCGTTGGATGGCAACCTCCGACTCCTATGTCAATAAGATCCTCGGTGCTCGCCTCAAGGACAGTGTTCTGGCGAATGTCGATGCACCCGCAGGTGTGACGATTTACTACCATACAATGACAGATACAAACGGTAGTTCGTTGACCGGAAATTATACCCTGGCCTCAGGCGGAAAGTTGGTGAAGAACTAGGGAGCCTCTGAAAAATAGGCCTTTTTTTAGAGGCCCCTAAATAATTTTTTAATAGTTATTGTTCTTACCAGTGAGTACTATTTTTTTTAGTGTCCCCAATAACTTTGTTGATGGGTTTTCTGATTGTAATTGAGCATGTCTGGTCGTTAAGACCATTTCTGGCGAATATTCTTTTTGAGTATTCGTCTTTTTTTTGCTCTGTTTGACTGATTTTATCTACGTACCTAATGCTGATGTCATGGATTGAGTGGAAGCCATACGATTTTCAATGCTTGAGGCAACGAAGAAAATGACTGCGGATGGCCCGTGGACTTAAACCATATTTCTTTTTAAAGGCTTTGCAAAAGTGTGAAGCATCATTAAACCCATATTTAAATGCGATTTCGGTAATATTGAGGCGTATGTACTCGATATTTTGAAGCGCGTGATAGCAATGACTGAGACGTTTATTAAGGATATAGCGTGATGGTGTTTGTTCATCCTGTTCAAACAGTAAGTACAGTGACCGGAGACTGATACCAAAGTTCCGGGCGATCTGTGGTGGGGTCATAAACACATTGTGGAGTTGGCTTTCAATGTATTCCTTGATTTGACTTAACAGAATATTTTTTAAGGCAGTAGTCTGATCAACGGGTTTTTGTTTGTAGATAGACTGCAATGATGTGGCCAGTAGCTGCAGGAAGTTGTCAACGATGGAGGTTGCTGTATCGGGCTGTATGTTTCCAAGTTGCGAGGCCAGAGTCTTGATAAAGTTGGATGTTAGCAGGCCCATACTGTGGCTTACTGGAATAATTCTTCCACCGTAATCTTCAGGATGTTTCAGAAACTGAGACAGTTTGGATTTGGGGACACGCAGGATCAACCCTTCAAAATCTCCGGCGACAACGAGTTCCTGGGCTCTGCCGCTGTCAAATAACGTTATGTCTCCTCTTGATGCCGAAAAGCTGCGCGAATCGATTGTTCGGTTAACATTCCGATAAACTGGAATGCTGACCAGCATAGGATCTTCGTCAAGGTGGGACAAATGACGATTGGTGCGAATAAACGCCTGAGGCTGAGAGTGAATTTCAGTGAAGCCGATTTCATTCAAACGATGATTTCGAAGCGATCCGTTGAAGTCATTATCTGTCAGTAATCGACAATCCATTTTGATGAATTCCCGGCAGACAACCTCCATCCAGAAATCAAATCGCTCCTGTCTGGCAATGTGTTGTGTGCTAAGCGTCTGGCTTCCATGCTTATGAATTAGAAATTTCCGCATTTTTTTGCTCCCTTGCTCAAGTGATTGTTCCTCAATCTCCTGAATATACATTCCGGTATATCAAATTTTTTTTCAATGAGCCTCGCCAAAATATGACGAGTGGGAAACTCATATTTTTAGTGGATTGTAAGGCCCTATTTTTTGTGATAGCTGAAAATATGGCGGTTATGGCTGGTCATGATAAGAGTGATCCGGCTTTGCCAGAATGACCAATTTTGTATGCACTCATAGACAAGACTTGCAGATGGATGTGCTTATGATTGATCGGGCTGATCGAACAGCAGGTGTTAAAACAGAAAAAATCCATAAGGAATATAAATATGAATCTGAATATGAAATCAGCAGTTATGTTGGGTGCGCTTTTGTCTGTCTGTTCCGTGACGGAGGCGTCTGAAGATACAGGGGGAATACTATTGTTGGATGTCAGTGGCTCAATGGGGGCCGTAAGAACGTCGAGTAATGCTGATATTTTTCCGACGCGGTGTGATCTCGCAAAAGATATTGTGCTGACAAAAACGACAAAATTTTTTAACGCCCTCCAAGGTGATTATCTGGATGTCATTGCCTTTGATCGATCCGGTCATATGGAATCATTGACCGGGGGGATGCGTGAGGTTGGTGACTTCACTTCTATGCAGAAATATGAATTTCTTGGTGCTCTTGAAACAAAACTGAAGACTGTTTCCTGCAACGGTTCTTCAACCGCACTGGGTGATGCACTGTGTATGGCGGCAGATCAGTTGCGTGAAAATTACGTAGATGGTGATGATCTGCACATGATGGTGGTTACAGATGCTGAGGAAAACAGTTCTCAGGTGTGTGGTGGAAATAATTATATTGAACAATATGTTCGTCCGAAGCTTGAAGCTGATCCCCAAATTAAGCTTTTCTATGGTTATTTGAGACGTGGAAGACTGAATCTGATGCCGAAGACTTTAGTGAATACGGAAACGGAAGCTCCTTTGCTTATGAAAATGCCGACCAGTTTATCAAAGGTAAACTACGTTGAGCAGTTAAAGCAACTGGCCATTGATACCGGTGGTTCCTATGCCGTTATATATGATGATGGTGAGTGCGAAGGTTCCTGTGAAGATATCAACAATGGCGGCGATGACGACATCATCTGGTAATTGACGTCAATTCCTAAGGAAGAGAAATAATCATGAAGCTATCAAGGTTTTTTACCAGGAGTTGGTCAGGGGTGTTGGCCATTGCTCTTGCGGCTGTTTCGTTCTCGGCCGGTGCCGCGATGCAAACGCTGGACTCCAGAGCTCTTATTTCAGGAGAGGGATTTGAGCTCAACGAGATATCGTATATAGATGATAAGGGCATCAACCGTAGTGTGGAGTTGTACTATATTCACAGTGCTAAAGGTGTCGAAAATGCGTATTTGTATGGTGGTTTGCCGGCCTCCGAAAAAGAAGAGTTACAAGCAGAAATTGCCGAGGATGAGATTCAATGGCTGGCACCGAATGTGGCATTGACAGATGGTGATTTCGAAAGCAGTGATACTAACCGCCCTGGCGCTGACAGTTTCGATGCATGGGTGATCAATAAAGAGGCTGCGTCTATTACCAATGAGAAAGAAGCCCAGTTGTATATAAAAAAAATGGGGCTGGAAAATGACGTGGACGAACAGCTTTCCGAGCTTTATGGCGATGGCTCCTATATGACTCAGGGTCAGAATCTGGCCGGCGTTGGCTTGCTCGGCAGATGTTCGGGGTGGAGAAATAAATCCAAGAGTTTCTCAAAAGCTATCGATAAGACCTATTCTCTGGATAAGGATTTTGGTTCAAGTGGTGCCAGACTGAAGGCAAAAGCTGATGTTGCTGTCGATGCCGATGTTGATGTTAAGGTGGACTATAAATATAAGCGGAAGTTTTGTATTCCTTATAAGTTTCGTCTTAGAGCAATGGATGCCGATGTCGATTATGATGTGGATGGATCGTTTTCTCTGATTGGTTCGGTGCAGAAAAGCTTTGGTGATCAGAGCTGGAGAGTGGCAGAACCTACCTTGTTGACTAAAGTGTTCACGGTAGGTCCAATACCTGTACTGGTACGGGTCAAACTACCCATTCACGTGGGGACCGGTAAGATTAAGCTAACGGCCAGCGGTACTGTTTCGGCTATGAAGCCAATTCATTATGCAGGTAACTTTCATTACAATTGTTCGACCCACAGTTGTATAAAGAAAAGTGCCAGTCATCGTAATCTTAATCGCTCGTTAAGCAATTCTTTGGGAGGGGCATTGAGTGCCAGTATGGAGCTCGACCCATATGTTCAGGTAGCGGCTCGGGGTATCGTGTATGGCAACTGGTTCTTCTACATGCAGATAGGTGCCAAGCCATCTTTCCCCATAAAGTTATATGGCTATTATGGCAATACTTGTGGTGATGGAAATAACGACGGGCGTAATGAAACGGTGAAAGCCGGATTAGGGACGCTGGATTTTAAAGTAGGCCTGACTGCTGAATCGAAGGTGTTTGGTGGATATATCCTTAAGCCCAAGTATTGGAAGCTGTGGCAGACGGGATTGTATCTGATTGATTTTGTGAAGCCACACAGTACGGCTATGTCACCGTTGTTAAGGCCGGCCTATAGATATGGAGAAAAGACCGTTACTTTGCCGGTGTCGATACGCAACTGTATGAACTCTGTTACAAAATATCATCCACGGGATTATCGTATCAATTGGGGAGATGGATCGTATTCGTCTTTGAAGGATATCAAGTCAAGCAAAACGGCTTCCCACAGTTACAGTAATTACGGTTCATATCAAATTACAGTTGAAGAAAGTAGTGGTGCAGCTACCAGCGTCGCAGTGCAACTGGACAATGTTTGGTGATCTGATTACCGCTCATCCATCCATAACTGCTGACCCTGCTAACAGGTCAGCAGTTTACAGTTTCATATATTATCAACTGGTATCAATGTTGTGCCTTGAGAATTCTGACCAGTAGCCAGTTTGGCAGATTGCGCAGGAGCCAACCGACAATTTTCCATGGAAAGGCCGGAACTGCTGACTCGCTGACCTCTCGCTCAATCAGTTGGGCAATTTTCCGACTGCCCTGCTCGACGGTTACCAGGAAGGGGCGGCTGGCAATGTTTTGATTGATCGCGGTATCAATAAATCCAGGATACAACGTGGTCACTTTTATGCCCTTTTTTTGCAATTCGAACCGGGCACTCTGGGCGTAGCTGGCAATGGCTGCTTTGGAGGCAGCATACGACGCCATTCCCGGTAATCCGCAAAATGCGGCAACAGACGCCATGACCACAATGTGGCCGTGATTCAACGGTCGGAACAATGCGACTGCTGCATCAATGGTTGCCATCGCACCCAAAACATTGGTTTCCACAACCTGGCGGTCGTTATTAAAGTTACCGCTGCCGATTTTTCCGGCTTTATCTATGCCTGCGTTAACGATGACAGTGTCCAGACCGTTAAGTTCGATCTGTGCTTGTTTCATAACGTCTGCCACCCGCTCGTAATTGGTTACGTCAAGACCAAAAGAGACTATGTGGCACTTTGGGAAACGCTGGCGCAGCGTTTCACACAGTTCTGTTAATAATGATTCCCGACGGGCACAGATGGCCAGATCGTGGCCGGCAGCAGCAAATTCACCGGCCAGATGTCGGCCAATGCCTGAACTGGCTCCGGTAAGGAAGATTTTTTTGGTCAAAATGGTCTCCATCCGCCAGAAACTATTCGCTGCACTCTAGCGCGCTTTAAGGTGGTTAACGAGATTGATCCGGTATTTGTGATGGGACGGCAATGATACTTCGGGGGCCGCAGGCATAAGGTCTGAAAATTTGCCGCATTGCATTTATCCTGGGTCGGCCCACCGTGACGATGATCTATTTGTCGAAAACGTCATTGGATTCCAGCAGTTCTGTCCTCGGCGCAAGGGCTGCCAGGGCAAGTTGATGCAACAACGTGCTGACCGTCGTACAGCAATCCGTGACGACAGCCACTTTATAGTTGTCGGCTGCCTTTGAGATGGCCGTATGAGTGACGCAGTTTTGGGTCATCATGCCACAGATGAGCAGGTTCTGAACCTGCAGTGTTTCGAGTGTGTGGGCTAAATCTGTTTGCCAGAACGCATCGGCATGTTGCTTGGTGATCACCGGGGCGCCCGCCAGCATCTGTTTCAACTGCGAGTGTATTTCGGTCCCTTCGTCGTCAGGATAAAAAAATGGACCGTCAGGGCTGCCGATATGCTGAACCAGTACAACCGGCATTGAAGCGGATATGGCCTGGTTGGCCAGATGCATGATTCGGGTTAGTACAGTGTCACTGTCTACCAGGGGAAATTTTCCCTGAGGGAAGTAATCATTCTGAATATCAATGATGATCAATGCAGTGTGTTTCATAATGTTCTCTGAGGAATGAATAACGATACCGGTAAATTATCTCCGTTAATGTCTTTTGAACGAGTTGCAGATAAGACATAAGTCGATGGTAGCGGGCCAAAAAACAAGACTAAGATCGAGTCCGTCATGGTGATAATATAAAACACGTCATTGACAGCTTTAAATGCTGCATGCAGAGCGGTGCTGATTCGTGCCAGCATAGATTATTTCGCTATCGCGAGAGAGCTTTCGATTTTGCTGTACATAATGTCCTGAGGAATCGTAAAAGCCCTTGATAGTCGGGCTGCTTTGTTGGCATTTTGCTCTCCAGTAAACTTCCATTGCTCTTCTCAGGCACGTTTTTTTGCTAATTACATGGATAATTTTATCGACATAATCCATGGGTGATTATTTTTTCCAAAAATTGGCTTTAAATGCTTGTCAGGTCAGTTGTCAGCGGTTTTGATGTACGCAATGATGATTGAGCTCCACTAACAAAAAAAATAACCCCGGAGGCTATATGAAGTGCTCTAGTTCTCACAAGCGTTCATTGAGAAAACAATTATTGGCGGTGGTGGCGGGCGTTACCCTTCCATTACTGTCAGTGTCTGCTCTGGCATTGACGATCGGTTTCTCTCAGATTGGTTCTGAGAGTGGCTGGCGTACGTCTGAAACAGAATCAATCAAAGCCGAGGCCCAGCGTCGTGGTATTGATTTGAAATTCTCTGATGCCCAGCAAAAGCAGGAAAATCAGATCAAAGCTTTGCGTTCTTTTATTGCCCAGGGGGTTGACGGCATCCTCCTGGCACCGGTGGTTGAAACCGGTTGGGACCAGGTATTGAAAGAAGCCAAACGGGCGAAAATTCCGGTTGTGCTGATTGATCGCGGTGTTGATAGTGATCCTGGTTTGTATCTGACCAAAGTGGCTTCCGACTTTAAAGAGGAAGGTGCTCTGGCGGCGTCCTGGCTGGCGGCAAGAACCAACGGTAAGTGTGATATCGCTGAATTGCAGGGAACTGTTGGTTCTTCTGCCGCGATTGATCGTAAAAGTGGTTTCGACAGCGTGATCAGTAATTTCCCTAACATGAAAATCATCCGTTCACAGTCTGGTGACTTCACCCGTGCCGGTGGTAAAGAAGTTATGGAAAGCTTCCTGAAAGCTGAAAACGGTGGCAAGAACCTTTGTGCCGTGTTTGCTCACAACGATGACATGGCTCTGGGTGCCATTCTGGCTATTAAAGAAGCTGGTCTGAAACCTAGCAAAGATATCATCATCGTGTCTATCGATGCGGTACCGGATATCTTCAAAGCCATGGCTGATGGCGAAACCAACGCAACCATCGAACTGAACCCTCACTTGGGTGGACCTGCATTTGATGCAATCGATGCATCGAACAAAGGTGAATCTGTAGACAAATGGATCAAAGCCAATGGTCCTTTGTATCTGCCAGATACCGCCGCTGAGGAATACCAGAAACGTAAGTAATTGTGTGTGGTTGACTTAATTGGGTGACGGTTTTGCCGTCACCCCTGTCACTCCAATCGTTTTTGGCGGAGATCCAGATAATGACTCAAAATCTCGATCAGCAACTGTTGCAGATTGAAGACATTTCCAAAGGATTTGCCGGCGTACAGGCTTTGAATAATGTTTCATTGAGTGTATCTGCTGGGGAAGTCCACGCACTGTTGGGTGAAAACGGTGCGGGTAAATCAACCTTGATCAAAGTATTAACCGGTGTTTATCGACGCGATAAAGGTCGGATTCTGTTAAACCAAAAAGAAATTATGGCCCGCGATGCCGGTCATGCGCAGCAATTGGGCATCAGTACGGTTTATCAGGAAGTTAACCTGATACCTACTTTGACAGTAACTGAAAATCTGACCCTGCTGCATCAAAACAAAAAATTCGGTCTGATCAGTTGGGGCAATGCCGAACAGACTGCCCGCAAAATGCTGGAACGGGTTGGGCTCGATATTGATCCATCCCGACAGCTGGATTTCTACTCCGTAGCCGTGCAGCAATTGATTGCTATCGCCCGTGCTATTGGTACCGAGGCCAAGTTGCTGATTCTCGATGAGCCAACAGCGAGTCTTGATTCACGCGAAATCGAACGTCTGTTCGATCTGATGCGTCAGCTGAAAAGCCAGGGTATGGGTATCATTTTTGTCACGCACTTCCTGGATCAGGTCTATGAAATTACAGACCGCATCAGCGTGTTACGCAATGGTGAACATGTTGGTACCTATGTCACCTCTGAACTGCCCAGAGAGCAGCTTATCAGTGCCATGATCGGTAAAACATTCAGTGCCGAAAGCAGTCGTCGGCCCTCCCAGGCTACAAATGGTGATGCTCAGTCTCTGCTGGAAGTTTCCGGACTGGGGAAACAACGCCACCTAAGCCCAGTATCGTTGTCGATTGCCAGAGGTGAGATTGTCGGGCTGGCGGGCTTGTTGGGATCCGGTCGTACCGAATTGTGTGATCTTGTGTTTGGTGCCCGTCATGCTGATCAGGGCGGTATTCAGATTCGTGGCGCGCAGTGTGATATCAGCAGTCCGCGGCAGGCCATTCGTAATAAGATCGGCTATTGTCCCGAAGATCGTAAACACGATGGTATCGTGGCCGAACTCAGTGTTCGGGAAAATATGATTCTGGCTTTGCAGGCAAATCGGGGCTGGTGGTCCGCTATTCCCATGGCGGAACAAAAACAGCTGGTCGAAGACATGATTTCCCGGCTGGCGATCAAAACGCCGGACATGGATAAGCCCATCGGTGAATTGAGTGGTGGCAACCAGCAAAAAGTGATTTTGGCTCGCTGGCTGATTACTCATCCCGAAATATTGATTCTGGACGAACCGACTCGCGGTATTGATGTTGGTGCGCACCATGAAATCATCGAAATCATGAAGGAGCTTTGTGATCAGGGTATGGGTTTGATGGTCGCTTCTTCAGAGTTAGAAGAACTGGTGGCATTTGCCAATCGCGTTGTGGTTTTGCGTGATCGTAAAAAGGTTGCTGAGTTGGCCGGTGAAGAGATCAGTCAGAAGGCAATTGTTAATGCCATTGCCCAATAAATAACGGACAAGCAGTCATCATGAACAAGCAGTTTTGGTTAAAACATCAAAAGGCCATCGGACCTGTGGTGTCGTTGTTGGTCATCATTCTGGGAACAGCGCTGCTGACTCCCGGATTCTTAAAACTCCAAATGATAGACGGCCATCTCTATGGCAGTCTGCTCGACGTACTTCATCGTGGAGCTCCTACTGCACTCGTTGCACTTGGCATGGCAGTGGTGATCGGTACCAAGGGAATCGATCTCTCCGTTGGGGCAGTCATTGCCATATGTGGTGCCGTGGCGGCGGTACTGACCGTCAATACTGATTGGCCGGTCATCGTGGTATTGCTGGCAGCCATGGGCGCAGGTGTGGCCTGTGGTTTATGGAATGGTTTTCTGGTTGCAGTACTGGGTGTACAGCCGATCGTTGCCACGCTGATACTGATGGTAGCCGGGCGAGGCATTGCACAGATGATCACCGGCGGACAAATTGTCACGTTCCATTCAGATACTCTCAATGCCATTGGTAACGGATTCTTTCTGGCCGTACCGATACGGGTTTGGATCGTCGTTGCCATCGTCGCCTTCACCATGCTGCTGATGCGTAAGACCGCACTGGGAATGTTTATTGAAGCCATCGGTGCCAATGCCCGGTCCAGCCGGTTGGTCGGCATCGAAGCCCGGACATTAATGGTCATCGCTTACATGTTCTCCGGACTGTGTGCTTCCATTGCAGGTATTATTCTGGCTGCAGATATTCGCGGCGCCGATGCCAACAATGCCGGACTGTGGTTGGAACTAGATGCTATTCTGGCAGTGGTTATCGCAGGTGGTTCCTTAAGTGGCGGGCGTATTTATCTGGGATTGACCATGATTGGGGTGCTTATTATTCAAACCCTTACCACCGCCATCCTCACCAGTGGTCTACCGGCTCAATATAATCTGATTGTTAAAGCGACCATCGTACTGTTGGTGTTACTGATTCAGTCGCCACGAACCCGACAAACGATTTCTGCTTATCTGGCCAGAAAAGGAGCGCGCAAAGATGTTTAATGAACGTTCATTACCCATGCTGGCAACTCTGGCGGTGTTTTTCGTACTGTATGGTTACGGATTCGTGGAATATAAGGGTTTCCGTGATTCACTGGTTCTGACGAACCTGCTGACCGATAACGCGTTTCTGATCGTTACTGCGGTCGGTATGACCTTCGTGATTTTGTCCGGTGGGATCGACCTCTCCGTTGGCTCCATGATTGCATTTATTGGTGTGCTCATGGCTTCGCTGATTACTGGTTTTGGTATGCATCCAATTCTGGCTATGGTCATTTCGCTTGTGGTAGGGACCGCTTTTGGCGCGATCATGGGATACATCATCGCCCATTTTGAGATACAGCCGTTTATTGTCACATTGGCAGGTATGTTCCTGTTTCGTGGTCTGGCCTATCTGATCAACCTGGATGCGGTGCCGATCAACCATCCGTTTATCTCTGAACTGGCTGATATTTATATATCCGTTCCAGGGCGCGGTGGTTTGACTTTTATTGCCATTGTCATGTTGTTGGCTGTGGCAATAGGTATCATTGTTGCGCGCAGAACCCGCTTTGGCATGAACGTTTATGCGTTGGGAGGTGATGAACAGTCAGCAGAACTTTTGGGTGTTCCGGTCAAATCCACGCAGATCAGGATCTACGCATTGAGCGGCTTTTTCAGTTCACTCTCTGGAGTGGTCTTTGCCATCTACACCGGATCAGCCTATCCCCTGGCAGCCGTCGGTGTGGAACTTGATGCCATTGCCGCGGTAGTGATTGGTGGAACCCTGCTGACTGGTGGAGTCGGTTTTGTTTTCGGCACCTTCCTGGGGGGCCTGATCCAGGGTGTCATCCAAACCCTTATTGCCTTTGATGGAACTCTGAACAGCTGGTGGACCAAAATCGCTGTGGGTGGCCTGCTGTTCCTGTTCATCATCCTGCAAAAAGTCATCGTTCACTGGGTACGCCGTTACTCTGGTAACCGGGAATCGGCATAGCCTGCTGATGTCCTGCAAATGCAAGCGGTATGAGTGTCATGCCGCTTGAAATTCCCTCCTCGTTATCCCGCCCCTTGATTCTGTTATTTGCTTAAGTGCTACCGAACAGGTTTAACCTGTTAGGGCCAGCGAAAACTGTTCACGATATCTGAATAAAATCTTTGATGGATAGCGGTAAGCCTATATGGATTCGTGTCACAACCCTAAGTATTGCATTATCAGTGAGCAAATGACGTGGTTGACGGAGCGGGGCGAACAATTGCAAGCGTTAGCGGAAAAATACTGTCGGGCCAAGATGACAGCTTGGGTTGGGGAGGTCATACCGCGCCACTAAGCATACGACGACAAAGCCATTAGCGAGTGCTAATCGTGTTCCGAAAGCGGCTGGTCAGTCATTGAAAAATAATTAATTTTTCCAGTCTCTACTTGGTAACATTTAAGAGCTTACGGACTTGTATGGTCCAATTTCCCTTGTTAGGCAAATAGACTGGATTTAAATAGCTTTTAATGGACGCTAAACTTTAATACGTACTTAACGTTGCTATATGTAAAACGCAAAACACAAGCATAAATGAAACAAGGATCATGAAATAAAATTGATAAAACTTGGACTTTCTCTGTTAGCCATATCGTCCGCAGCCCAGGCTGTGGATCAAACTTCACAAACGACTGTGACCAAGATTGAATCGAGATACACTGATGTTCACGATATCTACTTTGAAGCGGATATTCCATCTCAAGATTGTGCCTATAACGATAGGGCTCTCATCGATGTCTCAACGGCTGGAGGAAAAGCCATGCTAAGTGTTGCAATCACTGCTTTGACTACCGGCAAGCCTGTGGTTGTAAGGGTTGATGGTTGTTTGGGTTATGCGCCTAAAGCGGTTACGCTTGTTTTGTATAAATAACTATAAACAGAGCTTGATAGGAAGGAATTGTTATTGACGTATGTGGAAGGTACATACTTCAAGCAATCCCTATCGCATCAAGCTGTAAGCATAACCTGGCGCAATGACAGGTTATGCAGATAACCAGCTTAGAGGCCGGTCATAAACGTTCCGCTTGGCGTGACTGGAAGATATTTTTTATAGAAATCCAGATAGGCGGCTTCAGGGTTGAGGTCTTTAAACAGTTCCGGATACATGGCTTTGGCATAAAACTGGAGCATGGCACCATCAAAAATGGTACGACAGGCTCCGTGATACGCGCCAAACATACGATTGTTTTTAACCGCTGACAGAGTGGACCAGCCATTACGTTGTTTGAAACCTGCCAAACGGGCCTTGGCCAGATCTTCGTCGATACCTTGTCCCATAACCATTGAGTCTTCGCTGGAACCGGATTCGTACCCGGTGATCACAATAATATCCGGGTTTGCGGCTATGATTTGCTCAGGGTTGAGTTTGCCCCACCATTCAATATATGGGGCGGATATATTGTCGCCTCCCGCCGCGGTGGAAATGGCACCCCACATATTTTTGCCAAAGGTGTAACCAATTTCATTCACACCGGCAGCCCCGTACTCAGTATAGATTTTAGGTTTGGGTAATTTTGCCTTCTCAAGGCGCTCTTGAATCGATTTGAGGTTTTGAGCGTATTCCTGTGCAATTTGCTGTGCACGTTTTTCCTGACCGGTAATGACACCTATAATTTCTGTGCTTTTAATATGGCGTTCCAGCGTTTGTGCATTGTAATCCACAACGACGATGGTGATGCCTGCATTTTCCAAGCGCTCGATATCACTGCCGAGGCCTTTGTATTGCCAGTCGGCAAGCATGACTAAATCCGGGTTAAGGGAGATAACTTTTTCAACGGAGAACGTTTTGGTATCCACCCGACCGATACCAGGAATGTCATCAAGGGATGGGCGATGCCGAACATACATCTCCCAGTTTGCAGGGCGTGCTTGCCAGATATATTTGGACATGCCGACTACGTGATCGTAGGCGGCTTCTGTACCGATTGCCATGTAATCTTCGGGGTAAAAGCCGACAATGACCCGTTTGGCCGGGGCATCAAATGTTACTTCGCGACCCAGAATATCTGTAATGGTGGTTTCGGCGGCAAGGCTCGCGGAGGCTATTACGATAGCGGAGAGTGCCATCAACTTCTTGAGCATAGGTGTGATCCTTAGCGATGAATTTAGTAAATAAGTCAACAAACTAGCTGTGAAGGCTTGAGCTTGTAATGATATTATATAGAATGCTTCTGAGAATTATTATCATTTATTTTGTTTGGGTCGTGAAAATGAGGTCAATGCCTGGCTGTATCGCAAATCTCTCCTGTGTCATAAAGCAGGTATTTAGGGGTATGTATTGGTGAAGAGCTGTTGGCAAAGCGAAGTATCAGTGGATATACCTGCAGAATGTGAGGCGCCGGGTTATGTCGCAATATTTATGGGCTTGTTGTGGTCAATTAGCCCCGAGCGCAAGCAGGCTATATCGCCTGAGCCGGGCGTCACTTATATTTCCGGTGCCGAATTTGCGATGAAATCCAATGTTGCGGTAACGGGGCATGGAGTGGATAAGCGGTCTGTTTCAAGGCACGCAGAGTCATCTCCCGTTTTACAAGGCATACCAACCGGCCATTCCTATAACCATGTTTCCAGTTAAGATTACGGACTAATGTTAGATTCAACTCTTGTTGCAAAAGCGGTCAGTGCCCAGCGCCACTATGAAAAGCGGCGCTGGTTTGTTTTGAGCATATTGTTATTTGTATTATTACTCTCCTTCATGTTGGATATCGCTACCGGTCCTTCCATGTTGGGCCTGAGTGATGTGGCCGATGCGCTTTTGAAAATGATCGGTCTACCGATTGAAGTGGCTCCAACAACGGAGGTAATCGTCACCAACCTGCGTTTGCCTATCGCGCTCATGGCTGTCATGGTGGGCTGTTCTTTGGGGGTTGGAGGAGCAGAGATGCAAACATTGTTAAACAACCCTATGGCGAGCCCTTACACTCTCGGCATGGCGGCAGCAGCCGGATTTGGTGCGGCACTGATGTTGTATCTGGGGTCTCTGGGACTGGGATCACAGGTTGCTGTACCAGTGGGTGCTTTTGTTTGTTGCATGTTTTCGGCGAGCCTGTTATTCGGTCTCGCCATGATGCGGCATATTACCTCCGGACAACTGATCCTGGCAGGAATTGCTTTACTGTTCTTATTTCAGTCTTTGTTATCCCTGGTGCAATTTATTTCTTCTCCAGAACTCAGCCAGCAGATTCTGTTTTGGTTATTCGGTAGTTTAACTAAAGCGACATGGTCCAATGTGGCGATTACGGCGGCAGTGGTATTGGTTTGTATTGGCATACTGATGAAGGATGCATGGAAATTGACCGCGTTACGTTTAGGCGAAGAGCGAGCTAAAAGTTTGGGAGTTAATGTAGCGCGGTTGCGCCTCAAAACATTGGTGATTGTGGCGGTTATGACTGCAACCGTGACCAGCTTTGTTGGCATTATCGGTTTTATCGGTATTGTGGCACCTAATATTGCGCGCATGTTGGTAGGAGAGGATCAGCGTTACTTCCTGCCATTATCAGCATTGGTAGGAGCTTTTCTGCTATCCAGTGCATCAGTGTTATCAAAAATTATCGTGCCGGGGGCTTTGTTTCCAATTGGTATTGTCACTGCGATTATTGGCGTACCGTTTTTCTTTTGGCTGATCATCGGTAAGAGGCGATAAGTATGTTAGAAGTCCGTAACCTGTGTTTGGCGTTTGATGATCTGGTGCTCGCCGATAATATGAACTTTTGTCTGCAACCAGGGCAGACACATGTCATCATCGGTCCGAATGGAACCGGTAAAAGCTCTTTGCTGAAGACCCTGTTTGGCGATATTCAGCCCCAGCAGGGAGAAGTACTGTTTGGTGGTCAATTATTGACGAAACGAACGCTCAATGATTGGCGCCAGCACTTTGGCTATATGCCTCAGGACATTCGTTTGGATGTCGGTTTGAGTGTGCTTGAAGTCGTATTGTTGGGACAACTCAATGCTCTGTCACTAAGGCTTGGGGACAGTTTGATAGAAGAAGCTCTGCATGCGTTGGACCAGATAGGACTATTGCAACTGGCAGACAGAGATGTTCGCACGTTGAGTGGTGGTCAGTGTCAGATGGTGTTATTTGCTCAGGCACTTATGCGTAAGCCGGAAATCCTGATGCTCGATGAGCCGGTGAGCGCATTGGATTTGCACTTTCAGCAGGTTTTGCTGGATCATCTTGACCAGCAAACCAAACAGAAGCACTGGGTATCGCTGATGATTCTGCATGATCTGAACCTGGCTGCACAATATGCAGATAATTTACTGGTGTTAAAAGGCGGTAAACTGGTGGCGCAAGGGGCTCCGGCTGAGGTTTTGACCCCAGAACTGGTGTATGAAGTCTATGGCGTTAAAGCAGATGTTCAGTCAGACTGCATGGGTGTGCCGTTCATCCGAACACAAAGATCCTATGTGGATGAGTTGACAGTTTATCGTGGCAAGCGAGCCGTTAACGAAAAATAAAGTCTCTCTGAATAATGTTGCCGATACAGGTAGTTATTTAGAGATTCAATAGAGTTGAAAGAACGAGAATATGTGGAATAAGGTTATATCACACACTGCAGCTCTATCAGGTTCTGATAGAATGTTTGCCCAAAGGGGGCCGACATATTGGTTAAGTTTCAGAAATGTCGGGCCTATGGGGAGTCAGCCTTTCGTTGATAGGGAAATTAATAAAAGTTCCGCTGATATTCGTTTAACCTTTCATTTAAATACAATGCGTAATGACGCGAATTTGGCTGGTCTAAAATAACTCCTTTCATGAATATAAATCACTTATTAGCCGATTGGCGAATGTTGTCAGTTGCCGGCCGTGTTTTGGTGCTAAACGGTTTCACGTTCAACCTTGGCTTCTACATGTTGCTGCCGTACCTGGCAGATCACTTGCAGCGCACTCTAGGGTTGAGTCCCTGGCATGTCGGTCTGGTGATTGGTTTGCGTGTATTAAGCCAGCAAGGATTGTTTCTCGTCGGCGGTACGCTCGGTGATTATCTGGGTTACAAACGATTGATTTTATTGGGTTGCCTGGTACGAGTCGCGGGTTTTGCGTTATTGGGAATCGCTATTAACCTGCCGTTACTGTTGTTGGGGGCATTTTTGACGGGCTTTGCCGGGGCATTATTTACGCCGTCCAGCAGCGCCTATCTTGCCCATGAGGCTTCAGATCAGAATGCCCGGGACCGGATATTCGCGATGCAGAACTGGACCCGTGAAGCGGGAATGTTTATGGGGCCACTGTTAGGAATTTCATTGGTCAGTGTGAGTTTTGCATGGGTGGGGGTCGGATCGGCTGCATTGTTTGCCATGTTATTTCTGGTGCAGTGGCGTTTTCTGCCAGAACTGGTTGAACAGCAGAAGCGTTCCGCCACTGGACAGGTTTTTTGGCGACAGTGGGGGAGTATGCTGGAGAATACTTCTTTTATGCGCTTCATTTTATTTGCTTGTGCTTTCCACTTATTTTTTCACCAGTTGTATCTATCGTTACCTCATGAAGTTGAGACAAGAGAACTTGGTTCACAAGTCATTACCTGGGTATTTATGACCTCATCGGT
The DNA here is from genome assembly GCF_050297175.1 of Gynuella sp. Taxonomy (NCBI): domain Bacteria; kingdom Pseudomonadati; phylum Pseudomonadota; class Gammaproteobacteria; order Oceanospirillales; family Saccharospirillaceae; genus Gynuella; species Gynuella sp. The sequence goes on along the minus strand of NZ_JBNKSF010000035.1, from coordinate 500,543 downwards.
TATGGGCATATTATTGCAATTGCCACTGAACCGCTGGGCAACGAATTCGATTGGCAGTGCCAGAGCGATGGGACTTGGTTTGTTGTTGATGGGGGCGTCATTTCTCTGTTTTTTGATCAGCTTTGATCATTGGCCCGCGGCAAATTTCTTATTATATGGCGCGTTATTCAGTTTGGGTTCCATGTTGATATTACCTTTTTTAGGTTCCTACGTACCTAAGTTTTGTGATAAATCGGAACTGGGTAGTTACTATGGCTTATATTCATGTTTAGGGGGCTTGGCAGCATTTCTGGGAAATGTACTCATTGGCTGGCTGCTGTCACTGGAAGCGCTACCAAGGCAATGGATATGGCTGGGCCTGGCCATAACGGGTGTGCTTGCTGGATATGGCTTATATCGACAAGTACGTTGCTTGCCCAACGGATAAAAGATCGTTGAATAACGTCGACGATCTGGCTAATGCGACGTTATTCAGAGTCTCTGTTCCTCCCTTCCTTTCTCCTTTCACTGTTGTTCCCTCTGTCTTTCTTTATTGACCCAACTGTCTTAACTGTTCAATTTGTCGCAGGGATGACCCGTAGTTTTACGGCATTTTATAGTTAGAGAACTTCTGAAAAATGGCCTGTTTTCGCGCAGGATGTTGTCAGCCCCGGTCTCACATCCTCATTTGCGCCCGTACATTGCGGTGTTGTGAATGGTGCTTCCTCACCTGCATCAAAACTATTCTTATTTTTCAGAGGCTCCTTAGAATCGTCTTTCGACGAGTTGATAAATTGAAAACGGAAAAATATATGATTAACAATTTTTTAGGTTGTTAAATTAATAGCGACAGTTTCCATTAATTTTCTAAATAGTATTTTGAACGGTTAAAAAAGGTGTACTTTTGTATCGTGTGTGACCGATCGAATAAATAAATGCTGGATTTTTATGAGTTTTTTGGAATGAATTCTATAAGCTGGTTTTTTATAAAAAAAAGATCCTTGCGTTGTTCCTTGTCAAAAGTTCAATATTTGTTTATCAGTTAATACGATAATTTTTTCAGATTTCGGTATGTGTCTCTACGCTATTGAGAGATAGGTAATTATATTTCAAATTGATTGTCGAGATTGCCAGAAAATTCTAAGCCAGTTCAATAACAGGAAGTCATGAATCGCTACGAAGGAGCATAGCCATGAAACCCTTTCCACTTTTTCCGTTTTACTTTGTCTTTCTTCTAACCGGTCATGGTCGCGCCTGTTTGGATAATTATTGAATGTCATAACAATAGAAAACCGCGGAATAAGGAGGATATTATGAAAAACGGGATGTTATTAGTAGTGGTTTCTTTGATCGTACTGACCGGTCAATGGTCGGGGATGCGGTGGATCGAAAGCCGTATGAAGTCAGATAACCAATATTCCCTGCAACGTCAGAATGCCATATACGACCAGCTGCTTGAAATTCAACAGATACTGAAGCGTGCCAACCAACAGGGTTATGTTTATCAGGATTATTCCGGAACGCTGGATAGCGACTCCTTGCAGGACACGATTGCCACTATTATTCGACAGGAGTTAGCTGCCGTGGATTGGGGGGAAACTGGTCCTCGAAAAATAGCTAAACAAACGGTCAATGACGTTGATCCGCAATTGTCGGAACAGGCCTATCAGGAGTCCGCCGATATTATTGCCATGGCGGTTGCAGATGGCCGCTGGCAGGCCAGAGACACGGAAACCATGGCGCCATTGATGGGCTACCTGACCGAACAACAGCGGGTGGAGTTGCTGGAGCAGTTTCATCAGGCTTTCAATCGAGGTGAGATTGAGTTGGTGGATGGTGTCCCACCTTTGTGATGATTTTCCAAAAAAATTCGAATTGTACGGCTGTCAGGTGGTCACGGCAGACGTATAAGGATGGCAGGGAAGCCATAAATGTCCGGTCATAGATGATGTTTTTCCGGGCAATGTTCCAATGCAACTGTGTTGGGAATGCTGGTATCACGACGAAGGATCGCCAAGATATCATCATGTGAACAATAAACGAAGCGGATCAGGAAGTACCAGCTTATGTAATTTTTAAGGAGAGATACAATGAACGTAAAAACACTACTCACCGCATTTTCATTAAGTCTTATTGCGGGTCTTGCCACTGCCAGTGGTTATCATGTAACCGGATATGTCAACGCAAGCAGCACATCTTTGTACGGTTCGATGAGCAACCGCTACAACACCGCCGCTTCAACGTCGACAACCTATATCGGTGCATATGGAACTGCGGGTAGTACCGTGACATTTTTTGGTCGTGATGGCGCCGGAGATACGTTCTCCTGTTATGTGACCACCACCAGCGCTCTGTATGATGCGGCGATTGATATAAAAAACAATCTGACCAATGGTGGTTATCTGTCGGTCACTAAAACCTCTACATCGACCGCGTGCACCAGTGTATATCTATTGAACGCCTCTTATTTCCTCGATTGAAACCAACCTGGAGCCGGCTGCATGAGTAGCCGGTTTTTTCATTCTTATTGTGGTTGATAATGTGACTGCTGACACTATTTTTGTCCTGACGCAAGACATCCTCGATTGTTCTGTTTAATCTACCCGCCGGCTAGTGTAGTGTCTTGAATAAAACCTATATTAAAAAAGCATCTTAAGATGTTCACCGCGAGGCGCAGCTCGCAGGCAATGGCCACTCCCTTGTCAAGAGCTGGAACGAAGTAGTGGGTGTCTTGAGGGCTTCTCGAAGAGTGGGACGCCGTTTGCTGAACTTAACGTAGAGTTGCGAAGTGAATTCGGCGGCCCATTTAAATATGCGTTTTATTTGAGACATTACACTAGATGCCATTGAATCATTATCGTCGTTCAAACCGAGCTGAATGGAGTAAATATGAACAAACTGAATGTCATGCTGCTGGCAGCCTTGTCTGTCAGTTGTGCAACGCAAAACACCAAAATGGACAGTGATGAGCAGTATCGGAGTTTGATTGTTGGTACCTGGAGCTGTCCGATGAGTTCTGTCGAGGATGGTGTGAAGATGGATATGGACATGAAGGTGACTTATCAGTCTGACGGTACTTCTCAGGCAAGCGGTACTTTCCAGGTTAACTCGGCAATGGAATCTAACGCTGAGTTTCAGTTTACGGGTACTGGCAGCTGGCGAATTGAGCAGCAGTCTGTCTTTGATGTCACCACCTCGATGCATTTTACCAGCAACACTCACCCGGAGATGGCCGAACAGCTCAACAGCGCCAATGCTATACCTCTGAACGAAGAGGAAAAGTCTGAGATTGTCGAACTGAACAAACGGCATTTTCGCTTCCGTAGTGAAGATGAAGCGTATGATTGTGTCCGTCTACAGTAATTGATTCCCATTCCGGTCGTCGTTGATGTTGCCGGACGCTTGTGTGAACTGAAATGGCCAGCATCCTGATTCTCTATTCAACCACTGATGGACATACCGCAAAGATATGTCGGCACCTGCAGCAGGTGATCGGGTCATGCGGGCATTCTGTTACCCTTAAGGCATTGGCTGAACAAGGTGACGATCGATTGATTGATTTTGATCGCGTCGTCATTGCCGCCAGTATCCGTTATGGTCATCATGCTAAAGAAGTTTATCGTTTTATTCGTGTTCACAGGGATTATCTGAATAAGACCGACAGCGCATTCTGTTCGGTCAATCTGGTGGCACGCAAGCCCAACAAACGTCTGCCTGAACAAAACCCCTATGTGCGCAAGTTCCTGCAGCAGATTTCCTGGCAACCTCATCAGGTGGCAATATTTGCCGGTAAACTGAATTATCCGTTGTACCGTTTCTGGGACCGGCAGATGATCCGTCTCATCATGTGGATGACCGGTGGGCCGACAGCACCGGATACCGTGATCGAATATACCGACTGGGATGCAGTGACTGAGTTTGGCCGGCAGCTGGCCCAGTGATCAGTATGGTTTCAGCTTTGGTCGTCAGGGTTTTTCACGTAAAATAACCGGCTCCCATAAAATAATAATGCCCTCAATATGAACAGACTGTTTGGTCGTCGCCGACAGGAAAAAAAAACCGCCCAGGCAGAAGGCCCCGGATACAGCCACCTGGATATTGCCAATCGCAATATGCGCGTTGTGCTGGAGGCATTACGTCGGGATGGCCCATACTCGCGTCAGGAATTATCGGTTTTGACCGGTCTGACCCAGACAGCCCTCACTACAATTCTGCGCAAGCTGCAATCAGCGGGTTACGTTGATGAGCGGCGACGGCAGAAGAATGAAGGCGAGCGTTATACGCAGAGTGAATTTCTACTCAATCCCGATGGTGCTCTGACCATTGGGGTCAGAGTCCGGTCCCATCACAGTGAACTGGTACTGCTGGATTTATGTGGTCATATCCGCCGCCACCAGTATTGTATGGAACTACCGGCGTTGATCGGCGGACTTCAGGAGTTTCGGCTATTGGCTGAGAATCAGGGTAAGTGCGTCGGACTAGGCGTCGTATTTGATGCTGACGTGGATGTCGACTTTGATCTGATCAAGGATGCTGTCGGGGACTTACCGTGTTATCAGCGTCGCGATATTGGTGCTGCGGTGATGGCCGAACATCTTTTAGGGCATCACAATACCGGTGATGGTGCGGTGTTGGTGGTGATCGACGAGACAGTTCGTGCCGGTTTGCTGGTCGGAGGACAGCCCTTTGAGGGATTTCATGGATTGGCTGGGCGGATCGGCTTGATGCGAACTGGCAGAGACCGGGCGCAGCTCAATGATATTCTGTCGATCCAGACATTGCAGCCGCTGTTGCCACCCCTAGCCTGGGATCTGTTGAGTGCATCGGCGAGCACTCCATTTGATTGGACACCCGAGTTGGAAGAGTGGGCCCGTAACGCAGCTGTGCATCTGTTGGATGCCACCATTGCCATTGCCGGGTTTCTGGCACCTGGGGTGATTCTGATTGGTGGTGATTTGCCAACTCAAATGATCGAGCGATTGATACAGGAAATGCGGGCTGAGCAGCAGGACCGAAAAATGTCCACCTGGATGCCGGATGTTCGTGCGGCCAGTTTTGTTCATGCCGGTATCGCAGCCGGCGCCGCTGTGTTGCCGTTTCAGGAGCGGCTGTTGCCTTATGCCGGTTATTGAACCGGCAACTCATGTTTAACTGCTGGTCAGCGGTACCCGGGTCAGCTGAATTGACTGGGCCGAGCTCAGATTAAAAGCGTGTGCCAGCGGCATGGTTGCCGCACCAAGGGCAGCGGCATCTTCAGACGATACCGCCCGGTGCAGAGAGGGCAGTTCGGTGCCATAGTCAGACAACGCTTCATGCAGATAAACCACCAGTTCATCCATAAGTTTTACCGGGAAACGACCGCCGATGACGATGGCTGCCGGGTCTACAATCAAACCGATATGTAAAATGGCTTCGGCGACCTTGAGGCTGATCTGTCGTAGCCATCGGCTGATCAGTTGATTGCCCTGGTTGCCCAGTTTCAAAAGGTCCGCCGGCTTGCTGGCCTGTATGCCATGCTGGGCCAGATGGTCGTATAAAAGAAACAGTGAAAACTGTTCACCCAGGGGGCGGATCTGCCCGGCTGCCGGTCCCTCATCGGTGAGAATTGGCAGCCAGCCGACCTCTCCGTTCAAACCGGTAGTACCTTGGTGTTGACGGCCATTGAGAATCAGGCCGCCGCCAAGACAGGCATTAGCGAGAATATAAAAGAAGCTGGAAATCTCGGTGCCCAGACCGTACTCCAGTTCTCCCATGGCGGCGCAGTTGGCATCGTTGTCGATAAACACCGGGTGGCTGGTCAGGGTTTCGAGGGTTTTACGAACCTCAAAATCATTCCACTGGCAGTAGCTCGTTGGTCGGCCAATGACCGGGATTTCTCCGAGCCAGTCGGGAATGGCCAGTCCAATTCCTGCGAGTCTTGCTTCGTCGACGATCCGGCGGCGGCTGAACGAGGAGATGGCATCTTCCATCAGAACGGAGAATTCGTCGGGTAGTATGAAGCGTTTTTCGTGGTGAATTCTGCCACGGACGGTGCCGGTGGCATCCATCGCAATCACCGTCAGATGATCACGATCGATGTTGGCACCAATGGCATATACCCCTTCAGGATCAATTTCCAGTTCGATGGCCGGTTGCCCGCGCTGTCCTTGCCGGCGTCGGGCCTCCATAACCAGTCCTTCATCCAGCAGACGGTCAACAATGCGGGTGATCGCCTGCTTGGTAAGACCCGCCTGCTGCGCCAGTTCCGTCCGGGAAATCGGTGCATTGCGATAAATGGCCTGTAACACCACGGCTCTGTTGTGTTCCGCCGCCTGTTCAGCGTTTGATCCGGTCAGATCTGACAACCCATATTCCTCGCAAGCAATCAATTTTCCTCAGGATAACAACACTGCTAATCCCTGCAAAGGCGGAAGTTCTTGATTTCAAAAGGTTTAATGCTATTCGCAGAGACGTTCATCGGCTCCTCCAGAACGGTGACCGGCCCGGCATTTTTCCAACCCTTGGTCAGTCCCATTTCCAGGCTACCGCGACCACCCGCCGGCTCGTAAACCCGGAGAATCAAACCCTGACCATCTTCGGCCGGTTTGAAACCGGACAGTGAGACCGGGCCGGACAATTTGATCGGTTGGTACAGACCGGTTGCCGCAGGTTGTGATTCGCTGATCAATAATGGTCGGTTCAATGCTTCGGCCTCTTCTCTGACACCACCGCGATACCACTCATCACTATGTGGATACAGGGCGTAGGTGAATTGCTGCTCACCTTCGTCAGCCAGTGGGTCCGGATAGATGGGGGAGCGCAGCAGGCTCAGAGCCAGTACGTTGTTACGAATGCTGTGGCCGTATTTGCCGTCATTCAGCAGCGCGACACCAAAACCAGGCTCCGACAGATCGGCAAAGCGGTGGGCAGCCGCTTCAAACATGGCTGCATCCCAGGAGGTATTCTCATGTGTTGGGCGTTTGACCACACCGTAGGCGCATTCACAAGTGGCTTCGCGGGCTTTGACAGCCACCGGTGTCAGGGTCTTCAGCAGAATCCGCCGGTCGTGCCAGTCCAGTTCGGTGTGGATGTCCAGTCGCTTACCATTGGCAGTCAGTGAATAGGTCTGGCAGATGTGGGAATCGCGGAACTGGCGGACCAGCCGGATGGCGACTCTGTGACTACCGGATTCCACCACTTGCAGGCTTTGAAGGTCGATAATTTCCTCACCCCGGGCGGCGAAATCCTCTTCTACATCCCAGGCATCCCAGTTGCGCGGTTTGTCAGCAGTATAGGCCCATAGTTGATTGCCCCGGTCAGCTAAAGTCTCGCGACCGCTGGCTTTGTGCAGAATGCTGGCCAGGGTGCCATCGGCGTTGAGCAACACCCGGATATGGCGATTTTCAAGATGGGTTTCGCTGACGCTCAAAGCTCCGGCCGGTTGTAACTGTTGCGGGTCGACCACTGCAACGCTCAAAGGCGGCAACAAGGTATCGGTGGACAGTACCGAACCATCGTCCAGCTTGGTTTCGAGCGGACGGCAGTCCAGCGATGGATTGACCACAACTAAATGCTCGCCATGGGTGGCGGGCAGTTGTCCAACCAATGCCTGCATAGCCCCTTGTTGATATTCGCCCGCCTGATGGATGACCTCTGTCAGTTCCTCGACGGCCTGAATATTTACTTCGCGGATAGACGATCCTGGCAGGATATCGTGGAATTCATTTTTGAGCACATAGCGCCATTGATCCCGCAGTGAATCGGGAGCATCGGCACCTAACATGTGTGCCAGGGAGCCGGCAATTTCAGCGCTGATGAGTGCCTGTTCGGCGTCCCGGTGAGCTTTCTTGACCCGGCCTTGAGTGGTCAGCGTGGCACGGTGCAATTCCAGATAGATTTCGCCCGCCCAAACCGGCAGAGCCTTCCGCTCGGCGGACTGGTTGGCACTGGCAAAAAAATCCTTAACCGTTGCCCAACGTGCTTTTGGTAAGGCGGGAAACACTTTTAGCTGTTCTTCCCGGGTAATCATTTCCGGTACCGGACCGCCGCCGCCATCGCCATAGCCAACTGTTAACAGGGTTTGTGGATGCTTGTCCTTACCACGGAAATTCTTCCAGGTTTCGCGGTGTCCATGAGGGTGTACAAAGCCGTTGTAACCCTGCATCGGATTATCAAAGGTGTGCATCAGTACCCGGCTGCCATCGAGCCCTTCCCACCAGAACAGATCGGCGGGAAAACGATTGGTTTCTGACCAGTTCACCTTAATGGTGAAGAAATTCTTCATCCCACCCTGTTGCAACAGCTGTGGCAGGGCACCGGTAAAGCCGAAACAGTCCGGCATCCAGCACGTATCGTGGCGAATACCAAACTGCTGCTCGAAGAACTGTTGTCCGTACAGCACCTGGCGGGCCAGACTTTCACCCGTAGGCATGTTGGTATCCGGTTCCACCCATAGCCCGCCGAGGGTTTCCCATTGTCCGGTTTTGACCCGCTCAGTGATTTTTTCCAGCAAGGTGGGATCCATCTGGGAAATCTGCCAGTAATAATGGGCTGTGGACTGATTAAAGCGAAACTCCGCTGACTGCTCCATCAACGACAGCGCTGTATGGAAGGTGCGGCGTAGCTTGCGTCGGGTTTCGTCATAGGGCCAGAGCCAGCAGAGGTCGATGTGAGCATGACCGGACAGGGCGATTTCCCCTTCCGGTGGAAAGCGCTTCTGCAATTCGGCCAACTCTCCCAACAATTGTTGATAAATCTCAAGGACATTTTGCCGTTGAGACTCTGATAACTCATTAGTTTCACCACGGGTCGCTGGCAGTTGCCAGATTTTCTGCTGTAACGGAGCTTGTGCGGTACGACTGATGTAGTGCTCGGTAGCGGACGGCCAGTCAAGCTGATAGAAGGCTTTTTCCGCCAAGTCCAGCAGGTGTGGCACCACCTCGTGATCTTTCAGGGTTTCGGCAGCCTCGGCAATCTGTTGCATCAACAAATGCAGCTGTTCCACTGCGGTATCGACCCATACCAGTTCGGCCCATTCAATTCGAGGCGCTCTGACCGGCTCACCAAACGGCAGGCGGGCGGTACATTCGGCGGTAAAACTGAACCGATGGGATTTTAGTGGAAAGGAGCGATGATAGGGGTCGATGCCGTAACCCGTTGCCGCGCCCTGATCGTCACTGAGCATGACCAGGCCTTCGCCGCCCAGGTTCATGCGCAGTCGGCAGTCGGCCAGTGACCAGTCTGCCGGAACGGTTCCTGTTCCGGTAAAACTGAACACGCCGTCAGTACCGGGCCAGGGGGTGCCTACGTTGGCGGATTCGCCTTCCAGGGTCAGGCTCGTCAGCGGCTGTTTTTGCCTTTCGGTCCAGTAGACCAGTTCTTCCAGGCGAACCTGATGACGTTCAAGTCGTTGTTGTAAAGTTAAGCTATGAACCATTTGAAATTTTCCTATTCAGTCAGCCTTTGACCGCACCCGCGGTCATGGCACCTAAAATAAAGCGTTGCAGGGTCAGGAATGCGATGATGGCTGGTACGACTGAGATCAGACAGGCCGCAGCCAGCAGCTGCATTGATGAATCGTTTTGTGAGCCGGCGTAGTTGAAAATGCCGACCGCTATCGGCGTCAGACTTTCTTTGGTGATCAACAGAAAGGGCACCAGAAACTGTGACCAGCCAGTGATCACGGTGATAATGAACGCGGAAGCGATACCCGGTGCCGCAAGTGGCAAAATGATGCGCCAGAAAGCGGTAAAGCGATTACAGCCATCGATCAGTGCAGCTTCGTCCAGACTGACCGGAATACCATCGATAAAACCTTTGAGCAGCCAAGTCACCAGCGGTACACCAAGAGCGATATAGACCATGATCGCGCCCCAATGACTGTCAATTAAGTTCAGACTGCTCATGTAGCGGTACAGCGGCACCATGATGACCAGTGGCGAAATCATCTGTACGGCCAGCAATAACATCATCCACAGCCCCTTACCACGCATCTTAAATCGTGAAAATGCGTAGGCAGCCGGTGCGGCAACAATCAGGCAGCCCAACGCCCCTAGAGTGGACAGCTTGAGGCCGTTCCAGAGATAGGTGGGGAACTGATTCGATGACAGCACGGCAATGAAGTTATCGATAGTCGGGTGCTTGGGAATAAACCGGGCGGCACCGAGATATATTTCCTTGCGACCTCTCAGGGCCAACGACAGCAACCACAACAATGGGCCGCCAAAAAACACCAGCGAGCCGATAATGAACAGATAGCTGAAGGCGTCACCGATGCGAGCCTGAACACGTCCACTCATCATGATTGATCCTCCTTCGGAATAAAGCCTGCGTAGACTACTGCCAATACCATTGAGATCAGCAGCATGACGATTGACAACACACTGCCACCGGCCAGATCGTAATTTCGGAAGACGACATTGAAGGTGTACAGCGATAGTACTTCAGTAGCGCGACCTGGGCCGCCACCCGTCAGGGAGATAACCGCGTCGAAGGTATTCAGAGTCTGAATGGTGATCAGAATCATATTGACCAGAATGGCGGTGCGCAGTTGTGGCAGGGTGATATAAAAGAACCGTTGCGCCGGACTGGCACCATCCACTTCGGCTGCTTCGTACAGTACGGGATCGATGGATTTCATCGCTGCGTACATCACTACCATGGAAAAGGCCGTTCCGCGCCAGACGTTCGAAACAATCACTGACCACATCGCGATATGAGGATCAGAAAGCCATTGCACTGGTCCTACCCCGATCATTCTCAACATGCTGTTGAAGCCACCAAACGGGGCTTCGCTGAACAACATTTTCCAGATGATGCCGCCGGCGATTCCGGGTACTACCCAGGCGACCAGAGCAGTCGTGCGTAGCAGCGTTGTGCCGCGCAGGCGTCTTTTCTCACCCCGTACGATGACGCTGGCCATGGCCAGGCCGAACGCCTGCTGCCCGATCACGCTGGCGGCGGTGAACCAAAAGGTGACGCCGAGCACTGGCAGGATATCCGGGCGGGTCAGTGTCTGAACAATACTCTCAAGGGTGTAGTGGTCGCTGTCACTGAGCAACGTGGCATCGGTAAATGCGAAGCGAAATACGTCAAATACCGGGTACAAATAAAATAAAGCCAGAACGACGATTACTGGCAACACCCATGGCAGGGTTTTGGGCCGGGCATGGGGACGGGCGCTGCGTGCTGTCATCTGCGTCCTGCTGGAAAGTGCATGGCTGGACATATGATTTTCCTTATAACGATAAAAAAAGCCCCCGCCAGCCGGCCGATGGCCGACCGGTGGGGACTAAGGAGCACTACAGTCGTTCGTAAGCGTTCATGGTAGCCTTGAATGCGGCATCCAGAGCCTGTTCAGGGGTTTTGGTGCCGGTGAGAACGTCACCCATCATGATTTGAATCTGGTTGGATATCTCCGGATAGATCGGCGCGCCAGGGCGTGCTCTGCCATATTGCAGAGCCTTGGCAAAGGCTTTGTTGGCCGGGGTTTTAAAGACATCATATTTGTCGTACAGGTCTGCGCGGGTGGGCAACTGCTGCTGCAGTGCGTTGGCCGGGCCCATGTAAATATCTCTGATCAGATTGGCGCACATTTTGACTTTGGCCGGGTCATCCGAGAACGACGCTATAGTCCAGCCGCCGGTGCCGGTTGAGCGCTGATCTGCTGTTGGTCCAGGCAGCATGGAGAAGGTCCAGTTGGCAAAATCTTCTGGTTCGAGTGTGCTTTTCAGTTGCGCCAGTTGCCAGTTACCGCCGACAAACAGAGCCGTGGTGCCCGCAGCGGCGGCAGCGTTGAAATCATCATAGTTGCCGATGTTGGCAACCCGTTTGGGGGCGGCACCAGAGTTAACCAGGTCGCGATAATAGTTGACGGCTTTGATGAATTTGGCGCGATTTTCACCCACTCCAAAAACGGGTTTGCCGCTGGCGTCCACCAGGTCGCCACCTTGAGCCCAGAAGTTGTTTAACCAGTCAAAGGTAGTGCCTTCATAGCGGCCACCGTTGAACAGAATACCTTCCATCCCTTTTTTCTTACTAGCCAGAGCTGCGGCTTTCAGCTGCTCCCAGGTTTCCGGTGCCTCAGGCACGATTTTTTTGTTGCGATACAGGACCCGCAGGTCGGTGCTCCACCACCAGGCGTAGATATTGCCGTCTTTGCCGGTAACTCCACTTCTGACGAACGGGAATAATTGATCGATTTCTGTCTGAGAGAAATAAGGTGACAGAGATTTGAGTACCCCGGCTTCTTTGAACAGAGGCAGTACGAAAGAATCCACCGCAGCGCAGTCCGGGGCGCGGCCAGCTTTGGCTTGTTCCAGCATGCGAGCCTGTTCCTGACCGATATCGCCGGACATCATTTGCAGTTCAATCTGCCAGTCGGGATGTTTGCGGATGAAGTCGCCATACAGTTTTTTATAGCCGGCGGCATAAGCAGGGTCGTTGCTGCCAGGCCCGTCACCTGTCATTCGGAAAACCATTTTGTTGGCGGCATCTGGCAGTCCAACCCGGTCTTTACTCACCAGATCTGCAGCCTGCAGATAGCTTGCAGAGCAGAGCACGGTTGTCGCGGTCAAAAGTGTGGCTAACCTCTTTATCATTGTTATTTTCCTCGCGGGTGTTGGTGAAACTCATATCCATCAGCAGCGTTGATTTATTGTTGTTTAAACGAGCCGAGGTGATGGTTAATAGGTTAAATCACTTTGATTCGATGTCAATATGAAAATTGGAAAGTTCGATGTGTTTACAGAGTGAGCCGTTCGTCTGAGAGTGGTTGTGTTTACCTGGAGGCGGCGCAGGACGGAGCTTCTCAGGTAATGTGAGAGCTGGTGCAGGGGAAAAATACGATGAGTTAAGAGGGGAGTGTCCGAGGCTGGCCCACTTGTAAAAGCAGGCCAGCATTGGTGTTACAGGTATGGCTCAATTTTCTGGGCGTAAACCGTATAACCGGCAGTCCCAAGGTCAGAATCCTGAGTCTGCACCTGTACCATGCCCGATACCCAGACCGGATCAAAGGTGTTGCCCAGCTTGAATGCTTCCTGGGTGTCCACAAAGACAATCTGATTGGATGGCGGCGGTGGGGTATGGATACACGCTCCGTAATAGGGGACCAGCAGAAAGGTACGGATTTTATCCTCAGTCATGTCCAGTGGTACCACGAAACCGGGAATCTTAATCATATCGCCGTCGAGTTCGCTCACCACGGGGGCATTTTTAGAGGCATCCTGCAGTTCCTGATACAGTTTTTGGGCATCACTGCTTTCGTCCGACAATTTGTTGATATCGTATTTCTGCAGGATCTTGTTTTCCAGTGCGGACAGATCGAAATCAGCTGGAATCAGATCGTCCCAGCTAATTTCCCTAAAGCCTTTGCGACTGGGTTTTATCACTTGTTGTGGGCTGGGCTCATAGTTACTTTCCTCGTCGCTGAGCCCACCGGTGTTTTCACCGGCAGCCCAGGCTGGAAATACCAACAGCATGGTAAAAATCAAAAGCAGAGTTTTCATCTGCAAAACCTCCAGTCGTTAAGTTCGGGTTGTTAGGCCGTCGGTCAGCGATTGCCGGTAAGCCCGGTATCCTGGAATGAGTCCCAGCAACACCGACGCGGCTGCAAAGACTGCCAATGCGATCAACATGTTATTGGCTGGTATGCCGACTGTCAGCCCGATACCGTAACTGTTTTGTACATAGATACTGGCGAGAGCGATAAGCAGCCAGTGCAGTAACAGGCCAAAAATGAGACCAACTATACCGTAAAAGCCAGATTCCACCATCAGCAACCATAAAATGGTCCGCCGTCTGGCACCCAGTGCACGGAAAATAGCTATCTCGCGACGGCGCTCATTCAGACTGGAAAGAATAACCGTTAACATACCCATTAAGCCAGTAATGACAACCATGATTGAAACTGCGATCAGTGCGTTTTCGGCAATACCGATCAGCTGCCAGAGTTCTTGTAAGGCCGCGCCTGGAATTACGGCCATTAGAGGCTCTGCCCGATAATCGTTAATGGCGCGTTGATAGGCGAAAGTTTTTAGACGCGATTTCATGCCCACCAGAAATGCGGTGATGGTGTCCGGTGTCAGATCCAGAGTTCTGGCTTTTTCTGCGCTGATATGGAGCCCGGGTATTTTTGCTCCGGCCTGCCAGTCAACGTGAATTGCCGTCATGCCTTCAAGAGGAATATGCAGTGTGCGATCCACCGGAGTTCCGGTTGGTGCCAGAATACCACTGACAGTAAATGGTTTGTCTTTGTGCTGACTGAATGAAGCGCTGCCAGTACCGTGAGAAATGATTACCTCATCGCCGATGTGATAATTGAGTTTGCGGGCAACCTCGGCACCGAGCACCACTTGATAGATATCGTTAAACCACTTTCCCTGGGCAATTTTCAACGGTTGTTTGTTGCCATACTGATAATGTTTTAGATATTGGTCATTGGTGCCCATTACCCGAAAGCCTTTGTGAGAGTCTCCCAGAGAAATGGGAATGGTCCAGGCAATATCTTTTTGATGTGCCAGCTCCTGGTAACTTTGCCAGCTGATATTGTTAGTGGCATTACCGATTCGGAAAACCGAATATAATAAAAGGTTCAGACTGCCGGTTCGTGCTCCGACCAGCAGGTCTGTGCCGGACAACGTGTTAGAAAAGCTTGCTCTTGTATCGGTACGGATACGATCAACTGTCAATACCATGCACACACTCAACGCCATCATGAATAATGTGAGTATGGCTGTGGACTTTCGGTTCCGGAGACTTTGCCAGGCCAGTGCCATCCAGTTCATATAACCTCCTCCTGTGAGTCGCCGGGCAGTTCATGGATATGTTCCAGGAACTGCGACAGATGTCGGTCGTGGCTGACAAAAATCAGCGAGCTGCGGATATTGCGACATTGAGAGGTCAGCACATCCATGAAGTTGTCCACGTTGTCCTGATCCAGCGCTGAGGTGGGTTCGTCGGCAATGATAATCTCTGGTTCGCCGATCAGAGCGCGTGCTGCTGCAACCCGTTGCTGCTGGCCTACACTAAGGTTGGAAATTTTCTGTTCAAACAGACGGGAAGGAATATTGAGCAGGCTCAACCATGTCCGGGCGCTCTCTTCAACCGTGTTGTGTTGTTGTTGCGCCCGGGCACGGCGATGCGCAGAGATACGACAGGGCAACAGGACATTGTCGAGTACACTGAGGTACGGCAGCAGATTAAACTGCTGGAAAATGTAACCGATGTGATCGGAACGAAACTGGTCCCGGTGTTTGTCATTCCAGGACGAGAACGGTTGCTCTAGTAACTGGATGTTTCCGCTGGGGAGTCTCAGTACACCGCTCATTAGGTTCAGTAATGTGCTTTTACCGCTGCCGCTGGGGCCGCGAATAAATAACGACTCCCCACGGTTAAGGGTGAGCGTTGGAATACTCAGAATGGTTTTGCCCGGTTGCCATCCAAATTCCAACTGATCGATTTTCAAGGCAGTTTGTACGGTCATGATCGTCAGTCCAGGGGCCGTGAACGGCCCCGGTTGCGTGAGTGTCAGAATTTAAATGTATGCTTTTTGGGTGACAGTTCGACTGCGCCCTGACCTGAATCGGTCAGGTATTCGACATCCAGGTCTTTAAGGTTATCGAACGCATCAAACAGTGTCAGTGTGAGGGTTTTGGCTTCCAGAGGTTGGGCACAGCTGAAGTGCCAGGCAACGTTTAAATCGCTGTGGCCGCCGTGTTCATGCTCATCTTCGTCAGCTTCGTCACCGTGTTCATGCTCATGTTCGTCGGCTTCATCACCGTGTTCATGTTGCTCAGTTTCGACACTGGCTTCCTGCAAGGAGCATTGTGCGTCTTTAGGGAACAGGAACAATTCTTCACCTTGTTTCAACAACGCGTTGGCGTTGTCCACCAGTTCTTTCTCTTGTGCATTGTCCGGTTTATGTTCAAATCCATAGATATTGAACGCTGGGGTGTCCAGAGAGATTTGAAAGTCTTTTCCATCCTGAGCCAGCATGAGTTTGGCGGCACCGTGTTCATGTGCGCCATGTTGGCGGTGTTCATCTGCGGCCAATGCACAAACACTGCTGCCAAGAGCAGCGGTCAGTATCAATATTTTTTTCATGGGAATCACCTGTCTGTAAAATAACAAAAAATACAGAGCCGGTAAGGCATCTGCTGTTTGAAGAATGTTGAGATAATTGTTCAGGCAATGAGGACAGGAGGTGCGCGAATAGTACTCTGGAGGGAGGCGGTAATAGCATTTTTCGGAATGGCTGAAAAGGGCAGTACAGATTGCTTCAAGGTCACACTGTTTATGCCAGGTGGCACGAACAATAGTGCCCCTCCTTGAGTCAGCTGGCACAGATCGCACTTGTCTGCAGTGTTGGCTTTATCATGAAAGTCCAGTAAATGGCTGAACGCATGCATAGGTAGAGCAATGCTGTAGGGCATCACAATTCCCAGCACCAGGATCAACAACAGATATCTGGAATAACGCTTCATAACTACATTCATGACCATAGGGCAATCGATGTTACTTTGTAACATTTGCAATGGCCAGACCTCTTTCTAAATCATTAAAAAAAAATTACGAATCCAACGAAAAAAAATGTTGCGTGTCTGTTTTTTTTTCCTAAACTTCGCATGCTTCTTGTAGATAGCCAATCCGAGTACATCGCCACTTCCCAAAAGGCGACAAGGCAATGAGCAACTATCCAAGAGTGAATTGACTGCTTTAGAGAGCTTTCGATGCCGCTCGAAGTGTACCGTTGACATCATTGCCAAGAGGGTTGTGCTCATGACCATCTCTATTTTTGACGCGTCTCATGAAAATGCGTCTGTTAATCTATCTGACCTTTCTGAAGTGGAATTGATCGAGTTACTGGTCAAGCGCCACGGTGCTCCGTTGATGATTCTGGATTGCGATATTATTCGCCGACAATATCGTGAGCTTCGGAATGCTTTACCGGATGTAACTCTGCATTTTGCGCTGAAACCGTTGCCGCATCCTGCTGTGGTCAGAACGCTGCTGGACGAAGGTGCCAGTTTTGATCTTGCTACCACAGGTGAAGTCGAGCTGGTGCGCGAATGTGGCGTGCCGGCTGAAGCCACTATTCATACTCACCCGATTAAGCGGGATCGTGACATCCGTGATGCGTTGGACTATGGCTGCCATGTATTTGTGGTCGATAGTCTTAACGAGTTGGAAAAGTTCCGTGTTCATAAAGATGAAGCGGAAATTCTGATTCGCCTGAGTTTCCGCAATGCTGATGCGGTTGCTGATCTGTCGAAGAAATTCGGTTGTCACCCGGCGACTGCTATTGAGCTGATCAAACAGGCATTTGAGTGGGGTATCCGGATCAAAGGTTTGTCTTTCCACGTGGGTTCACAGACCACGGATCCGCAGAAGTATGTCCATGCTATTGAAAGTTGCCATGCTGTCTTTGAACGGGTGATCGAGTTGGGTCTGCCGGTATTGAGCATGCTGGATATCGGTGGTGGCTTTCCGGTCAGTTATATGGAAGATGTCACTCCAATCCATGAATTCTGCACGCCAATCCGGCAGGCTTTGGCAGCGTTTCCGGAAACTGTTCGGATTATTGCTGAGCCGGGTCGTTTTATATGTGCACCTGCGGTGACTTCTGTCGCCTCTGTAATGGGGCAGGCAGAACGCGAAGGTAAAATCTGGTACTACCTGGACGACGGTATTTATGGTTCTTTCAGTGGAATCATGTTTGATCATGGTCAGTACCCGGTGGACGCCATGTACTGGGATGGAGAGCGTCAACCGTCTGTGCTGGCCGGACCAACTTGCGACAGCATCGATGTTATTGCAGAAGATATTATGTTACCCAAGCTGGCCAACGGTGATCTGATTATCGGCCGGATGATGGGCGCCTACACGTCTGCAACCGCCACCGACTTTAATTTCTTCAAGCGGGCACAAATGGTTGTGTTGAACGAGTATTCAGCAGAACGATATGCCGAATCGCTCATCGCCGGTTAATGCTTGAGCAGGTATTGCTCTGAAATCGGGTGATAGTTACTGGCCGCTTCCACCAATGTGTGGGCGGTCAGGGAGGGAACGCCATAGACGTTAAAGTCTTTGTTGAAACGCTCCCGAATATAGTTGGCCAGTAATTGAAAATCACCATCGCCAGATGCCAGGATGATGGTGTCCACCTGATCTGCAAAATCAATAATGTCGATCGTAATACCAACATCCCAATCCGCTTTGGTGCTGCCGTCACGACGCTGAATATAAGGGCGCAGCTTCACTTCAAAACCGATGTTGCGCAGAATACTCTGAAATGCAATCTGTCTTGGGCAGTTGCGGTCACTGGCATATGCCACGGCTTTGACAATATCACCCTGACTGGAAATATCTGACCAGAATTTGTGATAGTCAAAATGACAATGGTAGGTGTGTTTGACGGTGTAATAGATATTCTGCACATCTACAAATACAGCGATACGGTTATTCGTCTTATTATTATTCACTCGTAATTCCCGTGGCTTGGTTGTATCCGGTTCTATTTTTCATTAGTGGCTCTTATATTCGTTCATGCTGAAACGATACTGACTGTTGCAGATGATTAATAGCCCGGTTTTATGAAAACTTGACCCGTTTCCGGTTTGCCTCTAACGTCAGCGCATTCAATAATTATAATTGACTATAGCTGATGTATGAAAACAAACAGTTTTTTGCTCGCTTTTCTTTTTTTGATTTCAACAGTAACACACTCTGCTCAGGCACTAAAGCTAACCAATAGTGAGTGGTGGGGTAAATCAGACAGCTCAACATGGCAGTTGGGCCCGCAGCTTGATATTGAAGCAGAGGCACTGCTCAATAACTATGAGTTCAGTCACGACGAAGTGGATGGTCATACTCAGTTTGGCTGGTTGATGCCGGTTTCATTGTCTTACACCAATGAAGAAGGTGCGCGGGCGCGCGTTGGTGTGTTGATCACCCAGCAATATGGCGATAACGATAATGAACAAAGTTTTTTGGGCAGTTACCAGATTCCTTTGCAGCAGCATCGGCAGTTGTTGAGTTTTGGCACTTTAGCATCTGGACATCCAATTCATCCCGCTTTGCTGGATGTGAATGAAAACTTGAATGGCCGGCTTGATCAGGGAATGGAGTGGCAGGCCGATTATTCATGGTTGGCGTCTGATCTGTGGATTGATTGGCAGTCGATATTGGAACAGGATCACTCCGAGCAGTTTGAGATTGGTTGGGCATCAACCTGGCAATTCAGCCGGCTGCGTCTGCATGCTGATGTGATTGTCAATCATGTCGGTGGTGAAGGTGACCGACAATACTCCCAGATTCGCAACTATGGCAATGCCGTGGGTGCAGGTGTCTGTCTTGATGCTTCGGGGGAATGTCACTTTGAGTTTGGTGCCCTGGCGATTAACTCTTTTTACAGTCGTGATGAAGAAAAAGATATCAGTTCCGATGGCGCAGAAGTCTTTATACAGCAACATGGACGCATTGCGGAAAACTGGCAAAGCAATCTTCGCGGTCGTGCCTACATTGGTGATCCGGTTGTGACTATGCAAGGTTATGCGGGTTATAAAATGGGGGATTTGATCGCCACAGATTTGTGGTTTTTGTATACCGGTTTTCAGGACGTACAGTTGGAACTGGGGACCAGTATACAGTCAACCGATGATGGTTTGCAGACCACTCAGACGATCAGTTTGAACTGGCAGTTTCAGCATCCTTTTTGATATCGAACGCTGCCATGGTAGCGGCGCAAAATATTGATTGACAAAGTTCTCCGGTAGCCATAAAAGGACGCGTTATTCTATTGGAGCAACTTCTCAATGAGCCCCGTCAGGCTACTCTTTTCTGATGATTTTAACAGCGGTGATATCGTTTTTCGCCAGATAGCGGATGGTTTGACCCGTCAAGGCTACTGTGTCATTCCTGGCGCTTTGCCAGAGGACATAAGCGAATCTTTATTGTCCGAGGTTATCACCGATGGAACCGGGCACTTTAAAGCAGCTGGTGTTGGACGTCAGGATAACTATGTTCAGAGCCATTTTATTCGCCGGGACAATATACATTGGATCGATGGGCGTACCGCAGCCGAACAGCTTTGGTTGCAGTGGACGCAGAAATTGCAGACATTTTTGAATCGCGAGCTGTTTCTGGGGTTATTTTCGTTCGAAACCCACTGGGCACATTATGAACCGGGTTCATTTTATAAGAAGCACTGTGACGCATTCCGTGGTGAGGCTAATCGGATTGTGACCGTAATTGCTTATTTGAACCCCGGGTGGATGGTTGAGGATGGTGGTGAACTGGTCATTTATCGCGAGGACAGCGACGACATTCTTACAAAAGTGATGCCTGCTTACGGGACTCTTGTGGTTTTTATGAGTGAAGAATTTCCCCATGAAGTGCAGCTTGCGCACAAGCATCGCTATAGCGTGACCGGTTGGTTCCGTTTGAACAGTTCCACCGAAGACAAAGTGGATCCTCCCAAGTAACAGGCAAAAAAGATACTTTATTGATGAAAATGTGGTGGATGCTTTCAGTCTCTGGCCGATCTTTACCCAAGGTGACATCGAACATGATGTTAGAGCATGTTCGATGTCGTTTTACCTTCGGTTTCTGAAGGGCAGACAATCAGCCGATATGTCAGTGTAGTTTTAGTCTGGGACGAATGATCTTGTTAATTTTTTCTGACAACGTCATGAGTATCATTTTTGTCCAGCCATGTAGTGCCAATTGATGCATTCGATACAGTGAGACATACGCCATACGTGCGAGTTTACCTTCAATATTCATACTGCCCCGGGTCAGGTTGCCCATCAGATTACCAATGGCGGTATAACGACTGAGAGAAACCAGCGAGCCATGATCCTGATATTTGAAATCTTTTTGTGGTTTGCCTGCCAGCGAAAGCAGAATATTGTGATACACCAGACTGGCCATCTGATGAGCTGATTGCGCGCGTGGAGGTACCCAGCGTTTTTCGTCAATCTGGCGTCCGGCGCAATCACCAATCACATAAATACTTTCATCCTGATCCGGTTGCAGATGAGCATTGACCACAATCTGATTGATACGATTGGTTTCCAGGCCGCCAAAACCCTTCAGGAAATCCGGCGCTTTGACACCTGCGGCCCAGACGATCAAATCAGCCTCGATGACCTTACCGTCAGCGGTATGTAGTTTACCGGCGTCTGCCTGTGATACCTGTGTATTGGTGAGAATATCGAGTCCAAGATCCAATAATTCCTGGTGTACCGACGCGGCGATGCGTTCACTGAGTGCAGGCAGCAGGCGAGGGCCGGCTTCGACCAGGGTGACTTTAAGGTGCTCAGAGGTTACGTTTTTTAGTCCGTATAGAGAGAACCAGTGGCGGGCATTGAACAATTCGGCAGACAGTTCCACTCCAGTGGCGCCGCCGCCAACAATGGCCACCGACAGTGAGGTGTTGGGCTCTTGTTCCAGACGTCTGTTGATCCGGATAAACTGATTCACCAGTTTGTGCTGGAACCGGATGGCCTGCTTCGGGCTGTCCAGAAAGATTGCATGCTCACGAATTCCCTGAACACCGAAGTCATTTGAAATACTGCCAATAGCCAGTACCAGGATATCGTAGCTTTCCTTGCGTTCCGGCAGGATTTCTTCGCCTTCATCATCGACGACTGGTTGCAGGTGAATGTATTTTTCTTCCCGGTTAATGCCGGACAGAGTGCCGATCTTAAAACGGAAGCTATGATTATGTGCATGGGCGCGATAGCTGACAGCGTCGATTTCGGAATCCATAGTGCCGGAAGCCACTTCATGCAATAACGGCTTCCAGAGGTGAGTTTGATTCTTGTCGATTAACAAGACATCTGCTTTTTGCTTTTTACCGAGTTTGTTTCCCAGTTTGGTTGCCAGCTCCAATCCACCGGCTCCTCCTCCAACAACCACAATTTTCATAATGATTTACCCCGCATTTTCCAAGAATTATTCCAATGTCGTCACATTGGAATAATCCCTGATCAAAACTTGAGGACTGCATGGGTAAGATTGATAATAAGGGTTCTTTGCTAACGATCCAGTTGTCATCCTATGCCATTACACGAAATTCTCAAACCCCTTCCGTTTAGACAGTTGGACCGGCCGTATTTGGTGCCAGTTTCGCTTCAGAAAATCAGTGAACCCTATTTAGTCAGTGAAAATTCGCAACTCAGCGAAACTTTTCAAATACAGCCATTACGCGAAGACGATATTTTTTTGTTGAGTGGTCATCGTAGTGTTGATGCGGTAGCCAGTGTCTATGCCGGACATCAGTTTGGTGGTTACACGCCAAGACTCGGAGACGGACGGGCAGCGTTGATTGGCGGATTGGAAGATCGCGATCAGCAGATTTGGGAAGTGCAGTTAAAAGGTTCGGGAATGACACCTTTTTCCCGGATGGGTGATGGTCGGGCAGTATTACGTTCCAGCGTGCGGGAATATTTAATGAGTGAAAATATGGCCGGACTGGGCATTCCCACAACACGCGCGCTGGCCATTACCGGCAGTGATGATGTGGTGATTCGTGAAGCCAGAGAAACCGCCGCGATGGTGACCCGGGTAGCCCGTAGTTTTCTGCGCTTTGGTCATTATCAGTTTTTTTTCCATACCAATCAGCATGAAGAGTTGAAGGCTCTGATCGATTTTACTTTGGAGCAATATTTTCCCGAGTGCCTGAATAGTGCCGAACCGATTGCCGCTTTTTTTACCGAAGTTGTTCAACGCACTGCCCGACTCATTGCCGGATGGCAGGCACAGGGTTGGTGCCATGGTGTGATGAATACGGATAATTTCTCCATACTCGGTGATACGATCGATTATGGTCCGTTTGGTTTTCTGGATCGCTTTGATCCCGCATTCATTTGTAATCATTCTGATGACTATGGTCGTTATGCTTATGATCAACAGCCAAAGATTGGATTATGGAACCTGGTACAGTTGGGCAACTGTCTGACTCCCTGGGTGGCCGTGGATACTCTGCAGCAGGCAGTCGATGGTTACAATGACGGTTACCAACGTCATTATATGGCGCTGATGTCCCATAAGCTGGGCATAGCAGAACTGGCGGAGGAACAGCGCGAATCGTTAACCATTGGCTGGCTTGAGTTATTGAAGCGCGGGCAGATGGATTATCATTTCAGTTTTACCGGGCTGACTCATGCCGAACTTCATGAGCGCAAACCGGATGTTAGGAACTTTACCCTGGACATCGCTGGCTTTGACGCATGGTGGCAACACTATACCGACGCATTGAACGACACATCTGCAACGTCGCGAAGACAACAGATGCAAGGTCATAATCCTTATTTGGTATTGCGTAATTGGGTTGCTCAGGAGGCTATTGAAGCGGCGGAGAAAAAAGATTTCACGCTAATTAATGCCTTGTTGCCGGCCTTACAGCAACCTTTTCAGGAGTACCCTGAACTGGCCTCTTATGCGCAATTACCACCGGACTGGAGCAAATCACTGGCCGTTAGTTGCTCATCCTGACGGAGCGTTTGCTTGCGGTTTGTTGTAAATATTCCCGGGGAATCCGCATAGGCTTCTGGTATCATAATTGCCACTTCAATATTTCCTCACACTAAGCTGTAACATGAAAAAATATACCGGTTGGATCGTTCTCAGTACTCTGATTTTGTATTTAATGAGTGTTGCCGGTTGGATTCCTGTATTGGCTCCCGCGCTGGCCGCCTGGATCAGCAATGCGCTAATGTGGCGTTTTATCGCCAGGAATGGTCAACGACAATCCACGATTCTGATGATAACAGGGGGAGCAGCGTTACTGTTTGCCGGCACTCAGGGCTTATGGTTACCCTGGCAGCAGATTTTCGCCGTTAACCTGCCGTTGTTGGGAATGTTTGTCGCGGTTTCTTTCCTGGCTTTGGCCAATGTTGAAAGTGAGCAGAAAATATTGCCGCAGGGGAACCGGGCACTAGTGACAACCGCCTTTGGATCGCATTTATTGGGGGCGGTTATTAACTTGTCTGTGCTGTTCGTGTTCGGAGACAGACTGCAGCGCAACGGTGCTCTGAGTGTATCTCAGCGGGTTATTCTGGCGCGGAGTTTTTCCGCCGCAGCGTGGTGGTCACCGTTTTTTGTGGCCACCGGTGTGGCCCTTACCTATGCGCCAGGCCTGAATTGGCAGGGGGTGCTTTGGCCCGGCTTGTTGATGGCCCTGATTGGCATAGGACTGTCCATTCTGGAGGTCAGTCTGAACCGAAAAGCGGTGTTCGAGGGTTATCCAATTCGGGTTGAGAGTTTGATCATGCCACTGTTTCTGGCAGTGGCCGTGATGGTGGCGCATTCCATCTGGTCAGGTATCAGCGTGCTGGTATTAATTTGCCTGCTGGCACCTGTCGGAGCAATGATGTTTATGCGAGGCGGTCCTGATCTGTATCTGGTACATGAGTTTATCAATTATAAGCTGGCTAACATTGGCAGTCAGTTTGCGCTGTTTCTGGCTGCCGGTATTTTTTCTGCAGGCATCAAAGCCCTGATTTTACTGTATCCGAATGTGTTTGATCTGACAGGGTTTGAGTTTGATTCCTGGTTATTCAGTGTTGTACTGGCGGTGATGATTACGGCTGGAATGGTAGGGATTCATCCGATTGTCAGTGTGTCCGTGGTCAGTCCATTGTTATTGCCATTGAGCCCTGATCCAGTTCGTCTGGGGTTTTTATATTTGTCCTGCTGGGCCATTTCCACCGGCACCAGTCCTTTGACCGGTGTTGGTCTGGCGCTGATGAGCCGTTATCAGGCTACCGCTGGCGCGATCATCAAAAACAACTGGCACTATACGGTTGTGATGTGGGGAGTGGCGTCGCTCGTTAACGCCTGGGTGTTATAGCGGATTCGTGCCGCGTACACAAAAACATCTCCAATGTGCACTTTGATCTATCAGTTGTACCTTTGAGGAACGTCATCTTTTCCTGGTTGCCTGCGCAGATTGGTCTGCTTCAGGACTTGTCCTGTTGTTTTTGCGCTGCCTGTTGTCTGAGAACGGTCACCTGTTCACCACCGATGCCCCAGTTGTCAGTTTCCACTTCATCAATTACGACGACGGTTGTGGCGGGATTTTTATTGAGAACGTCCTTTAACAATTGTGTGACCCCAGAAATCAATTCTGCTTTTTGTTCTGCTGTAGCACCTTCTTTGGTGATTTTGATATTGACGTAAGGCATGTAAAGTTCCTCGTAATTGAGATGGTGGTTGATGTTGCAGTAGTTGCTGGCGACTAGGGCCTGTCTACACTCATTTCATCGGCCTCAGCCCGAAGGGTTATGGCTAAAAAGGCCGCACTTTGCGTTGGTCAACGTTCGCCTAGCATGACTAAGCTTCACGTTAACCGTCGGAATGCCGCGTCACTTAATTGCAGCCTTTTTAGCCAATAACAGGTTCAACGAAACTCGTGTAGACAGGCCCTAGCATAAGATTGAACAGAGGAAATGCAATCCTGTTGGAGTGGCTTTCGCAGTGAATAATGATGGCTGGATATATCCGCTGCCAGGAATAGCAGAATTTCCATGTTGCTGAATTGGGAATGCTGTGTTGCAGATAGCGACAATACGCCTGTTCTGCGTGATCGACAACATTTTAGCAGACTGACCTGAGGCAATTTTGATAAGGACAAAGCTGCTATAGTGTCAGCCAATATAGGAGTATTTATGACCAGACTTGAAAACCTGATTCCCGTTGCGGGAGATGAAATGGATGCCGACCACATGCTCGGTCGCGTTCATTCCACCGATTCCTTTGGTACTGTCGATGGTCCAGGCACCCGCTTTGTGGTGTTTTTGCAGGGCTGTCTGTACCGGTGCCTGTATTGTCATAACCGTGATACCTGGGATCTGAATGCTGGAGAGCTGCGTTCAGTCGGTGAGCTGGTGGAGGAAATTGTTCCTTATCAGCCGTTTATGGAAATGTCTGAAGGGGGGGTGACCGTCACTGGCGGTGAACCGTTGTTACAGGCGCAATTTGTGTATCGTCTGTTCAAGAGCCTTAAGCACCTGGGTTTTCATACCTGTCTGGATACCAATGGTTACGCCGTACATTACGATGACACGCTCGATGCTCTACTTGGTTTTACGGATCTGGTCATGCTGGACATCAAACAGATCAATCCGGAACGGCATAAGGCATTGGTTGGGGTTTCCAATCAGTACGCTCTGAAGTTTGCCCGTTATTTGGCCGAACGTGAGAAAAAAGTGTGGATTCGCTATGTGGTCGTGCCCGGATATTCTGATGATTTAGATGATGCCGATGAGTTGGCTCGTTTTGTAGCACAGCTGGGGAATGTGGAAAAAGTTGAACTGTTGCCATTCCATCAATTGGGCGAACACAAGTGGAAGGAATTGGGTGAGGAATATGCCTTGAATGGTGTGACGCCTCCATCATCTGACACTATGAAACGCATTAGTGCTATTTTTAACAGTTATGGTCTTGCTACTGGAGAATATTGATATCGTATACATGATTACTATCTGATAGATAGTTAGTACAGAAATATTCTGTGCTTTAAAAATTCCACAAACACCCATCCAAAAATAAATACAAAAAAACATTTACAGGTGAATTTTCCGGTCTTTAAACAGTATCGGAAGGGTTCTTTATGTCTTTGATTTTAAAGGCATATTCTATGTATTTTGGCTCATAATTATTTTTTGAAAATAATTAATTATTCCGTGAATTCAACCTGATCTGAGTCAATAGGAAAAATGCTGATACCTCTACATTTAATGGCAATTCATTGTTGCTGATTGTCAATGAAAATGACTTTCTTGGTAGTTATAGGAGGCCCTGAAAATGGCCAATAAAAAAGTTGAAGCATCCAGTCCGGATAAAAGCCTGGCAAATTTAGATGCTCTGATCGAACGGGTAAAAGCTGCTCAAAGGGTATATTCCCGTTTTACGCAGGCACAGGTTGATGAGATTTTTCGTCAGGCTGCACTGGCCGCTAATAATGCGCGTATCGGTCTTGCCAAAATGGCGGTGGAAGAAACCGGAATGGGTATTGCCGAAGATAAGGCGATCAAAAACCATTTTGCTTCTGAAATTATTTACAACAAATACAAAGACGACAAAACCTGTGGCATTCTTGAAGAAGATACCGCATACGGCATCATGAAAGTGGCTGAGCCTATTGGTATTCTCGCAGGTGTGGTACCGACCACTAACCCGACATCCACAGCCATCTTCAAATCGCTGCTGGCACTGAAAACCCGTAATGGTATTGTCTTCTCTCCCCACCCAAGAGCAAAAAAATGTACTGCTCTGGCAGCAAAAATTGTAATGGATGCGGCCATTGCGGCAGGTGCCCCTAAAGACATTATTGCTTGTATTGAAGAACCGACTGTGGATCTGAGCCAGCATCTGATGCGCCATCCTGACATTAACATGATTCTGGCCACTGGTGGTCCCGGCATGGTACGGGCGGCTTATTCTTCTGGTAAACCAGCTATTGGTGTTGGTGCTGGTAATACGCCAGCGGTTATTGATGAATCCGCACATATTAAACAGGCAGTGAGCTCAGTGCTGATGAGTAAAACATTTGACAATGGTGTCATTTGTGCCTCTGAACAGTCTGTGGTTGTGGTTGATAGTGTTTATGAGCAGGTTAAATCTGAATTCCAGGCTCGTGGCGCTTATGTTCTGTCTGCTGAGCAGAAAAAGAAAGTTGGTGAACAAGTTATCGTCAACGGTTCAATGAACCCGGCAATTGTTGGACAGCCTGCTTACAAAGTGGCAGCTATCGGTGGTGTTGAAGTCCCCAAAGAAGCCAAAGTGATCATTGCTGAGTGTGATGCCATTGATCTCGATGAGCCTTTCGCTCATGAAAAACTTTCTCCCACTCTGGCCATGTATCGGGCCAAAGATTTTGATGAGGCGCTGGACAAAGCCGTAGCACTGGTTGAATTGGGTGGTATGGGTCATACATCTGTCCTGTATACCGATCAGGATCACAATCGTGAACGTATCGAAGAGTTTGGTCGCCGTCTGAAAACCGGTCGTATCCTGATCAACATGCCAGCTTCACAGGGTGCTATTGGTGATCTGTACAACTTTAAACTGGCTCCGTCACTGACATTGGGCTGCGGTAGTTGGGGTGGTAACTCTGTCTCTGAGAACGTAGGTCCTAAACACCTGATTAATGTGAAAACTGTTGCGAGCCGGCGTGAAAATATGTTGTGGCATAAAATCCCCAAAGATATCTATTTCCGTAAAGGTGCATTGCCTGTCGCGCTGAGTGATTTGAAAGGTAAAAAGCGGGCATTGGTTGTTACCGATCCGTTCCTGTTTAATCAGGGGTATACCGAGCAGGTCACTGATGCTCTGCATGCGCAAGGGCTTGAAACCGATGTGTTTTATGATGTTGAGCCTGATCCAACACTGCGTACCGTTAACAAAGGCGTGGAAAAATGTAATGCCTTCAAACCAGATGTGATTGTTGCGTTTGGTGGTGGTTCACCGATGGATGCAGCCAAAATCATGTGGGTCATGTATGAACATCCGGAAGTCCGTTTCGAAGATCTGGCACTACGGTTTATGGATATTCGTAAGCGTATTTATCACTTCCCGAAAATGGGTATTAAAGCTCAGATGGTTGCCATACCTACCACTTCTGGTACGGGTTCCGAGGTAACACCATTTGCGGTAGTGACCGATGAAAAAACCGGCGTAAAATATCCAATCGCCGACTATGAGCTGACACCGAACATGGCCATCATTGATCCTGATCTGGTGATGAGCCTGCCACAGGGCTTGACTGCCTACGGCGGTGTCGACGCTTTGACCCATGCGCTGGAAGCTTATGTCAGCCTGTTTGCCAATGAGTTTACCAATGGCCAGGCACTGGAAGCGATTCGGTTGCTGTTCAAATATCTGCCCAGCGCTTACAAAAATGGTAAGGATGATCCTAAAGCGCGTGAAAAAGTTCACTATGCTGCAACCATGGCGGGTATCGCATTTGCCAATGCATTCCTGGGTGTTTGTCACTCCATGGCTCACAAACTGGGTGCGCATTTCCATGTTCCCCATGGTTTGGCTAATGCGCTGTTGATCAGTGAAGTGGTGAAATACAACTCAACTGATGTACCGGTTAAACAAGGTACGTTCCCGCAGTATAAATATCCACAGGCCAAAACCCGTTATGCCCGGATTGCCGATTACCTTGAACTGGGTGGCAACAGTGCTGACGAGAAGGTGGAACTATTGGTAGCGGCGATTGATGAGTTGAAAGCCGAACTGAACATACCGAAAAGCATTCGTGGCGCTGGTGTGAATGAAGTAGAGTTTATGGACAAACTGGATCTGTTGTCAGAAGAAGCATTTGATGATCAGTGTACTCCGGCTAACCCTCGTTATCCGATGATCAGTGAAATCAAAGACCTGTATGTAACAGCCTTTTACGGACAACCTAAAGCGCTGGTACAACCGGTGAAAGATGCGGCTGCCAAACAGAGCCAGAAAAAATCTGAAGAACCCGCTGCCTGAGACAGCTAGCTCTTGCCGATAACTGATATCGGCTGATAAAAACACCCGACAGGATACCCTGCCGGGTGTTTTTTATGTCGAACGATCTTCTCAAGCTTGCAGTAATGCCAGCAAAGCCTTAGCGGTATCGGCTGAAGATGCTGGATTCTGACCGGTCACCAGTTTGCCATCTGTTACTACATGTGGCATCCAGTCGGCTCCTTTACTGTAATCACCGCCATTTTCCTTCAACATGTCTTCCACCAGGAAAGGCACGACATCTGTCAGTTGCACGGCTGCTTCTTCCGTATTGGTAAATCCGGTCACGGATTTGCCGTTGACCAGAGGCTGGCCATCGTTGCCTTTTACATGGCGTAGTACGCCAGGCGCATGACAGACCGCAGCGACGGGCTTGTCTGCATTGGCGAACTGTTCAATCAGGCTGATGGAGGTAGTGTCTTCGGCCAGGTCCCACAATGGTCCGTGACCGCCTGGGTAAAACACGGCATCGAAATCATTCATGTTGACGTCCTGCAGTTTTTTCGTGGCTGCCAGGGCGGCGACTGCTTCTGCATCGGCTTCAAAACGACGGGTTTCATCGGTTTGGGATTCCGGCTCGTGGCTTTTTGGATCCAGTGGTGGTTGTCCACCTTTTGGAGACGCCAGAGTGATGGTGGCGCCGGCATCTTTGAAAACATAATAAGGGGCTGCCAGCTCTTCCAGCCAGAAGCCGGTTTTGTAACCTGTGTTGCCAAGTTCGTCGTGAGAGGTAAGTACCATTAAAATTTGCATGTTGAAATGCTCCTGAAATTGTCAGTTGATTTTAAAATAGACCGGTCGTCTAATTTTCAGTGATAAAAAATGCAGGTAGATACCTGCTGTCGTGATTGCATTGTCAGGGGATCAGCATTCCCCTGGTGGTCTCAAAGGCACTGTGTAACGGATCAGAGCTGTGCGTGATTTTAGCCATCAGGCTTGCCCCGAGCCACAGTTGGTACAACGTTGTTGCTGTTGCCGAAGCTGTATCCGGTGCCAGTTTCAGACTGCCTTCTGTAATACCCCGAACCATTGCCTCTGCGAGTCTGGCAATAATATTTTGCGTGCCTTGATGCAATACTGCGCGCATGGCCGAGGACAAATCGCTGACTTCGGCCGCCAGTTTCACCACCAGACAACGAGTGCCGCAGGCTTCCTGGCCTCCCTGAGTTTCCAGCCAGTTCTGCCAGTACAGCATCAGGTTATCGATCGCCGGATAATCTTTGCGCGTCAGAATCTGTTCCATGGTGATCAGGTATTGCTCAAAATAATCTTCCAGCATGGCAACGCCAAAGGCTTCCTTTGACGCGAAATAATGATAGAAGGACCCTTTTGGGACTGCTGCTGCTTTCAATACTTCGTTCAAGCCAACCGCACTGAAGCCTTTGCAGCTGATAATTTCCTGTGCAACTTCGAGTATGTGCTGGCGACTGTCTTTTGAATGTTTCGTCATAATGGTGGGCATCCTAGTTCAAAATAGACCAGTCGTCTAGTATTTTTTTAGAGAAATCTCTGTGACAGGCTGGTGCTATTCATCTGCCCACTTAAGGAACCACAAAATCATTATCTGCGTCGCAATGCGACATTAAAATCCGGCAAAGTTGCACGAATTCCCTAAATCTCATCATGCACAGGTGGCAAACCAATGGAAATGGTGCCTGCGTCAATCGCTTACCGGGTGCTCATAATGACAGCATTGAGTTTGGCAATAACTGTGTCATTGTGATTTTCAGCTGCCCATTCAATAATCATCGGCGACATTCACAGCAGCAGGTTGAAACAATGGAAACAAGTGTTGAGATGATTGCACCGGTCATCGCGTTGGTGGCATGGTCGATGGTCATGTGGGTTTGGATGTATGCCACCCGTCTGCCGGCCATGCGCAAGGCTGGAATCAAACCGGACCCGAACGCACTGAAAGGACAGCAGATGTCGGCTTTGCCACCGTCCGTGCGCTGGAAAGCCGATAACTACAATCACCTGATGGAGCAGCCGACGATCTTTTATGCGCTGGCTATTTCCCTCGCGGTGATTGGAAGTGGCAATGAGGTTAACCTGTATTTGGCCTGGGCATATGTGTGTCTGCGTATTGCACACAGTTTGGTTCAAGTGCTCGGTAATCGTATTGAAATCAGATTTGTTCTGTATACGTTGTCTAATATTCCACTGTTTGGGTTAACGTTTAATGCCGCCATGTTTTTTATCCGCTGAGGTATTGAGATTTTCATAGTGCTGTTGGCGGCGGCTATGGTATGGAAGGGCAGTGCCATGAATCAGTTATCATGGTTATCGGAAGTGCCATTTCCCTGGCTCAGAAGTTCAATACCCATCGAACCAGCGTCAGCCCCAGCAGACTGATCCAGAAGATGGCGACCAGATTCAGTACCAGCCCGGTTTTGGCCATATCGGCAATACGCAATTGACCGGAAGAAAAAATAATGGCGTTCGGAGGTGTCGCCACAGGCATCATAAACGCACAGCTGGCACCAATGGCAGCTGGGATAACCAATGACATGGGGGTATTGCTGATTGACATGGCAATGGGACCCAGTAGTGGTAAGAAACCGGCAGCAGTAGCCGTGTTACTGGTAATTTCTGTCAGAAACACGATGATCGCGACAACGACAATCGTCATTAGCCATAGTGGCAGGGTTCCGAGTGCTTCTACCTGCAAGGCAATATAGTCGGCCAAGCCGGATGATTTGATTAAACCTGCCAAACTCAACCCACCGCCGAATAGCAACAAAATACCCCAAGGAACCTTGGTTGCATCCTTCCATTTGAGCAGACGCCGGTTGTGTCTATCGATAGGGCAGGCAAACAGCAGGCTGGCGGAGAGCATGGCAATAATCGTATCGTCCAGAGGTAGTCCGGTTACTTTGGCAATGATTGGTCGAAACATCCAGGCCAGTGCGGTCAGGGAAAAGATAATCAACACCGCGGTTTCCTCTCGTTTGACCGGGCCTAACTCATTTAACTGCAAACGAAAAGTTACCTTGGAACAACGGGTGACATTTTTGTCCACCTGATAAAACATTTTTGTTAGCCAGAGCCAGGTACTGAGCAATAGCACTACTGTAAGTGGGATACCCACCATCATCCATCTGGCGAAACTGATTTTGATGTGAAAACTCTCGTTTAAATAGGCGGCCATTAAGGCATTGGGTGGTGTGCCAATTAACGTTGCCACTCCACCGATTGAAGCAGCATAAGCGATACTCAATAACAAAGCTTTGTTAAACGGTGCATCAGTTTGTTCGTCTGACTGTGTCATCTGAATGATGGACAGGCCAATAGGTAGCATCATCACTGTGGTCGCAGTGTTCGACATCCACATCGATAAAAATGCGGTGACCAGCATGATGCCGGCGATCTGTTGACTGGGTTTGCTGCCGGTCAGCAGCATGGTTTTCAGCGCAATGCGTTTGTGCAAAGACCAGCGTTCCATCGCGATGGATAACATGAATCCGCCCATGAACAAAAAGATCAAAGGATGCGCGTAAGAGACCGCCACGGCATTAATGTGATTGATTTGCAGTAGCGGTGCGATCACCAAAGGCAGGAAGGATGTGACCGGAATTGGAACCGCCTCGGTAATCCACCAGGATGCCATCCAGAACGTCAGGCCAATAGTATGCCAGCTGGCGTCCGACAAACCTCCCGGAGCCGGAAGAACAACAATAATCAGCATGACCACAGGCCCCAATAACAACCCGAACCAGGATCGGTTTTCCTGTTTTACCTGCATCGACATGGTCGTATTCCGCAGTCGATTATTGGTCTTATTAACCCGGCAAGTATTTATGCCGGGTTAATAACGTGATGCACAGATGCACCACACCATTGGCAGAGCCAATGAGCGCTCCGAGAAATCAAAACAATCTATTTGATTACCTGATTAGTAGTTTAGTGCAGATTGAACGTTTTTGAAGGCTTAAAAAAAGTTTTGAAAGCCCTTTTTGGTGACCGGTTTGGGCGGTGCCGATAATGCCCTGAACGAGACCCGTCAGAATGCCTGCCGGCAGAGCAACAGGTATGGAAGAGTGATTAATACCCAGTTTGGTTAGCCAACACAAAACTGCGTCAGATCAACTTTTTTGTGGTCTGGTAGAGGGGGTGTTGAATATCAGTAATATCTAACCTAGCATCACATGGCCTCGGTAGTAGGGATGGGGTAATGATCATTTAAGGAGGAAGTATGTTTTCACATGATTCTTTTATGCCGAAACGGCAGCACAATTTTCTTTCTAATTTCTGTTTACTTGTTTTCATATTATTCTTTTCGCTACCTGTATTCAGTCTGGCAGCAGTTGCCTATGACACCGATGGTGATGGCATACCGGACACACGCGATAATTGCCGCGAAGTTGTAAATTCGAATCAACTCGATTCTGATCACGACGGTTATGGCAATGTGTGTGATGCGGATTACGACAATAACAATATTGTGAACATGGATGACCTGGATATTTTTCTGCTGAAATTTGAGTCGAAAGATCCGGCCGCAGATCTGGATGGTGATGGCCAGGTTGGTATTTCTGATCTATCCGCATTTTATGCCATGATAAATACTGCACCCGGACCGGGAGCAGAGCAGCCTGAATTTGAATCCGGTATTTTGGGAAGGGTTGTGGATATTGCCGGACTCGTCGTCGCCGACAGTACCATTACGGTTTATCAGACTGGCATACCGGTGGAAGCCGATGTTCAGATCGATAGTGACGGTGTATTCAGTGTTTTGCTGCCTGCTGAGGAATCATTTAGCTTAAATGTCAGCGCACCCGGTTATTCCACTCAGGTTGTACCGATTCTCTCTCCACCAGCCGATGGCGAGGTGTCCATTACTGTCACGCTGATTAAGCGCGGTGACGTGATGGTCATCAGTGATCCTGGTGTGACCACTCAGTCTGCCGCCGCCGGCGCAGGCGTGACATTTGATAAAGCCGATTTTGTGGACGCTGACGGCCAGCCGGTTGAAGGCGATGTCGAGTTGACGATAACCCCTGTCAACGTCTCAAAGCCGGCTTCAATGGCCGCTTTCCCAGGTAGTTTTTCGGGCGTGGCCGAAGGTGAGGATGAACCCTCGCAGATTTTCAGTCTGGGTACGGTCGAATATCATTTTACCCAGAATGGTAAAACCATTAATTTGGCTCCCGGTGCCAGCGCTGAAGTGTTGCTGCCAATGTATGCCAGCCACTACCAGGATGGCAGTGATATCGCCGTTGGCCACACTATTCCCATCTGGTATCTGAATGAATCAACCGGTATCTGGCAACAGGAAGGTACCGGTGAAGTGGTTGCCTCTGAAGATTCACTCACCGGGCTGGCCCTGAGGGCCACCGTCAGTCATTTTTCCTGGTGGAATGTGGATTTAATCGCGTCGACTGCGTTTGTGAAAGTAACGATTCTCGGGGACACCGTCGGTACGGCCGATATTATTGCCACAGCAAGTCGTTTAAGTTGGAAGAATGCAACCACCACTCTGCGTGTGGGTGATACCACCGATGCATTACCCATTCCCACTGGCACTCCAGTCCAAATTACCGCATTTATTCGCTACGATGACGGTGCCTATGCGATGGCTACCTCGGAAAGTATTACCGCGGAAATCGGTCAATTACTGACTGTTGCATTAAAAGCGAACACTGGAGGCGCTATTAATATCACCAGTGTTCCTGTTGGCGTCATGGATGATCAATTGGATATTTACACCGTGACGGATCAACCGGTGCCGATTGAATTTATACCGCTGACTCGCGAAGACTCTGTGGTGTATTCCATTGCAGAAGGCGAATTGCCGGGTGGGTTAACGCTCGAAAGTAATGGGCAGTCTGGCAGAATTACGGGGAACCCCTCCGTGCCTGGCACTTATCATTTTGTTGTTGCGGCAACTGATATGGATGGATATGAGGATGCTATCAGTGTGACCTATGTTGTTGAAAACATATCCGAAAAATCCCTCAACCTGCCGTTTAACAAAACCAGTAAATTTGGAGTTTTGTTAGGTTTGCACAGCGGTCAAGCGACAATAAACTGGAATGATGGTAGTGAGTTGGATGTCGTATCTACGGATTTAGGGGGTGGTACTTATGGGGTGACTCATGAATATGCTTCGCCAATCGCGGGTAGTGTTACGATTACATTTTCCAATGGTTTGAATGCTGCAAAAAATCTGGGATCTTATCGTCAGGATGTTGATTCAAGGGCGACGTTCAGCTTTGATGTATCCCGGCTGGCAGGCCTCACTAATTTGGAATCGGTCAATTTCTCGAGTTCTGCCTCGTTGACAGGGTCTCTGCAATCTCTTCCCGACAGCTTGATATCAATAACCGTAACAGGGACTGAAAGTCACGTTGTGGGTACGATTGAGGCTCTGAATCCCCAATTAAAAGCACTGCAATTGGGCGGTTATAGTGGGGTTACCGGTGCAATTAAAGACTTACCCCAAGGATTAACTACTTTATATCTTGGCGGCAGTGGAACCGATATTACCGGTGACATATCCGAAATGCCTGACCCTCTGCAATATGTGTATCTACAGGGGGGGGGTCAAGTATCATTGACTGGTGATATTGCTGATTTACCGGCACAGATAAAAACAGTCTTGTTACAAACTGATCAGAATATTGTGGGCAACATCGCGGATATTCCGGATTCGGTGACTGTTTTTTACGTTACCAATTCAAATACCATCACTGGAAACATTGCGGATCTTCCCAGTGGAGTGGTGTCATTCAGTGTTGCTGGTGATAATACAATCTCCGGTAACCTCGCTGATATAGGCTCTCAAGTTTCCTCAATTTGGGTATACGGGCATAACACCATAACCGGCGATATTGCCTCTCTGCCTGAAGGTATTGATGACCTGGTATTAAGCGGCAAAAATACCGTGTATGGCGACCTGGCCCAGCTGCGCGCAAATGATATTCGCACGCTTTATATCATGGGGCTAAATACCATTGATGCATTCAGCGAGTCACCTGTTTGGGCACCTCGCAAGCTGAATCATTTGGTTTTGGGGCAGGGCGGAAGTTCGGGGTTTGATGCGGATGAGGTTGATCGGCTTTTGATCTATCTCAGTCATACCATACCGGACGTGAAATACGGTCGTGTTTATGTATATCGTACTCACGATGCGTCACCAACATCCGCTGCTGATGAGGCGATTTCCAGGTTAGAAAGTAAAGGTTTTGTTGTCTCCACCAACTAACCTTTTGCGGCGGTCTGTGCAATCATACCAGGTCGCCGCGTTCTCTTTTTTTATTTAGCGGCTGGGGGTTATTTGACCCGATCCGCACCTTGTCCGAATAACATTTTTTTCTCTTCTTCGCTGAATGGTTTAGCCTCCGGGACGATCTGTTTGGCAAGTTCGTAGGCTTTGATCACCGCCGGTCTTTGAGCCATGCGGTCAAACCAGCGCTTTAAGTGTGGGAAGGCGTTGATATCCTGCTGTTGTCGCTCATAAGGTACCACCCACGGATAGCACGCCATATCGGCAATGGAATATTCCCCGGCAATGTATTCGCGCTCGGCCAATTGTTTATCGAGCACGGCGTACAGACGTGAAGTTTCTTTAACGTAGCGCTCAGTTGCATAGGGAATGCGTTCCGGTGCATAGACGCTAAAGTGATGGTTTTGTCCGGCCATAGGGCCGAGTCCACCCATTTGCCAGTTGAGCCATTGCAGTACTTCATAGCGGGCATGCAGTTCTGTGGGTAAAAACTGTCCGGTTTTTTCCGCCAGATATTGCAAAATAGCACCGGATTCGAATACCGAAACCGATTCACTGCCATCTGCTGGATTGGTGTCAATTATGGCCGGTATCCGATTGTTGGGCGAGTGTTTTAGAAAACGTTCACCAAATTGATCGCCTTTGCCAATATCAATAGGCGTGATTTTATAAGGCAGTCCGGTTTCTTCGAGAAAGATGGTGATCTTGTGTCCGTTGGGAGTGGTCCAGTAAAACAATTCAAGCATGATGCTCTCCAATATAGGGTCTGATAGCGTGTAACAAAGCTAAGGAACCATCTGAAAAATGGCCTATTTTCGCGCAGGACGTTGTCAGCCCCCGTCTCACATCCTCATTTACGCCCGTAAATTGCGGTGTTGCGAGTGGTGCTTCCTCGCCTGCATCAAAACTATTCCTATTTTTCAGAGGCCCCTAACCGTCAGACGGTTTAAGGTCGTGGCAATGAGGTCATATCCATAGTCTGATAGACCGGCATTCCTTCGTAATCCTGTTTTCCAAGCGCAACGCCATAATGACGCAAAATGCCGTAGGCGATGCTCAGGTGAAAGTAAAAATTGGGTAGAAAGTAGTGCATGATGAATGCCTGACGTTCAAAGAGACGTGCTTGTCCATGCATTTGCACCGTGATGCTTTCCGGTTGTAGCGCTTGTGTATGTTCATTTTCCAGTGTAGCCAGCCAGTCGAGCAAGGTCGTTATCTTGCTGATCAGTTCATCAAAAGTGCTGACGGGAGGGTCGAATCTGGCACCGACCCCACGATTGAAGACGGC
Source organism: Gynuella sp. (assembly GCF_050297175.1). Classification (NCBI taxonomy): domain Bacteria; kingdom Pseudomonadati; phylum Pseudomonadota; class Gammaproteobacteria; order Oceanospirillales; family Saccharospirillaceae; genus Gynuella; species Gynuella sp. The sequence continues at coordinate 462,555 of NZ_JBNKSF010000035.1, read as the reverse complement.
GTAATCCGGATCTTCAGCGTCGTCAGGGCCGGCAGCCAAGAGCCTTGTCAACGTGCCTCGTACAGCAGTCGTTACTATTTCAATCTGTTGCTGCATGGGCAGCATATCTGCAGCCAGCCGTGCATTCAGCAGTTCGGTTTCATCCATACCGTGTTGTTGTGCATGATCGCGGGCCTTATGCAGACAGCCGATGGTGTTTTGCAGCATCCGATGGAGGATGGCCGTGAGCGGCAGTTGGAAAGAAAGCGTCATATTTTCTATTCATTGCAGAGTGATTGGGTGATTGTGCAGTATTAAAATGAATTTGATAATTAAGGTTATTGTTTAATGACTTTCAAATGAGGTTTGAAAATGTATGGTCTTGGAGAGTTGCGATTGTTTTTACGGGCGGCAGAAACCGGCAATCTGAGTCTGGCCGCGCGTCAGCTGGATCTGACACCTGCTGCTGCCAGTGCCGGGATCAAGCGATTGGAACAGGATCTGTCTGTCAGATTGTTTGAACGCTCCACGCGTTCCATTCGGTTAACGGCCGAAGGTGAGTTATTCCGGGAATACGCCGGTCGGGCATTGTCGACGCTGGCGGACGGAGAAGCACAGGTACGAACCGGGAAATGTGCGTTGCAGGGGGATATTCATCTATCCGCTCCGACCGATCTGTCCCGACAGCTGCTGTCACTATGGTTGGACGATTTTCATCGGACGTATCCGCAGGTCAGGATATTCGTGCACTCGTCTGATGGGCTGCATGACCTGTGGCGTGATGGGATTGATCTGGCCATTCGTTATGGTCTATTGCAGGACTCCACCCTGGTAGCGCGGCGGTTATGTGAGGTGGAACAAGTCCTGTGTGCAGCCCCTGACTACATTCGTGACCGGGAAAAACCTGTAGTACCGGAAGATTTGACGGCTCATAACTGCCTGACCATCTTTAACCGTGGACGGCAGACATCCAACTGGACTTTTTATTCTGATGGGTGTCCCGTAACGGTGAAGGTGAGAGGTGACCGCAGCAGTGACGACAGTTCGCTGGTGCATCACTGGGCGTTGAATGGTGCCGGCATTCTTTATAAAGCACGAATTGATCTGCAACACGACATAGACCAGGGACGGCTGGTGACATTACTGCCCGATTATCAGGGCAGCCGGGTACCGCTGAATGCCATTTATACCGATACCCAGTATCTGCCTTTGAGAGTGCGGGCTCTGGTGGATTTTCTGGTGGACCGCTTCCATCAGTATATGGCAAGGGCCTAGTGAGTCTGCGATGGCTGTTTCAGGCAACGGACCTGATTGCGTCCCTCGTTTTTAGCCAGATAAAGCTGTTCATCCGCCAGTACCAGCATATGTTCGAAATGCTGCTGATCCAGTTCGTCGCAGATACCAAAGCTCATGGTGACCGCCAGCTGCTCAGAGATCTTATGCCATGGGTGGTTTTCGATGCGGTTACGAATGCGTTCAATCAGCTCCTGTGCTTCTAGCGGCGTTGTGCCGGGCAGGGCAATGACCATTTCCTCGCCACCATATCGGGCCAGCACATCAGTGTCCCGTAATGAGTTGTTTAAAATATCGGCAACCTGCTGTAATACCCGATCACCCGTAGCATGAGAGAAACGATCATTGATTTTTTTAAAATGGTCCACGTCTCCGAGTACGATGCAAAAGGGTCGGTGATAGCGCAATGCTTCCTGGTGCAGGCGGTCCACTTCCTCATTGAAAAAACGGCGGTTGTGCAGGCCGGTCAGGCTATCACGAATACTCAGTTCTTTGAGTTCCTCCGCCTGTTTGGCAATGGTGGCGTGGGAGTCCTCCAGTCTGTTATAGGCCTCCACCAGACGGGCGTTCATAGCATTAAAAGCCTGACCCAGACGACCGGTCTCATCATTGGTACTGATATCCACCTGCTGTTCAAGATGGCTGGCGCTCATTTTTTCCACCGCGGTTGTCAGTTGTTTCAGAGATCTGACCAGTTTGCTACCTTCCCAAAAACCGAAGGGAATCAGGATCAATAAAGACAGTCCGGTGGCGTACAGTAGTGATTCTTTCAGAGTATTGAGATAGGTTGTATCGGATCGGGTCAGTGGTATTGTGCCGCTGGGCAAGACATAGGCCACCACTTTCTGATTGATCATGATCGGGTCTGCGTCTGTGAGTGTCTGCTGATCAACCTGTTCACCGGGTTGATAGGTTTTACCGCCGATAATATTACGCCCGGAAGGATCAAACAGAGCGAACTGAAAGCTCGGGTCGGCTGGCTGTTCCGACCCCCTCTGCCCGGATGCCAAATTATTGAATGGCCTGTCGGCATGATTCGGTGGTCGATTGTCCAGAGCTATGCGGGCCAGGCGGGTGGCATCGGTTTCGGTGTTCCAGGAATGTTCATGGTCAATATATCGCTCGATCATGCGGGCGAAATTCTGATAGTGCAGCTGTTTGGCGCTTTCAATAAAATGTTGTTGTACTTTCCATGGAGTGATCAGCGCAAACAGGGTAATAACCAGCAGGTTAGAACCAATCAGAGCAACAATGAGTTTGGTTTTTAATGATCTCATGGCGTTTTGCATTTAACCGGTATGAGTATGACAACATATTACTGTATTAAGGTGTGATTGAGTAATTATGTGCATAATCTGTGCTGGGCTAAACAGCGCCAGCCGGTATCTATGGTGGTAAATTTCCGTGTTATGTTTCGCACATAGGATGTATCTGCACTGAACAACAGAGCAGCCAAACCGGCTTCCGGCGAATTGGTTATCGCGGTTTGCCTCGCTCTGGTTTCGTGGTCGGCTCTGTTCGAAAAATCTTTAACGTATAAATAGTTATTTATCTGGTATGTTAACCCAATTGTTTAATTGCCGGAGTTCATATGTATTTGTTGTCCAGTCAAACTGAGCTTCTGGATCAGGTTTGGAAAGTGTTCGGTCATCGCATTTTTGAATGTGGTATCCATCGTCACCGTGCTCATGAGTGTCTATGGGTACTCAAAGGACAGATCAGAGTGCAGGTGAATGAGCAGGTGTATGATTTGTCCGGTGGGGATATCATCGTTATCAATGGCGATGTACCGCATGCAACTCGCGCCGCCAGTCAGGATAATATTGTGATTTGTGTGCAGAACCAGTTTGATCCAATGATCAATACTGACTGCGGGCCATGGCTCCGTAATCCGGTGCAATTGGCCAGAATGAAATGCCTGCGCAGCAGCATGGCTCATATCTGGTGGGAACATGAATATCGTAAACCGCATTGGGAACTGGCGGTTCAACGCTATCTGGCTGAAATACAATTATTGTTTCAACGGTATTTTCCAGCTCCGCAACATCCGGTTTCTGTCGTTTTACCTGATCAACATAAACGGCTGAATGCGTTGATTCACTATCTTGAACAGCATTATAGCGAGCATATCTCCTTAAGCCAGTTGGCAGAGCGTGAAGGGTTGTCGGAGGCTTATCTGAGTCGCTATTTCAAAGAACACACCGGACACACCTTTCACCGATATTTAACCCTGTTGCGATTGGAACAAAGTATGGTGGAGCTGATACAGAGCAGCCATTCCATTGCAGCTATTGCATTAAGTCATGGCTTTCCTTCCATCAAAGCCTATAACACCGCATTTAAACGTGAATATCATTGTACTCCGGGTGAATTTCGTCATCGTAAACAGCATGAGCCCATTGCGCTCGGGCGTATCTATGGCGATTATGATCCCGCTAATCTCATTCGCCTGTTGACCCCGTGGTTGGATCAACAGGCACTTTATTTATAGCCGGTATCAAAAAAAGACCATAATCGAGGTCAAAAATGGGATAGTTCGAAAGCAGGATCATGGTGACAATGGTCATGACAACAAATATAAAAAAAGAGATTGACCATGAAAAAACTCACCATGATCGAGAAAGTCGGCTATGGATTCGGTGACCTGGCCAGCAACGTTGTATTTACCACCGTGGGTACCTACCTGATGTTTTTTTACACCGACGTATTTGGCATATCGGCAGCCATTGTCGGCACACTGTTTTTTGTTACCCGCATGTGGGATGCCATTTCTGATCCTGTCATGGGCATCATTGGTGATCGTACCGAAAGCCGTTGGGGCAAGTTCAGGCCGTATCTGCTATTCACACCGGTACCGCTGGCGATTGTCGCTGTTATAACATTTACCACACCAGACATCAGTGAATCCGGCAAAGTAATTTGGGCGTTCGCCAGCTACATTGCACTCATGACACTTTATACTGTGATCAATATTCCATACTCATCACTACCACCTATGATTACCGATAGTGCTGTGGAGCGTGGTGAGTTGGCATCCTACCGAATGCTGCTCGCATTTACCGGAGGCCTGCTGGTCAATGCCGGCACCATTCCATTAATGAATTACTTCGGTGATGGTAATCAGCAACTGGGATATCAGCGCACGATGATGTTGTTCAGCGTCATAATGATGGTATTGTTTTTTGTTTGTTTCGCACTTGTCCGCGAACGTGTTCCACCACTGACACAAACCAGCTCATTGAAATCGGATTTTAAAGTCGTGATGCGAAACCGGGCCTACTGGACCATTATTATGATAGGTGTGCCAGTGTTTGCTCTGTTGATGGCACCATTTGCAGTTGGCATGTATTTTTTCAGTTATAACGTGGGTGATCAGTCGGCGGCGGCACCATTCTTTACCCTGGGTACATTGGGAATGATCGCCGGAGCCGTGGTGTGTATTTTTGCGGTCAAAAAAATCTGTAAGCGGACATTGATGATCATCGCGCTGATCGGTTCTTCCCTGACTATCAGTCAGATCTATTGGCTGGATCCCGAAAATCTTCGTGGTATCTATACCATTATCTTCATCAACCAGTTTTTCCTGGGTATCAGTGCCACCAACCTGTGGGGGCTGGTCGGAGACACCGCTGATTACATTGAGTGGCGTTCCGGGCGCCGGGTGGTAGGACTGGCGACCAGCTCAGCGACTTTCTCCCATAAGTTTGGCATGGGGCTGGGCGGCGCACTGGTTGGTTTTGCTTTGAGTTCCTCTGGTTATGTAGCCGGAGCAGAACAAACGCCCGAAGCATTAAATACCATTCTGTTGTTCATGAGCCTGGTGCCGGGCGCTGGAGCCCTCGTGATTGCGTTCATTACCTCGTTTTACCCGGTGACCCGCAAAATAAGTGAACAGGCTCAGGCCGAGCTGACAGTGCGACGCAGCCTGGCAATATCAGAAACGTCCGGCGAAGACACGACACTGGCTTCTGATCAAGGCGTTCTTTACACCAGATAAAGGAAGATCATCATGTTTGAGTCATTAAAAAGAGCACCGTTTAATCTGGATGATACTGCACTCGCCTGGGTACGACAGCAGTATGACAATATGGATCTGCAGCAGCGACTGGGCCAATTGTTCAATCTGCTGGTGATGGGGGAATCCGATGAACAATTGGCCCTGATTCGTCACCTGCAGCCTGGTGGCATAACCCGCTCAGTGGGCCGGGAACTGCAAACCGAAATCAACTACATGCAGTCACTGCTGGCGGCTTTCGACTGCCCACCGCTGGTCAGCGCGGATGTGGAAGGCGGACAAATGAGCTTCGCGTTTGGCAGCTCCATGCCCAATCAGCTTGCGTTGGCGGCATTGAATGATGCCGAAGTCACTGAACGCTGTGCATCGATTCAGGCCCGCGAGGCCAGGGCACTCGGCATCAACTGGACATTCACGCCAGTGGTGGATCTAAATCATAGTTTTCGCAGCGCCATCGTCGGTACCCGCTCCTATGGTTCTGATCATCAGGTTGTGATGCAAATGGGGCGCGCCAATATCCGTGGTTTTCAACGCAATGGCCTGGCCGCAACGGCCAAACACTGGCCCGGCGATGGTTATGATGATCGCGACCAGCATCTGGTGACATCGGTGAATCCACTGACCGTTGAGGAATGGCACAAACAGTTCGGAGTCCTCTATCGATCCATGATTAAAGAGGGCGTCATGTCTATTATGTCGGCACATATTGCCCTGCCTGAATATATGAAACTGTACACCGACGATCCTGAGCAGTGGTGGCGGCCGGCAAGTATCAATCGCGCACTCAATCAACAGTTACTGCGTGAAGAGCTGGGTTTCAACGGTCTCATCGTCTCTGATGCATCGGTCATGGCGGGACTCAGTGGGTGGACGGACCGTGCCACCCTTATTGCCGAATTGATTGAAAATGGTTGCGATATGATTCTGTTCTGTCGCGAACCGGTGGAAGACATGGCCTATCTGCTGGCCGCTGTGCGACGTGGCGATGTATCGGAACAACGCATTGAGGAAGCCGTATTACGGGTGCTGGCCATGAAAGCCGCGCTGGGATTACATCGCACGCCGCCGAAAACCGATATCGCTGTATTTGCGCAACAGACAGACATGTCCAAGGTGTTCGCCCGTTGCCCTACATTGGTCAAAGACCGTACCGACTTTCTACCCATCTCCGCAGAACGACATCCTCGCGTGTTGGTATTCTCTCCAGGCATTCAGCACGTCATGCAGGAACAGCCATTACCGCTGCAACTACCGGATCTGCTCCGTGAAGAAGGATTTGAAGTTACCCTGTTTACGCCGGAAATGGATGTTCAAACCCGTGATTACGACTGGGTTCTATACCTGCTGGCCGAAGAATCCAGCTTGCTGCGCTCACACATCTACATCGATTGGTTTCGGCTACACGGTGGATTCATGCCCGCGATGACCCGTTACTGGGTTGATATTCCTACGGTAATGGTCTCGTTTGGGCATCCATATTACCTTTACGACGCGCCCAGAGTACCAACCTACATAAATGCCTATTGTGCAACGGCAGAAATGCAGGCATCGGTTTTGTCCGGTCTGCTTGGTCGTGAGTCGTTCAATCGCTCAAATCCCGTTGATCCTTTTTGTGGCTCAGAACAGGGGCGCTACTGAAAACGAAAACAGGGTGCGCCATGGCACCCTGTCTCGCATTCCTACCCGGATTCGCTCTACGCTCTACCATCGCAATGATTATTCCGTTTCTATAGCATCTGTTTTGTCCGGTTTTGGAGGAATCAGATCCAATACCTCTGGCGGCAGAAAACCTGTTCTTACCTGTTCACGGGTATCCGCGCTGTAGATATGAACATCCCCTTCCGCCACCGTGGCTTTGATGCGGGGAGTCAGTTCAAAGAAATGAAACTCAAAGTTTTTCGGGCCTTCCGGACATCCGAGCTTTACGCAGCTTTCGTCCCACCAGAGCTGGATCTCCCCCTGACCGGAGATTCCAGTGATTAAAGAAGGAAAATATCTACTGGAAGGATAGCGTTTAAGCCATTGTTTAATCTGTTTTTGCTTATCCTCAGGAATCTCCGCCGTCGCCTCATAAAAAGTTTGATTACGATAGGAAAACCAACGCGCCCGCACCGTATGAGGTAGGGGAATCCAGCCCATACTGGCAGATTTACCGCCAGGTGGCCGTTTGCTGACATCTCCGGTTCCCCCTGATAACGAACCCACCGGAATCTGCCATCCTTCGTTGATGATCAAATACTCCACCCAAATTGGCCAGCCGGGGCCACCAAGCCCTCCGGTGTCAAAGCCATAATCGTAGGTTTTTTCTTCGCAGGCAGTGAGTAGTAGTGATAGCAACAATAGCCAGTGCAGAGATTTAAGGCTGTTCATACCGCGTCTATTTGCCATCACGACGGATCACTCGGTTTTGTCCGGTTTTGGAGGAATCAGATCCAGCACCTCTGGTGGCAGAAAACCTGTTCTTACCTGCTCCCGAGTATCTGCGCTGTAGATATGAACATCCCCTTCCGCCACCGTGGCTTTGATGCGGGGAGTCAGTTCAAAGAAATGAAACTCAAAGTTTTTCGGGCCTTCCGGGCATCCGAATCCGATACAACCAACATACCACCAAAGTTGCATTTCTCCTTTGCCGCTAATCCCGGTTGATAAAAGTGGCAGAAATTTTCCCCTGGGATATTTTTTTAACCATCGCTTAATCTGCTTTTGCTTGTCCTCAGGAATCTCCACCGTCGCTTCATAAAAGGTTTGATTGCGATAGGAAAACCAACGTGCCCGTACCGTATGAGGTAGGGGGATCCATCCTATATTGGCAGATGCTCCGCCAGGTGGCCGTTTGCTGACATCTCCGGTTCCCCCTGATAACGAACCCACAGGAACCTGGCCAGCCTCATTGATGATCAAATACTCCACCCAAACCGGCCAGCCGGGACCGCCAAGCCCTCCAGTGTCAAAGCCATAGTCGTAGGTTTTTTCTTCACAACCACTGAGTAACAGTGACAATAACAATAGCCAGTGCAGAGATTTAAGGCTGTTCATACCGCGTCTATCTGCCATCACGACGGATCACTCGGTTTTGTCCGGTTTTGGAGGAATCAGATCCAGCACCTCTGGCGGCAGAAAACCTGTTCTTACCTGCTCCCGGGTATCCGCGCTGTAGATATGAACATCCCCTTCCGCCACTGTGGCTTTGATGCGGGGAGTCAGTTCAAAGAAATGAAACTCAAAGTTTTTCGGGCCTTCCGGGCATCCGAGTCCGACACAGCTTGCATACCACCAAAGCTGAATTTCACCTTGTCCGGCAAAGCCTACCGATAGATCCTGAAGATACTTTTCCGTCCCATACTTTTTTAGCGACTGTTTAATCAGTTTTTGTTTGTCTTTAGGGATTTCTACAGTCGCTTCATAAAAGGTTTGATTACGATAGGAAAACCAACGCGCCCGTACCGTATGAGGTAGGGGGATCCATCCTATATTGGCAGACTTGCCACCTGGTGGCCGTTTGCTGACATCTCCGGTTCCCCCTGATAACGAACCCACAGGAACCTGGCCAGCCTCATTGATGATCAAATACTCCACCCAAACCGGCCAGCCGGGGCCGCCTATCCCCCCTTCCCGGAAACCATAGTCATAGGTTTTTTCTTCACAGCCACTGAATAACAGTGACAGTAACAATAGCCAGTGCAGAGATTTAAGGCTGTTCATGTTGAGTCTCCGGCGCGGTGGCCTGCTCTGGGTGGTTATCAAATATTTGCCGCTTTTTATGGCCATTGACCACATTGGGGCGATCCACTGGATTACCCTCCCGCTCCGAGGTGTGGATATATTCAATCAGATACTGTCGGGCGGTGCTCATATGACCGCCGGCCTGTTGCCACATGTCATATACTTTTTGCAGACGTTGAGGAATCACATAACGCACATCATCAGGGGGGATCGGTTTGAGCGGAACGCCATGCTGCCGGGCTTCATCGATCATGTGATGTAAGGGATAAACAGCCAGTTCTTTCAAGGTGGCCTTACGAATTTCCTCAATGATATCCAGGTTGGTGACATTCGCATAATGACCTCGGGCTTCAATTTCCCGTTGTTTGGCGCGCAACAGAATACTGCCATCATTGCAGCCACCATGTATTTTGACGGGAATGACCTCCCAGTTTTCAAAGCCTTTGCCCGTGGGGTTTTCATAGCCCCCACCGACATCACAATGTACGCCTGGAGCAATCAACTCAATGGCATTGGAGGGCAGGCGATGAGTGACATCGGCCAATCGGGTGGATGGAAAATTATGGCGTACTTCATGTTCTGCCACGATATGCATAATACGCTCAGCGCTGTGCTCGTTCAGATTCAAATTAAAATCCAGATTTTTTTCATCACCTGGCCAGCCAAAACTGCCAACGGTATCCCAGAGGCCGACAAAACTGACCCTGCTTTTGAGGTGTTGTGGAAAGGCTTTGACTTGTTTTTTCACCGGTTGTATCGGAAAAGCAAGGCTCCACAATGGATTAGCGGCCTCGAGTTCCCAAATGGAAATTTGTGCCGGCCACTCGTTAATCAGATTGACAAAGTGCCGGGAGAGAGCCGCACCACGGCTGAAACCAAAAACATCGAACACCACTTCGTCGTATTCTTGTTCATTTAAGTAATCATTCATTCGTTTAAGTGCCCGCTCGATCCGGGCATACCCACCCGTTTTCCCCATACCAAACCCCAGGCCGATTTTATCATCCCTGGCTTTGAAACCATCCTTGGTTTGATGACCGGTAATGGTACCAACCCCCGGAATATAGATTGCCTGTGTAGTGATGATTTCATTACCCTGCTGGATACTCTGCTCCTGATAAAGGTCATGCATTTTTGCCACATTGGAGATATCACGGTCAGGCAGTTTTTCGTCGTTATAACGATCCTGATTGGTGCCATCGAAAAATAAACCCAGTCTCAGAATACGTTTGGGTTTGGACAGGTTTTTGGAGGGTTGATACGCCCAATTGGCCCCGATGCCAGGCACCGACAGGGTTTTCTGCATCAGGCAGTTGTGTGGCCCGGTCAGGGTGAATACTTTGTCCTGTTGACGTTGTAACTCAGCCAGCTGATGCAGATGCAGGCCAATCTGTTGCAGGTTATTGAAGTAAGGGGAACGGTTGCCTGAGAGATGTTCCGGCCTTGGCTGGGTGCTCTGACATATCAACGCAGTCAGTGCGGCTTCTCTGCTCCAGGCGGCTGGGTCGCTGTACCCCAGCTGTTTTGCGACGGCATTCAAAGGTTGCAGCCATGCTTCGTGGGCTTGCAGGTAAACAAGGTCAACCATGCACAGCCCGACATTGGGCAGGATAATGCCCTGTACACCCAGGCTTTGTTCTAACTGGTTGGTAAGTATTTGTTTTTCAGTGCTGTGGGCTTGACTGAAGCGTCTGGAAAATACGTCCGGGCGCTGGCTTTTTTGCTCCCATATTTCACGGGCGGTATTGAACAGTGGCGTCAAAGGCTGGCCGTCGTCTTGGAATAACGCCGCATCCATTTTATTGGCATCACCGGGGTGCAATATTTCGGTGTTGATCAGGTGTAGCGGTTGAACCGTGCGGGGCCAGTCTTGGATCGCTTTGGCATTCTGTCGTTGTTCGCTCAACTGTTCGCAGGCCTGCTGAAGGCCATCATGAGTCTGTTGCCACTGTTCGGCACTCACTGCTGTGCCCACTTCATAATGAATCTGTTCCGGACCAAACAATGACAGCTTGCCGCTGCTGCCATTCAAACGGTTTTGAAAGGTTTGGGTTGGTGTGGTGATGAGATAGTCGCTGAGCACACTGGTACTCAAGTCTGGATAGAGATACTGCAACTGGGCAAAGTATTCAGGATTATAAATATCATCCACACCCGGCTTGCCAGCTGGCAAAGTATCGGTAATGTCTGCTGTCCAGACTGGTGTTGGTTTATTCAGATTACTTCTGGGTTGGGCCGGCTTAGTGGAGCCGTGTGCCTGGCGAGGTCCGAGTTCATAGACAATCCCCTGTCTCTGCAGATCATGATGAGCCATGAGTGACAGTTGCCCATCCGCTTGCAGCACAAAAACATGCAGTTTGCTTTGCTTTGGAGTAAACGCTTTTGCATCTATGGGGTATTGGTAAGTCGCCTGCCAGCACAAAGGGTTAAGAGAATAACCACGGCTGAGAATGTAATCTTTAACGGTTTGAGGCAGGGCGCTGATGTCCTGAGAGGGGGTACTCATGATGTCCATAATCCTTGAGTGTTGGTTTATCCTGCAATGGCACAGCTCCCGCCATTCGTTGTATCGGGGGTTGTAACAGAAATATGACAACGGCTCTATGGCCGTGTGATGAGTTTGTGAGAGTTTTAACAATACGTAGCAGCGGCCAGATGAACCAAGCCCATCCGCCATATTGGCACCTCTACCTTAAGCCGATAGAATGCCCCGATGAAAACAACACTCGATCATCTCCCCCAAGACAAACAACAGCAGCTTCGCCAGGCGGTGGAGATTATTGTAGCCACCGTAAAGCCGGATCTGTTGATCCTGTTTGGCAGTTATGCCCGAGGTGATTGGGTGGAGCATATGGAAGAGGACGGCATTCATTACCGTTATCAAAGCGATATGGATCTGCTGGCCGTGACCAAAGGCAAGCGACAGGCCAACAAGATAGAGCTCAATAATGCTCTGGAAGACCGGTTACTGGCTGAGATTCCCACCACCATCAGCCTGATTGCCGAAGATATCCAGTTTGTGAATGCCCGTCTGACCAAAGGCCAATATTTCTTTGCCGATATCTACCGCGAAGGCATCCTGCTGCACGACAGTGGCAGGCTGACCCTGGTGGAACCCCGGGAACTGACCTTGTCAGAACGGAAAACCGTGGCGCAGACGAATTTTGATTATTGGTATGAGTCATCCATAAAACAAAAAGAATACTTCGAAATCGCCATGTCCAAGAGTGATTTTCGGGAAGCTGCTTTTTTTCTGCACCAAGTCACCGAACGGCTTTACTCCATGATCCTGCTGGTGTTTACCCACTACAAACCCAAACTGCACGACATCAAAAAACTGCGAGCCCTGACCGCCAGTATCGAACCACAGTTTTTATCCGCATTTCCCCAAAGTACCCCCTTCGAACGCACCTGCTTCAAACTACTGCGACACGCCTACGTCGACTCCCGTTACAACCCCGATTACCACATCACACCCGAACAACTGCAATGGCTGGCCGAACACGTCAGCTACCTGCAAACTCTCGCTGAAAAGCTATGTGTGGAGAAGATTGATAGTTTTGGGTGAGTGGTTTTTGGGGGTGGCCAAAATGTCTAAAAAATATCTAGTGTCCTGAGTCAGAAATTTATTAAATAAAAGATGGTATTGTGTTGGCTGTTGCCCTTTCCTTCATGGAGCTTACTATGGCTGGTCGTCCGCTCGCTGAATTGATATTAAATGACGATGAAATTGATCAGTTAGAGTCCTGGACTCGTCGCCGTAAAACATCACAAGCACTCGCTTTTCGATCTCGAATCATTCTAGAGTGCGCACGAGGGCAAAGTAACACCGTTGTTGCCGAGAGGCTTTCCACGTCGAATCAAACCGTGTGTAAGTGGCGAAGTCGTTTTCTTCAATATCGTTTAGATGGACTTATGGATGCCCACCGATCTGGCACGCCTCGCAGCATCGATGATAAGAAGATTGAAGATATCATTACTCGTACGTTGAAAAGCAAGCCTAAAAATGCGACTCATTGGAGTACTCGAACGATGGCCGCTGAGGTCGGTGTTTCTCAAAAAAGTGTGCAGCGAATTTGGAAAGCATTTGGGTTGCAGCCGCATCGACAAGAAGCCTTCAAACTGTCGACAGATCCTCTATTTGTTGAGAAAACTCGGGACATAGTCGGTTTGTATATATAAATCCGCCTATGAACGCCATGGTGCTCTGCGTAGATGAGAAAAGCCAAATACAAACCCTGGATAGGACTCAGCCGATCTTACCGATCATGCCTGGTATTCCAGAGCGTGCCACCCATGATTATATGCGACATGGAACCACAACATTGTTTGCAGCACTGGATATTGCGACAGGCAAAGTCATCGGGGAAGTACATCGACGGCATCGAAGCGAAGAGTTTTTAAAGTTTCTGCGAACGGTAGACAAGAACACTCCGGAGATCTTGGACATACACCTTGTCATGGATAATTACGGAACACATAAAACTGAAAAAATTAAGCGTTGGTTTGCACGTCATCCGAGATTTCAAGTTCACTTTACACCGACCTCAGCTTCCTGGCTGAAACAAGTTGAGAGATGGTTCGCTACATTGACTGAAAAACAGATAAAGAGGGGTACGCATCGATCGAAACAGGCTCTGGAAAAAGCCATGAGATAATTTTTGACTCTCAACAATGAGTCGCCAAAGCCGTATATCTGGACCAAAACGGCCGAGGATATTCTTCAGAGTATCAGTAGATTTTGTTTGCGAATTTCTGACTCAGGGCACGAGTGCCGAAAATGTTGCCCGTTGATGAATGGGGAGAGCTGGTGGCCAAGATGCAGACCGTTTTAAAGACAAATGTCAAAACTGACGCGCCACCGGATTACGGATGTCTTCCGAAGTTAGAATTGGTGTCGAGCCGATGATACCCGCCTAGGGGGCGTGCTGCCATAGGAGTGAGTCGCATGTTAATCCAACCTCTCCAGTCAGGGCGGCTTGACCGAAACACTGGCCGTGACCTGACCCTCGAAGCCTTAGGCAGAAATGTCTAGGGCTTTGTTGTCTATGTCGATAGCACCGACGCACAGCGCCTTTGTGCAGGCTTTATCGAACTCAATAACAATATGAGGGTGAGTGGCTGATCGTCGCCTGCGTAAGAGTCGGGTTGTGCGGTCGCTGCGGGCGGCGCTGGCGGATTTCGGCGGTCATCGCTGTTAGGGTATGGGCTTTACGGTTTCGTGCCTGCGCTAGGTTTTGCGGGTGCGGCTGGGGCTTGCTGTTGCACCCCGAAATATTCCGCCCAGAGGCTCCGTAGCATGTCCTGCCGTTTATCTTCGGAAATGAGTAGTACTGATGCGCCAATAATTAAGCAGGTGACAAGAAATGAGGAGACTATGCCTGGAATGCCTGATAGCAACCATGCGCCGAGCTTTTCATACCATGTTCGATTGGCGTGCTGGTAATTCTTGATGTTTTGACAGAGCTTCCGCTTCTCGTTGGCTAGATCTTTTTTGTGTTGCTTCTCTAGCTGGGCTTTTTCTTTCTCGAAGCCTGCGCTGATATCTGCTTCGAGTTCGCTGAATATCTTATTCAAGAAGTTCTTGGCTTTTTCTCGATAATCATCGAGCGAGTTATTCTGGAGGGTCTGGTCGTGAAAGGTTTGAACTTGCTGCTGGATGTACTCTTCGTTCTTGCCTTCCTTTCTAAGGGATGTGGCAAGAGTATGCTTCTTGTGTTTGTAAAGAGCGTAAGCTATCAGGCCAATTGAATCCTGATCATCCTTAACGAGCGATTCAAAAACCCATTTTTTAGTCAAGTTTGTTCCCCAAAATAAAAACGCCCCAATAATGGGGCGCTTGAAATACTTGCTTAACTGTTAGGCGCTGATAGCTGACAGAGCCTTTGCCGATACGTTTTTGATATAGCGCTCCCGGTCTTTTGACACAGTCTTTTTGCCTGATAAACGATCAGAGCTAAAGCTGACTGAGATTGCTACCTTGGTGACTGCGCTTTTATTTTTCGTATCTTTTTTAGCAGCTTTCATATTGACCTCCTTGAAGGGGGCATATGGTACCCACTACAGCAGTATAGACACTGGCAACTTAAAATAGTAGTGATTTTTTCTTGCTGTTCAGGTCGTTAGCCAGATGTAAGCGCATGTAAGCATTTTTTGGCGCGCTTCATTGTGTGGCTACTGCTGAAATGCTGCTACAATCATAACCTGTCCGCATTTTGTAACCATATCTTGGCCGCCGAAAGTGCAATATAAATTACACTTTGAAGCAGTTCCAGCCGAGAAACTGCAATATTTATTAACATATTGAAAAATAAAGAGAAATTTTCTCTATTATTCTTTACTCGCTCTATTTGATCCAATAATTTTTTTTAAAAATTACTGGATCGAGTGAAGTGATGACACCATTTGGTAATGTCCTCTCACAATTACGGCATAGCCGAAAACTCCAGCAGCGTGAGTTGGCAGAACGTATTGGCGTTCAGCCTTGCTATATCTCCGCGATGGAAGGCGGCAAGAAGGGACCACCTTCAAAAGCCGTCATGCACAAGCTGATCGAAGCACTCGAACTTTCCCCTGAAGAAGCCGATTCCCTAACATCTTCCATTGGCCCATCTGAGCGCGTTTTCCGTGTCCCGGAAAGCGTCAGCCTGGAGGAGTATGCCTTTTTGTGGGAACTCAGACAGAGGCTTGGTTCTTTGAGTGGGGAAGAATTGGCCATTATGACCAATGCCCTGCGCCTTGGCGGGGCGAACCGGTAACAGCGCTAACCAATAGAGGAGCTAAATCCATGATCTAGAAACAAAAAAGCCGAAAACAATGGCTTGCTTTCGGCTTATTTGTGAAGGGTTACCTTCGATGTGGTAATCAAAGTATCCCTCCCAAATTCCCGACCGTCAAGCCCTCAACTTCACGAAGTCATGTTCGAGGCTTGGTTGCACCCAGAGAAACGCGCATCCGGCCCCGGCGAGGGGATACCTATGCATACTGAAAATGAATTACACGACTACCTCTACCGTAGCGGCCACAACCTGTCGCTGGCTGCCATCGACTACATTCGCCAGAGCTGGATCAATCCGTCTCGGATGGTGGGAGCTTATGCGCAGAGCAATGTAGTTTCCTTTGTGCCCAGCCGAAAACTCAATGGCAAAACCTACTCCACTGAGAGCCGCTCACCGGAACGCTCTTTCTTGATTCTGTGCGAGTTTGACGAGGACGTTATTTGTGCCCTGGATCAGCCCGATCCAATACAGATACAACAGACCATCAAGAACGGCATCAAACGCTGGGGAGGCTACACCCCGGATGCCCTGATCCTCACCCGAAATGGCCCGAAGGTTGTTGAGGTAAAAGCCTCTACCGAGGTGGACGACTTTCTTGTCAGCAAAGCAGAAGACTGGAAACGCTATGAGTCGGGTGAAATTGTGTTTGAGCCAGCACGGAAAGCCTTTGCCGAAATGGATCTTGAGCATGTGGTGTATGTGTACCGCCAGGAGGATCGATTTCTGGTTGAGAATCTGGATCAGTTGCTCCTGTCCAGAAAGCACGAAGCCGAGTTGGTTCTGGATGAGGAGCGATTAACCAAGCTAATGCACAATGCATTTGCGATGACGCTTCATGATCTAAGGGTAAAGTTAAAGCTCAAAGATATGACCCCGCTCATCCACGCCATCGAACGAGGGCTGTTGGCCGCTGATCTCAAGCAGCACCGGCTAGCCGATGCCAGAAACTGTCTGGTTTCTTTGAATGAAGACCTGCTTGACCACGCTATCGAGCTGCGTAACAAGCAACGGGTGTACTGGGATGGATTGTCTGAGCACAGTGACTTAACGCTGATACCGACCTTAGAGGCCGCTGAGAAAGCTATCACCAGGTTGGACAAAATAAAATCCGAGCGCTCTAGTCGAAGTATCCGCCGCTGGAAGCATCAACTCAGAATCGGGCAGGAGAATAACCTGACTGAATTTCAATCGCTGATCCCGATGATACATCTTCGCGGGAACTGTAATCGTAAGATTCCAGCAGTCGTCGATGAGCTCTTAATGGAGTTCCTGCTGAGCACTTACATTCACGAGCAGGGCTTGTCTATTTATCGGGGGTACATGCGCTACAAATCTCTGGCGCTGGATACTCACCCGCAGTTTCGACCTGTCTCGCGCCATACCTTTACGACCCGTCTTGAGCAGATCCCCGGTGAAGTGATTGGCGAAGCCAGAGGTGGTAAGCGCAAACGCAATGCGATGGGTGCACCAACTGACCCAGAAAAGCGCGGGTTAAAGGCCAGTATTCCCTGGCAAAGGGCGGCAATTGACCACTACCTTGCCGATATTTATCTCGTGGTGTTTACCCGTACGGGTGAGGTTTATGTAGAGCGCCCTTGGGTAACGGCCATGGTGGATCTTGCCACGTCCAAAATTCTGGGGTTATCCATCTCGTTCAGCTCTCCATCGCGTCGGTCTGTAGCCAAGGTAATGCGTGATTGTGTGCGCAGACACGGCAAACTGCCGAGAGAAATCATCGTAGACCGAGGTCCAGACTTTAAGTCGGTGTACCTGGCATCTTTCATGGCCCATTACGGCTTGATACTCAGCCTGCGCCCGTCTGGATACCCACAATTTGGAGGGGAAATGGAGGGTTTCTTTGGTGAGTTTGTGAAGCAGTGGTTATGCCAGCGCCCCGGCAACTTGGCGGACTACAAAGAAGTGCGCTCCGTCGATGGCAGCAAGGCACCGAAGAAGGCCGCGATACTCCAACCGGTGGATTTCTATCAGGAGCTTTGGGCATTTTGTGAATGGCGCGAAAACAAATGCCGGGGAACGGGAGCCAATTCAATCGAAGTCGCCTTTACGGAGGGGGCCGAGCTGTATCCCTTCTATGCCAAATCCATTAACTACGATGCTGAGTTCATCACCGTGACTGCGGTGGAAACTAAGAAGTACAGCTTTAGCTACCAGCGCGGCATCAACATAAAAAACACCTGGTACTACACCCCGGCACTACGCAAGCTGAATGGTCGCAAGAAAAAGGTGGATGTACGGCTCGACCCGGAGAATCCCAACCTGATTTTTGCGCGGGTAGAGGATAAATGGGAGCCCTGCTATAGCTCCGGTATCAACGCATATTCGGCCAAATGTGCAGTTCACCAGCTTGTGGAAGGCATGATCAAGCATGAGACGTTTGGCCTCAGAGAAAAAATCAGTGAGCAACATGACTTGGAGTTGGCCAGAAAGATTCGCGAACTGGATGAGTTCAAGGAGCAGACCAAAACCACCCCAGTGCTGGAGGTGCCCATTCCCGAGGGTGAGCCGGATAACACCGAAAGTCTATTCAGCCAATTAGCCAACGCCACAGTGCGCCCCATCAACATTCAGCAATGGAGTGCCTGATCATGGATGAATTGAATAACATCGATATTACCCGCGTGACGAACCTCAACTTTAAAATTCCCCATCGAAACTGGAAGCAGGCGTTGGCTGAAGCCTACATACTAATGACGACAGCGATGCCTGGCGAAGTTATTTGTATCTATGGGCCGTCTCGCGCAGGAAAGTCGTCGATGCTCCTAGAGCTAAGAAATGCGATCTGCGGCAACCCCAAGCAGAACCAGAATGAGATGCCATTTGTGCTGCTTGAAATAGCCAATAATGGTGGCAAGGCAGCATTTAGCTACAAAGCATTTCTGCTGGACATGCTAGAACTAATTCAACATCCGATTTATTCAACAAGAAATTCTGGGGGTTGGTCAGATTTCACAAAGAGTAAAAGGAGCGAACGTGCAACAGAAGTGGTGCTTGCTCAGGCGCTGGTTGAACCGCTTAAAAATATGAATACCTTGTTTTGGGTGTTGGACGAGGCTCAGCATGTTCGGTATGCCGGGAAAGATGTCTTAGCAGCTTCTGGTGTAATGGATGCAATAAAAAATCTTGCCAAAAAAGCCAGTGTCGTCCTTGTTATTTGTGGAACTTACCCAGTATTGCAGTCAATAAATTATTCGGGACATCTCGAAAATCGTAAACATGATGTGCATTTAGCGAGATATCGCAATACTGATGATGATCTGAAGGAGTTTATCTGGATACTGGATAACTATGGCTCCAATCTGGACCTTGCCGCACCGCTAGGGTCATTAAGAAATTGCGCGGAGATACTCTACAAAGGAAGCTTTGGCTGCATAGGA
The DNA here is from genome assembly GCF_050297175.1 of Gynuella sp. Lineage (NCBI taxonomy): Bacteria > Pseudomonadati > Pseudomonadota > Gammaproteobacteria > Oceanospirillales > Saccharospirillaceae > Gynuella > Gynuella sp. The sequence goes on along the minus strand of NZ_JBNKSF010000035.1, from coordinate 443,371 downwards.
TCTGTCAGGGCAATTTTGTACCGAGCTTCAGTTTATGCTGCGCTAGAACACAAAAAAATCAACTTGTCCCATATCCAGCGAGGACTGAAATCCCCAAATCAACTTGTTACAGCAGCAATGGAGATCTGGGATGGCGAGCGACTGCTTGGGAGTGAGCCTTGTATGGTTCTTGAAGAAGTGGTTATGACCCAAACCGCGATCGCGAGGGGCAAAGTTTCCGGGAAGCCATTTCAACGAAAACCGAAGCGCTACGATGCTGGAAATCGGCTGTAAGGAGGCCGCATCATGCCTACGTGGAAGCTGTTTCCGATTCCCATGCAGGGCCAGAGCACTGTGGAAGTCGAGTCGCTGCCGTCATACCTGCTTCGCAGCGCCTACGCTCATGGTGCTTCGGGTGGAGTGCTGCTCCAGGTGATTCATGAACTGGGTGGGTGTAGCCAGAAGACTAGACCAAGATGCATTGCCGGTAAGCATGGCATAGCTACCCTGGCGAGGGTAAATCAGTTTACGAGGGAGCTGCGCGATCGTCTCGCAGAGTTTACGGGGCACGATATGAGCTGCGAGCCCCTGCGCTTTCTAGACAGTCAGGTGTACTGCATCAGCACAGAGATTGGGACCTTTCGTTGGTGCCCTGAATGCTTGGCCGAAATGGCGCGTATTGATGCGCCACTTTACTTCAAGCAGCTATGGCATATGACAGCGGTTGGTCATTGCCCGGTTCATCGGGTGCGTTTAAGCGAGTGCTGTGAATTTTGCGGAAGCAAACAGCATTCCCTCAAGGCAAAGCATCCCGTTGGCTATTGTGCTGAATGTGGTGAGCCGCTGTTCAATCGACGGACACCTCTCTCAACAAAAGATATTCAGCCATCATGGGAATGCCCCTCGCATGACGTACTGGAAATTTTTGAAAAGGCTGCAAGGCCAGGAATGACAGTCAGTGGATGGTTGGAAGCACGTTCGTTTATCCACTCAATGGCCGTATCGGCTGACCACGGAAGGAGGAACTCACATATTACTGGTGAGCTACGAGAACTGCTCTACGAGTGTAGGCGCAATTGGAGAGACAATTGCCGCCTGATTAGCCTCCGGCGGTTGGCTTACCTGATGAATATGTCACTTTACGATTTACTAACCTGCTCCAGCACAGCCTACCCGCTGCCGTATAGCGCTCCTGAACTAAAGTCCTTACCCGAGCACCTGAGGCGCCGCAAGAAGACCGTGCGTAATCACAAGTATGTATACCAGAAGCTAGTTCTCTATCTGGAGGGGCAGCAAATACCGCCAAGTTTGAAGCAGGCGGCAAGATTTGCGCAGGTATCACCGGGATATCTTGAATACCGCTTCCCCAGTCTAGTTCGGCGAATTGTTGAGTGCTATCAGGCCTACCGATCCCAGACCGCCTTAGTGAATCGCTACCGCGCCCAAGCTGCCGCACTCAAGTTCTTTACTAAGGAACGCTATGCGGACCACATCCAGTCCCGCAAAGAGGCGTATCGGGTGCTAAAGGAGGAAACCGGCTTGCCCAAGTGGGTGTTGAAGAATGCCATTCAGACCGCATACAGGGTGTTACAGGTGGGAGCCGGGTAATCTACCAGTAGATTCAGGGGGGGGCTGGAGTCTCTTCTTGTTTTTTTTCCTCATTTGAGGTATAAAAACCGGAAGACTGAAGCTTTATCCCGGAGACAGCTGAATGAACGATCAACTACACACTGAAGAAAATGCCCTAGATCGGTTATCCCAGCTGGGTATTCCGATGACTGCACTCACAGAGTCCGTATGGCAAGGTTACCTTGCACGGTCTCGCACCACGAGTAATCACCCTCGAATCGCTCGTGGGATCATCATGTGGGCAGAAGTCGTTGCAGTTTTGAGAGAGCAGCTTATATCCCATGGTTGGATTAAAGAGGATAAAGGCAACTACGAACTCTCTGTGAATCAGAAAGCAGGTTTGGCCATTGTCGTTACTACTGGCGATGAAGCAACCGGCATGATCGGGGCGATGCCTTCAAATAAGTGCCCTAAGGGTGTAAATACGGCTGAAGCCGTTGAGACCAACAATCAGCTGGACATGTTCAGTGAGCTATTACCTGCAATTGAAGATATTCAAGGCCTTACAACGTGGGTATTGCTGATGCATTTGGCTACTGATGAGGTGCGTTGCGAGCTCTCACTGCCATCCAGTATATCTAATGGCAAGATCAATGGCTGGAAAGAACGCATTATTTTACCGAGCATGCCGTTGAATGATGACTCAATCGAAATTCAAGCACCTGATTTGCCAGATATAGAAGTACCTATCAAGAAGAAGGCATAACATGTTTAACAATACTCGTTTTGCTCTCGCGCGAAAGCGCCGAGGGCTAACAAAGCGGGCATTGGCGAAAGAAGTGGGTGTAACAGATCGGTCGATTACTGCTTATGAGAGCGGTCAAACCGTGCCTGAAAGCCAGACTATTGAAAAGATCGCGAGCGCACTCCGTTTTCCGATCGAATTTTTCTTTGCTGATGACGTAGAAGAGCTACCCGTTGAGGTGGCTAGCTTTCGTGCGCTTACCAAAATGACAGCTGCCCAAAGAGACATCGCGCTTTCTGCTGGATCTGTTGCGTTACTTTTGAACCAATGGATCGAAAACAAATTTGATTTGCCTGCGCCAGATTTTCCAGAGGATTACAGAATCTCTTTGGATAAAAGGTCAAAAACGGATAAAGGACAGCAATCGTCTGAAGGAGACCAATACCCAAGCGGGAGTCATGGCAATGACCCGGAAGCGGCCGCCGAAATGCTTCGCCGCTACTGGGATTTAGGTGAGCTTCCAATCAAAAACATGATCGCATTGCTTGAGGCTAAGGGTGTGCGTGTCTTCTCGCTATCTGTTGATGCCAGGGAAGTTGACGCCTTTTCCATGTGGTATGGCGACATTCCTTTTGTATTTCTCAATACCAAGAAAACAGCGGAACGTTGCCGTTTTGATGCGGCACATGAACTCGGTCATTTGGTTATGCATCGTCACGGTGCTCCCCAAGGACAAGAAGCGGAAAAAGAAGCGAATGCCTTCGCGTCGGCCTTTTTGATGCCGCGGAGGAGTGTTCTGGCCAATGCGCCGAGATCGGCGACTTTAAAAAGCCTCATCTCCCATAAAAAGTACTGGAATGTGTCTGCTGCTGCACTTAACTACCGGCTACACTCGCTCAACCTGACAACCGACTGGACCTATCGAACGCTATGTATTGATTTGGCCAAATTAGGACGGGATCACGAGCCGGAACCTTCACCTTTTGAAACATCGCAAGTACTCAAAAAGGTATTTGCTAGCCTTCGTGAAGACGGCATATCAAAAAGTGATGTTGCTAGGGAGCTGCTGGTTCAGCCGGAAGAGCTGGATGAGCTTACCTTTGGCTTAATGTTGAATGCTTTGAGCGGCAACTCTCAAGTAGATCGGACTCAAAGACCTCGGCCAAGTTTGAAGTTAGTTACATAGATTTTTCATGCTACTTGGGTGGCAGCTTTTTCCTGTCGCTCAGCAATCTAAATCCTTTATAAGGAAGTTGCCCATTCTTAATGAAGTTTGAATAGGTATCCGTGAGCAGGGCTTCCTCTTCGTTATCTTCGCTTTTTGTTGTGTAAACCACAGTGTCACTAAGGATCAACACCGTTAACGTTTTTCCATATTCCTCGGAGTAGATGCTGTGCTCAATGACCTCTTCATCAGAGAACCATATTCCAGGACCGTGCTGTAACCCATTCCTAGCGTTTGGGTCATAGCACTCCCTGGCAGCGGCTGAGTTTTCTGGAATTTCAATACATCTTTTCCTCGTTGGGAAGTACCTGCCCGACTTGTAGGCTTTATTGCTCGATTTTGACCAATGCATAAAGCCTTCTTCTGATAGCAATGCAATGGCTCTCTTTTTTGTAAACTCCAGCCATCTTAGTACTGCAGCAGTTAATGACACTCCGTATCGATCTGCGCAATGAGACATTAGGTCAAAGCAGAAGGGTTGATTGTCTGCCTGTTTTCGGAAATCGTGTGCGGGCATTAATAAAGAGGCGGCAAATGCATTTGCTTCAGCCTCAATATCAACGGTTGTTTGATCTTTGCCTAGCATGTCGTTCTCACCACATTCGAAGCGTCCTGACGCTCGGTTGTGCCGATGAACCATATAGTGTCCTAGCTCGTGCGCCAAGGTGAAGTTTTGTCTACCTTGATGTTCAACATCGGTATTATAGAAAATTGCCCATTCATTCTTGGTTTCATGCCGAGCGAGTACGCCATCAATTTTTCCGATGCTGCCACCTTGAACTTCAGTTATTGGGTCTGGATTAAATGAGGGGGTTAACTCCAGCGCAACCCTTTTCACATCAACAGGAAAGCGATCAGAATCAGAAAGGCCCATGTCTAAAAGCTTGGTAAGCCTATTAGCTTCTTTCAGGGGGCGCTTCTCTTCAGACATTATTTCTTGCTCCAGGCATCTATCATATCCATGATCTTGTCTCGGTCACCTTTATCCAATCCACCCAGTTTGCGGAAAAAGACCTCTTTTTCCTGATCCTCGGTGATTTCAGCCTGTGAATTATCGACAAGAAACTCTGTTGTTACATCTAATGCTTTAGCAATCAGGGTAAGTTTCTCTGCTGACGGGCGTTTTACCCCCTTGTTTTCAATCTCCCAAATGTAGCTCTTGCCGGACCCGATTTTTTCCGCAAGTTGTTCTAATGTAAGGCCTTTTTTCTTGCGGAGCTCTTTGATTTTTGCTCCTAATAGGTTGGCCACAGAATTGTCTCCTTAGGCTAAATCTTAAAAGTTCATTATAGACATACAAAAAATGCTTGAAAAGATAATTTAAGGGCCATATATTAGGTTCTGTGTATTGAACTTTTTGTATGTTTATATTTTAGGAGAAGAAAAATGGCAACAAATCCACCCAAAGGCGATGGCCACCGCAATGGTGCAGTTCGTGATCGCTCTCAAACTCAGACTCCCAGTGGCCACTGGGTAAAGCGTGATGCTGATACTGGCCGCTTTATGGATGTTAAAACGACTGACAAAACACCATTTAAAGGTGTCCGTAAGGAGAAAAAATAATGGCCAGTGGTAAGACGCATTTGGCCGTGGGTGCAGCGGTTGGCTTAACCGTTGCGCTTGCGGATCAGAAAAAACACAAAGTAAGTCACCATCCAGGTACTGGCATAGCGTTGGGAGCCCTATTCGGAAAGGTTCCAGATATTCTGGAACCTTCACTCGGCAACCCACATCATCGTCAGTTCTGCCACAGCATATTGGTTTTGACAACCTTGGGGTTTGGGCTAAAGCAAATGTATGACTGGCATCCTGATGACGGGGTACAGAAATGCCTCAGAGGTCTGGGGTTGATTGCCGGATGTGCCTACGTTAGCCACTTGCTGTGCGATGCCGCAACACCACGCTCGTTACCGGTATTAGGTAAGCTTGGTTGAGGTGTGATTATGAGAGCTAAGCCAGCCAGAAACATTAAGCCACAGGTGCAAAACATGCTTTGGGGTGTTGCGGCTGGCCGTTGCCAGTTTCGCGGTTGTAATAAGCCGCTTTGGAAAAACGAAGCAACCAATCTGCAAGCAAACATTGCACAGAAAGCACATATTTGGTCATTCAGCGATGATGGGCCACGAGGAAATGAAGGCATCGCAGAGGAAGATATCAATAGTATCGACAACCTGATGCTTGTTTGTCATGGCTGCCACAAGCTGATTGATGATGATTTAGATGGGGACACGTTCTCTGTTCAGTTGCTCCAGGGTATGAAAAGGCAACATGAGCATCGAGTTGAGTTGGTGACTTCGGTTGAGCAAAACATGAAATCTCACCTACTCTTATATGGCGCCAATATTGGTGATCAAGGCGCTGTACTGCGTTTTGAAAATACAGCGGCGGCTATGATTCCTGATTACTATCCAGTAAGTAACCTACCATTGGAAATCAGTTTAAAAAACAGCAATTTTCAGGATCACGACGACTTCTATTGGGACTTGGAAAGCAAACACCTTGCGAAAGCCTTTAACGAAAAGGTAAAGCCAGGGATCACTTCCGGAGCTATATCGCACTTGTCCATTTTTGGCCTTGCCCCACAGCCACTGCTGATGAAACTAGGATCGCTCCTTACCGATATTCCAGAAATAAGAGTATTCCAAAGGCACCGAGAGCCACAAACATGGAAATGGCAGAATAATGAGTCTGAATTGCACTTTATCCTTGAAGTGCCGAAAAACCCAGGTGAAAAAATAGCGATTAACCTATCGCTAAGTGCCTCAATCAACAATGATCGAATTTATCGTGTCCTTGGTGATGATGTTTCCATCTGGACATTGACTGTTGACTCTCCTCATCGTGATCTGATACGCACTGAAGCTCAGCTAATTATGTTGCGCGAGAAGATCCGAGTTGTTCTCGATCAGATTAAAAGGCTTGCTGGTGATCGGAAAGTTCTCCATGTATTTCCAGCGATGCCGGTTTCTGCCGCAATTGAGTTCGGACGAGTTCATATGCCGAAGGCCGATCTTTCACTTCGTATTTATGATCAGAGTAAAAAACGTGATGGCTTCATTAAGGCTGTCGACATTGGTTTGGAGGATGGTTTTGATGAGTAAGCAGTACAGTATTTTCTTGGAAAAAGCGGCAGAAGCACTTGATATACCACCAAGTAAATATAAGCAGGCTGTTTCTCGATATGAAGCGGTCGGCACTTGGTTGGAAAGTGGAGAATATAATGGTCAGATTGAAGGGGTGTGCATATACCCGCAAGGTTCTTTCCGGCTTGGCACGGTGATTCGCCCCTATAAGGACCATAAAGATCAGGACTACGATATAGACCTTGTTTGTGAATTAGGCGCTGCAGTTACATCTTCTGATGCAGAAGAGACCAAACATCTGGTGGGTAACAGATTAAAAGAACACGAGCGTTATCGGCAGATGCTGGATAAAGAGGGTAAGCGGTGTTGGACATTGAACTATGCAGAACAAGATGGTGTCGGTTTTCATATGGATGTGCTTCCATCTGTGCTGTCCCTGACGGGTGTGTCTCAAACAACGATTTCAATTACCAGCAAGATCGACGATGGGTACGAATGGTGTTCCAGCGACCCAAAAGGGTATGCGGAATGGTTCAAGCATCGAAACCGAGTAGCATTCGAACGCGATGCGCTGCGTCAGAAGCGGTCTATTTCATTAAATTTTCAAGATACTTATGCCTCTATTGAAGATGTGCCCGATCTTCTGGTAAGGACGCCGTTGCAACGTGCAATACAGCTACTAAAGCGACATAGGGATGTAAGGTTTAGCGATCGAGCTAACTGGAAATGCGCACCAATCTCAATGATCATTACAACGATCGCAGCACATCTTTACCGAAATGAAAGTGATGTTTTTCAGGCCTTGCAAAATATCATATTAAGCCTTGATGCTCATGTTCCTTTACTGCATGGACGAGAAGTAAGTGCAAATTTTTTCAACCAAAAGATCATCCACAGATTGCCTGACGGAACCTGGTATATCGGAAATCCTGTTAACCCCGATGAGAATTTTGCTGACAGATGGCATGAAGATGGCAATGCCAGGGCAAAAGCCTTTTTTCAATGGGTAGAAATGCTTAAAGAGGACTTTGTTAGTGCAGCCACATTTGGTGATGCGGTTTTTAAGGAGAAAATGGAAGGTCTCTTTGATAATGCAATTGCTAACAAATACCTACCCAATAGCACACCAAAAGTGGTTCCTCCACCAGTAAGGAATGTGAGCATATCGGCAGCCCCAAAACCCTGGAGGAACGGTTAGGTTGCTTCAGGAGCAGATTCAAGAGCTGATTCAATTTTACCCAGGTTTGAGCGAGACGAATCAGTCAAAGTTTGGTGTAACTGTCTCCGGATCAGTGGCTTTTGAGGCCTCATTTGGAGGCCGCGAAATTTCCGACGTATTCGATGTTGAGATGTTTATTCCCCATGAGTTTCCTGACGCGCATCCAGTGGTTTGGGAGGCTGGGTGTCGAATAAACAAGGATTTTACTCATGTCAACATTGATGGAAGTTTCTGTCTTGCACTTCCGCTGGATATTAATGAAGTGCTTAGTAATGACCCAAGCCTTCTTGGTTTTGTCGATAACCTGCTGATCCCGTACTTGTACAGTTATTGTTATTGGGAAAAGTTTCAAGAAATGCCGTATGGAGAGAGGAGTCACGGTGCAAAAGGCTATTTGGAGTACTACCTAGACCTCTTCAATACAAAAAATGTGAACTCTGTACTGCGCGGCGTGATTGGTTTGTTAGTAGACGGTTACAGGCCTCATGAAAAATGTGCCTGCGGAAGCGGGAAAAAAGCCTTACGCTGCCATCCTGCTGAATCCAAGAAAATTGCGAAATCACCGTTTAAAAGCCGAATGATTCGGGAAGTTAGAATTATTTTGGATTCATTAGAAAGTCAAGGTAAGTTGAGTGTATATAGTGATCAATGAGTTTATCAAGCCGTATATTCAGATGTTCTACGGGGCCGCTTATAACATCCAGCAATCACTAGAGGGATATGGATTATCTTCATCAAATTTTCTTGAGTTTGATGGCTCCGGCAAGATTGTTGAAAGTTATTGGTCTCCTGCTCAAGCTGCACTTGTTCCTGCATTTTTTATGACCGCCTATTTCGTTTTCGTATTACTGCCGTTAGCTCTTTCGGCGGGATACGTTCTGAATAGAAGGAAGGGAGCCATATTTTCGTTAGGCATTTTGATGCTTCCTGGCATTCTTAATCTGATCGGTTGGTGGCCAAGTATAAATTTTGCGCCAGAGGAGTTTACTATAAGTGGTGCCGGGGTCATGGGTGAAGCATTTGGCTATCTTCCGTTACTTATTGTCGGACTGATAACTGGGTGGTGTATTACTGTAATCATTTATGACTCTTTTTCCCTGAGTGATAAGTTTCGAAACGTGTATGACCATCTTTGGTATTGTTCAGCCATAGCGGCCGGCCTCTTTTTTATTGCTGATTCGAGCGTCAATAAACACAATCAAGATTTGGCAATGGAAAGTGAATTCAGCAAGCAAGCTAGTGCCTACCTGGCAAGACAGCTTAGAGATTATCATCGCTTCTGTATTGAGAAAGATATAACGGATTCTGATTCGTGCGCATGGGCATCCAATGTTCAGCAAACGCTTACCGATTATATTTATTCTGACCCCGTGATATTTGTTGAATTTGGGCCAAAAGAAACTTCGGACATTTATTTCCCGTTTTTAAATGGAGTTAATTCGAAGGATGCTTTAAAAATCCGGGGGGAGATTAGAGCCTACAATGAGTTAAAGTGCCCCGTTAGACAATTAAGCTTCACCTCCAGGCAGTACTCAAAGTCTTCCACTGTTTGCGAACGAGCGCCTGCCAATTTTTGCCGATCATTTCCTGAGCCACCTAAAGGCTTTGTCAATGAGTCGATTGCTCTTCAGACGGTGGCTTTGGCAAGCGAATGCATTGTTCCTACGCTAGTAAGGTCGCGTTCAATCCAGGAGGGTTTGGTTTCCAAAGTCAAAAGCGATTTACGCAATAGGCATTTTAAATGGTTGTATTTTCTATTGTTTTCACTGGTTGCCGGAGGGAAAATAGCAAATGCAACAACAAAGCTAGCTTCGTTGGATACACGTCCAGCTAGTGAGCGGCGAAGGTTGGTTAAGCTGGTTGTCCAAGTCGTTAAGTGGAGTTTGGCGGTTATGTGTACATTAGTACGACTAGCGTCTAATTTGATACGCAGATTTCCTGGCCAAGACTTGTGAATCTTTCTAACGTTTTAGGTGTTTAAAAGCGTTGAAGTTGGTAGATTTAATGACAAAGGCCGGAAAAATCATAACAGATTGATTTTTCCGGCCTTTGTCATTTTTGATGGGTTGGTTGAATCCCAATTCAGGCCAACCTTTATGACGTTCCCCAATAACCTGCGACTTTTTCAAATTACACAGAGTTGCGCGCCATATGCGTAATTACGCAAACCATGCGTAATCGTGCGTAATTTTAATTGAGTGAAGACATTCATGCCTGCGTAGGGGAAAAGTTATGGCTAAGTTGGAGATTGGAAAGGACGGCTTGACTGTCGAAGGTGAAGAGGATTGGGGGTTATGGCTGGATTTTACTATTTGGCTTGCGGCCAAATTTGCTTACTTATGGAAGCATAACCCGGCTAAAGCGGCCAAGTTGTGGTTTCAATACCAGAAAGTAGGCGGACAATTTAGGTCCCCTATGGGACCAAAGTTTGGCCAAAGCGGACAATCTATGGTCGCAACAACATTTAGTAAAAAAACAATCAGGAAAAATGGTGGGCCCACCCCGACTTGAACGGGGGACCTGCCGATTATGAGTCGGATGCTCTAACCAACTGAGCTATGGGCCCATTTAACCTTGGTAGGTTCAGCTGATGTCTGAAGCGGGTGCCTCGTTCAGCTGCGGGCGGGGATTATAACGGGGCTTTTGCTGAAGTGCTAGTGCTTTGATTTAAAAGGGTTTGTTTCGCGTCGTTTGGGGCTTTATGAGCTTTGTTATCGCTCTTTGTTACGGCTTTTTGGTTGTTTTTTGAGCAATTGTTGGTATTTCTGGGTTTTCCGGCTGAAAAATTATCTTGTCAGCGTTCTGCAATATTTCTGTCATTTTTTCCCTTTAGTGTGTCGCCATCCGGATATTTGAACGACTCGGATTTCCCCCGACTACAAGACTGCAATTCGTGCAGCACAATGATTTAGGAGTACTTTCCATGAACAAGCAATTTGCTGTGAAGGGCCTAGCGGTTGCCGTTGCGATAGCTGGCGTTGTTGGCATGTCTGTGGCGACTGCTGCGTATGCCGCCAAGAAGCTGAGCGCCGACGCGGTTCTGACTTTCGATGGTGTTTCGGCTCCAATGACTGACGCCGAAAAGCGTGAGGTGCGTGTTTCTGCGGCTGAGATCGATGGTCAGCCTATTGCCAATTTTGGTTTTCATACGTTGATGCGTTCTGGTCAGGAGTTGAACGGTATTAAGTTTGGTCAGATCATCGATGCTGATGGCAATCCTATCCGCGGTGAAGACGGTGAAATCAGAATTTCCAATGCCAATGAGCATACGTCTCTGCTGCCAGTCGGTAAGCGCTTGTTCTCTGTTTCCCAGCATGAAACCCGTCCGGGTGCGTTCTTCCTGCTGGAGTTGGATCAGAATAAAAAAACCGGTGAGCTGACACCGATTAATCAGTGGCAGTTGGATCAGTCCAAGACTTGGGGTGGTTGGGTGCATTGTGCTGCGTCGGTGACGCCTTGGAATACGCATCTGGCGTCTGAAGAGTATGAGCCGAATGCGGCGGTACTGAAAACCAACGCTGATGTGGCAAAAGACGATTACTCCAAAACTCAGTTGGATTATTACACTAACGGTATGGAGTGGAACCCTTATTATTATGGCTGGAATACTGAAATTACGGTTAAGGCCAAGGGTAAGAAAGATCCAACCACTACGATTGAAAAGCACTTTGCCATGGGACGTATGGCGATTGAGTTGTCTTATGTGATGCCGGATAAGAAAACTGCGTATATCACCGATGACGGTACAAACGTTAGCTTGTTTATGTTTGTTGCCGATAAGAAGAAAGATCTGTCTGCCGGTACCTTGTATGCGTTGAAGTGGAATCAAACCAGTTCTTACGGTGTGGGCGCAGCGGATATTGAGTGGATCAATCTGGGCCACGCGACCGATGAGGAGATCAAGCCTTATCTGGAGGGTCCTAAGAAAGTCACGTTCGATGATATCTTTGCAACCGCCGAAGGCAACAAGCAGGGTCAGTGCCCAACGGGCTTTACTGGTGTGAATACCGGGGGTTATGGCTTTGAGTGTTTGCAGGTTAAGCCGGGTATGGAGAAGGTGGCTTCACGTCTGGAATCTCGTCGTTATGCGGCGATGATGGGGGCGACGACTGAGTTCCGGAAGGAAGAGGGTATTACCTTTGCGCCGGAATACAACAGTATTTTCATGTCTATGTCTTCAGTTGAGCGTGGCATGGAGGATTTCAAGAAAGGTGGTAAGCCAAGCAAATCTTATGACCTGGGTGGACCGAATGATATTCGTCTGGATAGCCCTAATAAGTGTGGTGCGGTGTATCAGTTGCCGGTTGGAACAGATAAAAACATCGGTTCTGATTATGTTGTGAAAAGCATGACTGGTCTGGTAGTGGGTCGTCCTGTGACTGACCGTGCGCCGCAGGTGGAAGGTTTTGAGGCGAACAATACGTGTCATATGAATGGTATTGCCAACCCCGATAACCTGACTTATATGAGCGGTTATGACACGTTGATCATTGGTGAAGATACTGGTTCCGGTCACCAGAATGATGCGATTTGGGCGTATAACCTGAAAAACTCTCAACTGACTCGTATTGAGACGACTCCTTACGGTTCTGAAACCACTTCTCCGTATTGGTACCCTAATATCAATGGCTGGGCGTATCTGATGAGTGTGGTACAGCACCCTTACGGTGAGTCTGATGAAGACAAGAATACCGGTCACGGTGAAGCGTCTGCTTACACCGGATATATCGGACCATTTCCTGCCAAGAAAATGAAATAGTAAAAAACATTCGATTAATGTCGAGGTTAATCGCGTTCGGAGTTCAGAGCTATCTGAACTCCTTTTTCTGTAAGAATAATTCCATGATCAAACATCCCTTCAGTTTTGTGTGTCTCGCTATGATGGCGGTATTGTCCGCTTGTGAATCTTCTGATCCGGTTCAGGTCACTGAGTCGAAAGCCACCGTGGCACCGGTATTGGGCAAGGTGGATGTTCGGCTGGCGTCTACGGCGTTGCATAACCCAACGGCGTATCTGGTGCCACAGTGTTATACCAAGACGATTGATAGTCATGGTTATGGGCATAACCCTTGTTACATTTGTCATACTCAAAATAAGGTGCCTAATTATCTGGATGACAGTGGTCTTCAGGTTGAGCTGACGTTGCCGGAACCGGCGAGAGAGAATCATTGGGCTAATCTGTTTAAGGATAGAAGCCATGAGGTTGCCATGATGTCTGATCTGGGCATTATGGATTATGTTAAAGAGAGTAACTATATCGATGCCGACGGCCGGTTGCTGTTGGCAGAGCGCATCCAGCAACATCTTCCGCAGTGGGATGTGAATCAGAATGGCCGTTGGGACGGCTACACGCCCGATATGTATTACCACTTCGATCAGGATGGCTTTGATCACAAACCCAATGGTGATTACAGTGGCTGGCGGGTATTTGCCTATTATCCCTTCCCGGGCACGTTTATGCCGACTAATGGTTCGATGGATGATGTGATGATCCGGCTGCCGGAGCGTTTTCAGCAGAATGAGGCCGGGCAGTTTGACCTGCAGGTGTATAAGGTTAATCTGGCAATTGTAGAGGCGTTGATCAAGCGTCGTAGTGTTGGAATAGCCGCTGTGGATGAACGTCTGCTTAAGGTCGATCTGGATAAGGACGGTCAGTTGGCTATGGCCACACAGGTGACCTATGACTGGGCTCCCAAAGAAAAGCGCTTTATGTCTTATGTTGGCAAGGCCAGGGTTCTGTTTGAAAAAGGGGGTGAGCATTTGTCCGGTGGTTTGTATCCTCTGGGAACCGAGTTTCTGCACAGTGTCCGTTATCTGGATGTGAATGCCAGTGATGAGGTGGTGTTGGCCCCGAGGATGAAAGAGCTGCGTTATTCCCGTAAAAAACTGTGGCGTAATTATTACGATAACCGGGTGATCGCTGATAACGAAACCAAGGAACGCCATGATTTTCCCGCGCGCACCAAAACCATTTATGGCAACCCGGAAGAGGGGGTGGAAAACCTCCAGGGCTGGGTATTGCAGGGATTTATCGAAGAGAAGGACGGACAATTACGCCCCCAAACCTATGAGGAGCATGGGTTCTGTCTTGGCTGCCATGGTGGCATCGGGGTAACGGTGGATACTACGTTTGCGTTTGACCGCAAGTTTGATTTTGAGGCTTATCGGTCTGGCTGGTATCACTGGCAGGAAAAAGGCCTTGCTGGCATTGCGGACCCCTTGCGCGAATCCGATGGTGAGCCAGAGTACAGTTATTATCTGAAAGCCAACTTATCGGGTAATGAGTTTCGCACTAACGATGAGGTGATTGCCCGGTTTTTTGATCAATACGGTCAGCCGAAACATGATGCGTTTGCCAGACTGCGAACCGATATCAGTGAGTTACTGGTACCGAGCCCTGAACGCGCGGTGATGCTGAACAAAGCGTATAAGGTGATCGTCAATGAGCAAAGTTATATTGAGGGTCGTGATGGTGTCATCGAGCCGTTGTTCGACACGGTTCATCAGTCTCTTGAAGATGGTGATAAAACGGGCCTGACGCAAATCCTGTCGGCCCGTTAACGGTGAATCAGTCGGTACTGATGATATCGGAGCCGCAGATTTCGGCGGCTTCCTGGGTGGTGTTGGCCGTCCAGTCTGCCGGTGTCTTCAGTACCTCACTGTTAGCGGCGGCATCAGGAACCGTGATGGACCACTGCAGGTGCTGATAATGGGTCCGCTGGGTGACTCTGGTGGAGCCGTTATTGATATAGGTGCTGTAGACGGCACTAACACTGTCTGCATTGCAGTCGTCCACTTGGATGGTCGCTACAGCAAGGCCATTGGCATCAGATATGGCCGTTGCCACGGGTCCTTGAGACGGCAACGTCAGAATGATGGGGGGAACGCCCATCCAGAAATTGACATTGGCACCTTCAACGGGTTCTCCGGCGGAATCAGTGACGCGGGTCTGAAAGGTCAGCTGGTCATAAAACTGAGTGGGAAAATAGGGTGACGTTGAGCCATATGGCATACGTGTCACATTGCTGCCGACGGGTGGCTTGGCGGTCATATCTGTCATGTGATGAATGCTGGTCAACAGAGCATAGCGATAGGTTAGCCCGGTGCCGGCCACACTGGCGGTATTGTCGCGGTAAATTCTCATATACACATATTGATCTGCCGGTACATTAAAGCTTGCTTCGGTACTGGCACTCACCTGCATCCAGCTATCCACACCATCAAAAATCTCCAGATGCCAGTCAGCAGGGTCAAACTCATTTGTTGCGGTCAGAAACTTCAGCACCATTTCCTTGGCGTGATCAGACTTGATGCGGAAATAGTCGACATCGGTGTTGTAGTCGAGGGTGTGCTGGATGTAATTCATGTCCTGATTCAGAGTAAACAGGTTTTTGGCGGAGACACCAAATTGTACTGACTGACCATCGGCTGCGCTGGCGCTGATCTGTATATAGTAGTGACCGGCATCAGCAAACAGGGAAATGTTGTCGCTGGTTCCGGATTGAGCGGAATAACCAATACCGGTGAATACATGGTTGGCCTGGATATCCTGAATTAATTGCAGGTCTACCTGACGATTACTGGTCTGGTTTTCGACGAAAAATACAGTTCGCGCGTCGACCGGTACGTCGAAGTAGACGCAATAGGTGTTACCCACAGCGGGAGTCAGCGTGTACAAAGTATTCAGTTCAGCTTTGTTGCAGTAGGGGGTGTAGTTGGAACTATAAGTACGGACAGCCGGTACCGCAGATCTGTTTTCGGACAAAGAGTCGAAATGGTCTGGCTGCCAGGTACTTGCCTGAGTAGGGGTCATGTCAATGGTCAAAGCCTGGTTGCTTGGCACTGACAGGTTCTCCTGGACCGTTATGGGGGACGACAGAATACTCGCAACGCGGGTATTTGCAGATGAGTTCTGTGTGTCATTACAGGACATGATCGTGACTAGCATGATGCATCCCGCCCAGATTTTTGCAGATTTTATGAGCATGTTTATTTCTCTCTCTTTTTCTGATGGTTCTTCAAGTCAGCACTGTCTTATGGTTCTTGTTGTTAGCTGGATTCTCATTTGCCGATTTATCATGGCGGTGAAATTTTTGTCTGGCTGTAAATTTTTGTGTTCTTGAAGCTGAGAGTTTGGAGTGAAAATCCGGGAGTTGTTTGTCGGCCGGCTATTTGCCGGGCTATCAAATATCTTTGGAATTTATGCCTCATACTAATTGATGATAACGGATTATTGCTGTCTATAATGAATGTTCTGTTTGTTTGAGATATCCGATGGATAGCCGGGTTTCAAAAGATTTTTTTACTTGATCAGAAGGTTTTTTTGGGTTGTGTCGTAAATGCCTGTGTTTTTTTAATTAGTAAATATTGATATATAAGAATGTTGATATACCCTGAAAATAATTGGGGTTTTTAACATGGAGATAGACATAGATGAATATAAAAACAATATTTATATTGATGACTTGTGGTGTGTTGCTGCTGTCCTGTCAGGAGGGTAGTCAGCAGGTCGGTAGCTCGATCAGGGTAACGGACCGAATGGTCGATGTAGCGCCAGCGACGGTTGAAGAGAACTTTCAATTGCCCTCCATCTCTCTGGATTTTGATGCCGCTGAGGTGGAAAACGCTGATACAGAAGTTCATCCATGGACGCGTTCCCCCGTGAACAAAGAGCTCCATGCCCGTAGTTACAGCAATGAATACACACCCGCCTGTTCACAAATGGAAACCAACACCATTTATACACTGGCGCCGGAAACCGATGGTGTCTATTGTGCCTATTTTGATATGCCGGAAAATGCCAGAGCTGATTTTTTTGTTTACGACCAAGCGGATGGCCGGCAGATGGATCTGGAGGTCTACCAGGATATTCAGGGGAACTATGAGTTTACTCAGCTGGGGGCTTCCCGTTTGTCCTCGGCAGAAGATTCTGTATCTATCTATGCAGAACGTGGTCATTATTATATGCAGATGTTGACGGTTGAGTCCGATGGTGCAGATGTTCATTTTGCGGTAGCGGTGAACACCAACGTCGATGGCTATGAGGGCAATGATACTCCGGCAAATGCCTACGATATGCCCAAGGATATGAATTACATCGAAGCCAATTTGGATTGGTCCGGAGACGTGGACTATTACCGTTATACACTCACCCACAATAAAGATATTGCCTTTGGATTTTCGGGAACAGATCAGGATGCTGCTGTGTATCTCAATGCGCAATGGTATGTGCTGGAAACGGGCAAAAGTTATTCGTTACCCGCTAAGGCTGGAGATGTTCTGTATTTTCGGGTGACGCAGAAATCAGGTATTGAAAATGACCCGGCCCAGTATTATCACCTGAACATGGTTACGCCGATAAAATCTTTCGGCAACTTTGATATTGATACCACGGAGACTTTGGTTGGATTGCCCTATGGTATGAGTCCTTACATCCAGGTCCACAATGAGTTGAACTGGCAGGCCAGGCTGACCGATTCGGCCGGCGAGGGTGTCAGTGGTGCAACGGTTAAGTTTTTATATTCTCTGCCCATACTGGGTGAGGATGCGGTGGTAGCATCCGCCATTACTGATGCTAATGGTTATGTCAAAGCCACGGAAATTATTCCGGATTGTCATGGTGACTATGATACAGGTGAATTCATTAAGTATTTTGTCGGCCACCGGAGCATATGGGAAAGCCGTTACGATATAGGTCTCTGGATGTTTGCGATACCGGAAGCAAATGAGCTGTCCAGTTCCGAACCCAGAGAGCTGGCGCAGATCTGTCGGGAAAAGCTGATTAAAGTACTTGATTAGCCATTGATTTTCGCCTGTCAGAGGCGAAACCTCTAACGCCGCTGTTTTTCATAGGGGATAGCGGCGTTGCATTGCAAAGAATGTAATGTGACGAACTTATGACATTGTCATGGCGGTGTCATATTTGATTGGTAGCCTGTCAAAAATCAGGTTGCTAATCATTCTCATTCCATGTCGTTTTTGTCTGATCGTCGTATTCGTACCTCTCTTGTGGCCATCACTGCTGACAGTCTGTTGATCGGATTGAAAGCAGGGCTTGCTGTCTTTACCGGTAGTACGGCGTTATGGGCTGATGCTCTGCATTCGGTTACCGACCTGCTCATATCTCTGGTATTGCTGGCCAGTCTGGTGATCCGCTATGTGCAAGAACGTAGAGTTGTTGCCACAGGTGTCGAGAAGGCTTATCGGATCGAATCTCTGATGGCGCTGTTCGTGGCGCTGAGTATCTTGTACGTCCCTTACGAAATTATCACTCAGGTGCGCGAGGCCGATACCGCTGTGGCTAGGAATGTCGGCGGAATCTGGATTGGTATCGTTGGGGTGATCATCACGATTCTGATTGCCTATTTCATGGCGCAGTTAAAAACCTCAGTGGGGCGTGATACCCAGTCACCGGCATTGGAGGCTGATGGCTATCACAGTCATCTGGATGTTTTGTCGTCGCTGGCAGTGTTGCTGTCTTTTGTGGGCATGCTGATGGGGTTGTACCTGGATCATCTGGTGGCGGTGTTAATTGCCGTGCTGGTGGGAATTGCTGGCATAGAGCTGTTGATTTCCGGTCTTCGAAGCCTGTTATTAGGTCAGGCACTGGTGCAGTTATCGGTGTCGGATGCTTTTTTTTCGTTGCTGCAGAAGTCGGTTGCGGGGCGAAAACTGGTTGATGCGGTATGGCGTTTCTGGCGTGGGATCAGGATGATTCCCCCGATGCTGTATATCGTTGGGTTGCTATCGGCTTATGCTGCCTCAGGTATTACTCAGATCCCACTCGGATACCAAGGCGTGAAATTGGTGTTTGCCAGGGTTGTGGGTGAACCGCTGGATACTGGGTTGCATTATCACTGGCCGTGGCCGATGGGCTCGATAAAACAGGTACCACAACAACAAGTGCATCGAATGCTGATTGGTACACCACTGGCGGTTGAACAGTCGGGTAGTCCGTTGTTGTGGCAGCAGTGGCGCGAATCCACTGATGACCCCCGTGACATCGGCAAGCACTTCATTACCGCGGATGAGGCATTGGTCAATGTCACGATTGCCATGCAGTATCGGTTGGGAGACTGGGGGCGGCAGTGGAATTCGGTCAATCAGGTCGACGCGATGATTAATGCCTATGCCACCAGTGCGTTGTCTCAGGCGGTTGCCTGCCATCGTTTCGATGACTTGCTTAACAGTGTTCCGGATGGTTTTTTGTTGACCATACGGCGGCAGGTTGAACAATCCCTTGCAGCCGTTGGTTTGACGGTGACCATTATCAATATGCATTTACTGAAGGTGCAGCCACCTAATCAGACGGTCGCTCTCTATCGGGATATGTTTGTGGCCCAGCAGGAAAGTGCACGTCTTAAACTGCTGGCGGAGGCGGAGAATTTTCAGCAGGTGCATACGGCATTGGCGGAAAAAATCCTGCTGGCCTCTGAAGCCAGTGCCAGCCAATTGGAACAGCAGATTATGGCCACCGGTGATGCTGGCAGGTTTTCCAGTATGGCTGATATTTATCGAATATTTCCGAAACTCATCGAATTCAATCGTTATCTTGAACACATTCAGAACACTCTGGCGGATCGTCAGCTGACAATTATCGACCAGTCATTCGATAACCGGGATCTTCGGGTTTGGGGTGGAGTAAAACAAGATGTGTTGTTACCGGACATAAGGTTAAAACCGTAATGCGAAAGTATCTGATCTCTTTGGGTGTATTGATTGTGTTGATTTATCTGGCTTCGACATCAATGCTGGCTGTTCCGGCCACCGAGCAGGTGGTGATTACGCAGTTTGGTAAACCGGTGCGGGTGATAGAGGATTCCGGTCTGGCATTCAAATGGCCTGATCCGGTTCAGACCGCAGTACGGGTAGACAGCCGATTGCAGCTATTGCAGTTGGAGCCGGCAGAGTTTGTTACCCGTGATCGTCGTAATCTGGTGGTGCGCAGTTTTGTGGTGTGGCGGGTACAGGATCCGGAAAAATTTCTGGCCTCGGTGCGGGATGCGACCACAGCCGAGATTCGCCTCGCGGATCTGGCTGGTTCTGAGGTTGGCAGTGCCATCGGTCGTACTCCCCTGAGCAGCCTGCTCACTGCCGCAGCAGAACAGAATCAAACGGAATCTTTGTTTACCGAGGTGACTGAGTCGGTGCGGGTGCGTTCAACGGAATCCTTTGGTATCGATATTCTGGCGGTGCGTTCGAGCCGTATTGGTTTTCCGCAGCAGAATCTCAAAGCCATTTATAATCGCATGTCTTCTGAGCGGGAAAAAATTGCCCGCCAGTATCGGGCTGAAGGGCAGGAGCAGGCGGCTCGCATTAAAGCTGAAACAGAGTTGGAAGTTCGCAAGCTGCTGGCGGAAGCACGGCGTGACAGTCAGATTGTTAAAGGTCAGGGTGAGGCGGAAGCCGCGAAAATCTATGCTGATGCCTATCAGAAAAACGCGGAATATTACCGTTTTTATCGTCTGATGGATGCATATGACAAAATCCTCAACAAAGACACCCGCTTTGTGTTATCGACGGATTCGCCATTATTGAAGTACTTCTGGTCGCCGCCAGCGGAGTCCGATCATGCGCGTTGAAACAGATTTCAGCCGGGTCTGGCGGCAGACCCGCAGGCTGGCTTGGGTGTTAATATTAGGGGTGTTGCCAGGGTTATATATATTGGGTGGGTTTTATACGGTTGGAGCTGAACAGGCCGGCATTCTTTATCGGTTTGGTCGTATCGTCGATGATCGGGTTCCGCCGGGTATTCATTATCACCTGCCTTGGCCATTGGAACGTATTCAGTTGTTGTCCGTTTCGTCAGTACGTTCGATGCTGTTGGATTTTAATGAATTGAGTGAGGTTGATGTACAGAGTGAGGTTACCACGGGCGATCAGAACCTGGTCAATCTGGTGCTGAATGTTCAATACACCATTCAGCAGCCTGGTATTTTTGCCACTCATAGCCAGGCGCCGGAAGAGTTGTTGAAAAATGTTGCGATGGCTTCTGCGGTTGTCAGTTTGCTTCAGTTGGATATCGATACGTTGTTAACGACCGGCCGCAACGAGTTACAGCAGACGCTACGCCAATCGATTCAAAAGCAGGCCTATGACTTGAATCTGGGAGTTAAGGTGACAGCAGTGCAGATCCAGAAACTGGACCCGCCGGGATCCATTCAGCGCGCTTTTGATGACGTTGACAGTGCCCGGTCTGAACGTCAACGTCTGGTACAGGAAGAGCAGGGGGAGCGCAGTTCAAGGCTGGCTGAAGCCCGCAGTCAGGCCAACAGGACCACGCTGCAGTCTCAGGCCTGGGCCTCTGAACAACGGGAGAAAGCGGAAGGGGATACGCAGAGACTGTTGCTGAACTACGCAGAGTACCAGAAAACGCCAACGTTGACGGCCCAGCGTCAGCATATGGAAATGCTGGAGCGTATTATGACGCCAGCCAGTGTGACAATATTGCCGCCAGGCCGAATAGAATAATTGAGTCGTGACCAACTGACAGGCATAAAAAAACCGGCTTTTTTGGCCGGTTTTTTTGGATGGACGATTTGTCTCTCCCGTATGGGCTCTATTCGTCCAGGAAGCTGCGAAGGTGATCGCTGCGACTTGGGTGCCTGAGCTTTCTCAGAGCCTTGGCTTCTATCTGACGAATACGTTCACGGGTAACGTCGAACTGTTTGCCCACTTCCTCAAGGGTGTGGTCAGTGTTCATGTCGATACCAAAACGCATTCTGAGTACCTTGGCTTCACGAGCCGTCAGACCAGCCAGAACTTCGCGGGTTGACTCTTCGAGGCTGGAACCGGTTGCGGTATCCACCGGGCTGTCCATGGAACCATCTTCGATGAAATCGCCAAGGCTTGAGTCTTCGTCATCACCAATTGGGGTTTCCAGGGAAATAGGCTCTTTGGCAATCTTCAGCACCTTGCGGATTTTGTCTTCCGGCATATCCATGCGTTCGGATAACTCTTCCGGTGTGGGCTCGCGTCCCATCTCCTGCAGCATTTGGCGACTGATGCGGTTCAGTTTGTTGATCGTTTCGATCATATGAACCGGAATACGGATCGTTCTGGCCTGATCGGCAATTGAACGGGTAATTGCCTGACGAATCCACCATGTGGCATAGGTTGAGAACTTATAACCACGACGATATTCGAACTTGTCCACGGCTTTCATCAGACCGATGTTGCCTTCCTGAATCAGGTCCAGGAACTGCAATCCACGGTTGGTGTATTTTTTGGCAATCGAAATCACCAAACGCAGGTTGGCTTCCACCATTTCCTTTTTGGCACGGCGGGCACGGGCTTCACCAATGGATATGCTGCGATGGATGTCTTTGATTTCAGCAATACTCAGACCCACTTTGTCCTGCAATTGACGCAGTTTTCGCTGTGCCCGGCGCAATTCCACTTCGTAACGTACCAGAGCATCTTCGTAGGTAGGATTGTTAAGCAGACTTTCCAGCCATTCTTCGTTCATTTCGTTGCCAATAAAACCGGACAGGAATACTTTTCTCGGTATTTTGACTTTACGAACACAGATCTCCAGGAACTTCTGCTCCTGCTCACGAATAATCGCCATTGCGCCGCGGGTCCGCAACATAATGTCATCGTACTGTTTGGGAGCGAGCTTGAATGGAGCAAAGATTTGGCCAAGCTCTTTGAGTACTACGCCAGCCTCTTTGGATGCGCGACCATGTTTCTCGATGACCGACTTGCATTGCTTATAGATATTTGCAAGCTCATTAAAACGCTCTCTGGCGTATTCGGGGTCAATGCCGACATCTTCTTCTTCATCCGTGGAGTCGTCATCGTCATCGTCATCATCATCGCTGATGTCGTCGTCATCAGCGATGTCGTCTTGCGTTTCTTCGGGCACTGGTGGTACGGATAAGCTGTTGTCATCCGGATCCAGGAAGCTGACCAATACATCTGATAACCGACCTTCTTCTTCCTGGGACATGGCATAAGCGGCCAGAATCTGCTCGACGTTACCCGGAAATAAAGCCAGTGCCTGCATGACATCACGCAAGCCTTCTTCGATACGTTTGGCAATAACGATCTCGCCTTCGCGAGTTAGCAGCTCGACAGTACCCATTTCGCGCATGTACATGCGTACCGGGTCGGTGGTTCGACCAGTATCTGATTCTACCGCTGCAAGTGCGGCTGCAGCTTCTTCGCTTGCGTCGTCGTCATCGGCTGGTGACGAGGCGCCTTCCATCATGAGCTGATCAGTATCCGGTGCCTGTTCAAACACCTGAATACCGATGTCGTTGATCATTTGAATGATTTCTTCCACTTGTTCCGGGCTGGCTATATCATCCGGCAAGTGGTCGTTCACTTCGGCGTAGGTAAGGTAACCTTGCTCTTTACCCCGGGCAATCAGAACCTTGAGGCGTGACTGCTGTTTTTGCTTATCCGCCATATAAACTGTGGATCCATGTTTGGTTAATGAAATCGGAAGGGAAAAATTTAGCCGCGCATTATAACGTTTTTTCTGGTTCATTTTCCAGTTGAAAATACTTAACTGGCGAACATGGAATGCCGGTGGATTGGCTGGATTATGATTTCTCTCAGCCTGGAGTGTCCTGGGTCATAGCCCTCAGCGCTTACGTTGAACCAATAGTTCTTTGTAGCGATTGCGTTCCTCTTCCGTGACCTCAGAACTATGGTGTGTGATCCTGTTTTTCAAGTGCAGATACTCTTTATCAGGCAATTTTTCTTGTAAATCCTGCAGATTTTTTTGTAATTCCGATTCCTCCCAGTTGGCTTGTTCCTCTGGCTTCTTATATTTCACCAGCCAGAAGTAGTCGGAGTTTTCGATATGCCGGAGAATTTTGTCCAGTCCCTGACTGTGCAGCCAGTCGCAGGTTAGAAAGGGATTTATAAGATGCTCTGCCGGAGCCTGGTTCAATAGCTTGATAACTTGTAACAGCAGCTGGGTGTCAACATCCGTAGTATTTTGGAAGTCTTCCGGCAGTGTCAGGTTTTTGGCCAGTTGTGGTTGTCTGATCAGGTTGGCAATTAATTTTTGTGCCTGATTGAGAGCAGATTGTTTAGGTTTATAGTTTTCCCCGAAGAAATCGTTATGAGTCTTTTTTTCAGGCGTGAACGTCGGTGCCTGTTGTGGCTGTTCTGCCTCCTCGAGAGTCTCTGCTGTTTGTTCGGGTTGGGTTGCAGTCAGCGATTTCAGGGTTTCTTCCGCCAGCCCAGTAATATCTGCCAGGCGTGTCGTTGCTAATGCCCGAATCAGGCTCTTTCCAGGTAGCTGATCCAGCCAGCCAAGCAGTTGTTTGGCATAACTGGCCTTGCCATCCAGGGTGTTGATATTGATGTTTTCTTTGATTTTATTGAATAAGAAGTCGATCAGTGGGGTTGCTTCACGAATTCGCAGAGCAAACTGTTCTGGGCCTTCTTTTCGTACCAGTGAATCCGGGTCTTCTCCATCGGGTAGAAATAAAAAGCGAATCTGACGACCATCCTGTAAATGGTTGATGGCGATTTCCAATGCGCGCCAAGCCGCGTTACGACCCGCTGCGTCGCCATCAAAACAAAATGTGACGTCGTCAACCAGTTTGAACAGTCGTTGCAGGTGTGTATCGCTGGTAGAAGTCCCTAGTGTGGCAACTGCGTAGTGGATACCATGCTGACTCAGTGCAACGACATCCATATAACCTTCGACAATTAAAATACGCTCAAGTTTGCCTTTGATCTGCTTGGCTTCATACAGGCCGTACAATTCCTGACCTTTATGAAATACCGGTGTTTCCGGGGAATTGAGATATTTGGGTTTGTCATTATTCAGTACTCTACCGCCAAAACCGATTGTTCTGCCTCTGGCATCGCGGATTGGAAAAATGATGCGATTGCGGAAGCGGTCATATTGAGTGCCCTGTTCTGATTCGACGGTTAATCCGGCAAGTAACAGTTGTTCGTTGCTATGATTTTCTTTGAGCAATTGGTCTTTCAGGTTTTGCCAGCCTTCAGGTGCAAAGCCAATCTGAAAATGTTTGGCAATCTGGCCACTTAGTCCCCGTGTTTTTAAATAATTCACTGCCTGATGGCGCTGTTCATGGGCTTTGAGATTCTGATAGTACAGTTCGCTCGCCCGTTTCAGAACTTGATAGAGCTGGCTTTGGAGTTTGTGCTGTTCCCGTTGCTGTGGGCTTTCTTCCCGAGGTACTTCCATACCGACAAAGCGGGCAAGCTCTTCAACGGCGGCTGTGAAATCCAGGCGTTCATATTCAATCAAAAACTGAATGGCATCGCCGCCGGCACCACACCCGAAACAGTGGTAAAACTGTTTGTCTGAGTTAACGCTGAAAGAGGGGGATTTTTCATGATGAAACGGGCACAGGCCCATGTAGTTTTTTCCGGACTTTTTGAGTTTGACGCGTGAACCAACCACGTCGACGATGTCGACCCGACCCAATACGTCATCAAGGAAGCTTTGTGGGATTCTACCGCTGTTCATAAACGAAACGGTGTAAAGTTAAATCGAACAGGGTACAACGGAAAAACTTTGTTTTCATATAGTAATCGATCATGAAGGGTGGACGACAACACAGCATCACAAAAATGCCAGTAGCAGTTTATCTGGCAATGGATTCTTAGATCTATAACCGATCACAGTTTAACCTGATGGTATATCAGGGCGAGAATATTATTCCAGGATGGGAAGATTCAGCCAAGGCGGCCTTTCACCGCCTTACTGATTTCACTCATGTCTGCACGACCTTGAGCCTTTGGTTTTACCAATGCCATGACTTTACCCATATCAGCCATAGAACTGGCACCGACTTCTGCAATGGCTGCATCTATCAGCGCATTGAGTTCAGCCTCGCCCAACGGTTCGGGCAGGAATTCAGCGATCACCTCCAGTTCGGATCTTTCTTTAGCGGCCAGATCTTCGCGTTTCGCCTGCTCGAATTGGTTTATCGAGTCGCGGCGCTGCTTTTGCATCTTATCAAGTATGGCTAAAATGCGCTCATCTGGCAGCTCAATTCTTTCGTCCACTTCCACGCGTTTTAATTCAGCCAGCATCAAGCGTATGGTTGAAAGACGGTCTTTGTCTTTCGCTCGCATGGCTGACTTCATTTCTTCCTGCAGTCTTTCTTTAAGACTCATGCCGGACTCCGTGGAAGTTGTTGGGATATTACTTATTTAACAGATCAAACTGTTAATAGAGGCGCTGTAAACGACGGTTTTCGCGGCTCAGTTTTTTCTGGTGACGCTTTACAGCAGCTGCAGCTTTGCGTTTACGAACCCAGGTTGGTTTTTCGTAGAATTCACGACGGCGAACTTCGGATAAAACACCTGCTTTCTCACAGGAGCGTTTGAAACGACGCAGGGCTACGTCAAATGGTTCGTTTTCTTTAACTTTTACGCTTGGCATTCAATAAACCTTTGTTGATCAACCAAATTAATTTAATGAGTGAGTTCCTTGGTGTTATCGCATTGATACTCCACAGGTATCGACAGGGATGCGTAGACCAAGGGGGGCGGATTTTACTGATCTGTCGCGATTAAGTAAAGCTGAGTTATGCGGTTCCTGCCAGATTTCCCTGACATAATAATAATTACGGGTTGTGACGGCCATCAAATCATGGGTTCAACGCGATAAACGCTTTAATGTCTGAGATGGCACGATTATTATGCCCGCCCTGATTAACAGACGAGGTTCCAATGCGGGTATTGGGCATAGAATCCAGTTGTGACGAAACCGGCGTCGCCATTTATGACAGTGAGAAGGGCTTGCTGGCTCATCAGTTATACAGCCAGATCGACATGCATGCCGAGTTCGGTGGTGTTGTACCTGAACTGGCCAGTCGCGATCATATTCGCAAGTTGCCTGGTTTGATCCGGGGATGTTTTGCCGAGGCGGGTTTGGCTTGGGGCGATATCGATGGTGTCGCTTATACAGAAGGACCTGGGTTGATCGGTGCGCTAATGGTCGGTGGTATGGTCGGACGTTCGTTGGCGTTTGCCTGGGACGTACCTGCAATCGGTGTCCATCATATGGAAGGGCATTTGCTCGCTCCTTTGCTGGAGGAGAATGGCCCGGATTTTCCATTTGTGGCATTGCTGGTCAGTGGTGGACATACCATGTTGATCAATGTGGAGGGCATTGGTGCCTATACTTTGTTGGGTGAAACCCTTGATGATGCGGCAGGTGAAGCGTTTGATAAAACTGCCAAGATGATGGGATTGCCTTATCCGGGAGGACCATTGCTGGGGAAACTGGCGCAGAAGGGGCATCCGGATCGATTCGTATTCCCACGGCCGATGGTGGATCGTCCGGGAATGGATTTCAGTTTCAGTGGTTTGAAGACTGCTGTGCGGGTACAGATTGCTGCGTTGGCGGTGAATGAGGCAGTGGCCGAGCAGGATATGGCGGATGTGGCATGGGCTTTTCAGGAAGCAGTTGTCGATACACTGGCGATCAAATGCCGTCGGGCGCTTCAGCATACTGGCCATAAAACACTGGTGATTGCCGGTGGTGTCAGTGCCAATGTGCGGTTGCGTGAAAAACTTGCCGATATGGCAGTTAAACAGCGCAGTCGGCTGTTTTATCCAAGAGTTGAGTTTTGTACCGATAACGGTGCCATGATTGCGTATGCTGGAACCAAGCGTCTAATGGCCGGTGAGCACACTGATCTTGCTGTCCGCCCACGGGCCCGTTGGCCGTTAACCGAATTACAGATTCCCGCAGTTAGAGAGGTATAACGTGGATAAGGTGCTTATCAAGGGCTTGGAAGTTGAAGCGGTTATTGGGGTTTACGAATGGGAGCGTAATATTACCCAAAAGCTCGTTCTTGATCTTGAACTGGACTGGGATAATTGCCCGGCTGCCCGTCATGATGATTTGAGTCTGGCCCTGGATTATGACCGCTTGAGCCAGCGGTTGCTGGCATTTGTCGGCGCTTCTCAATACGGATTGATTGAAACTCTGGCAGAAGAAACTGCCAGACTGATTCATGAAGAGTTTTTTGTTCCCGCTGTTTTGCTGACACTGTATAAACCTGGTGCAGTTAAAGCCGCACAGACGGTTGGTGTGCAGATTTACCGGAATTATGGTCAGGTAGGGGCGTCGCAATGATTCGTGTGTATTTGAGTCTTGGCAGTAATATTGATCGTTATCGTCATCTGGCCAGTGGTCTGAATATGCTGAGTGAACATTTTGGCAAGTTGGATTTATCGCCGGTTTATGAAAGTGCTGCAGTAGGATTCGACGGCGATGATTTTCTGAATCTGGTGGTGTCTATGGATGTTACGATTGGCTGTGGTGAGTTGAGCCGACAGTTAAAAGCCATTGAGGATTTACATGGGCGTGACCGTTCCATGGCGCGTTTCAGTGCCAGAACTCTCGATATCGACATTCTGACTTACGGTGATGCTGTTGGTGAAATTGACGGAATTACTTTGCCAAGAGCAGAAATCCTGACTAGCGCGTTTGTCTTAAAGCCGCTGTCGGATCTGGCTCCGACAGAAATGCATCCGCACAGTGGGATCAGTTATGCGGATTTATGGAAAAGCTATGATCAGAGCCGCCAGCCATTGTCGGAAGTGATGTTTAACTGGCCTTAATCAGATGTATGGTCATCAAGCTGAATTGGTAAGGTTGAGGGGTCATAGGCTGTGCCGATCACCCAGTTTGGATGGCTTAGCAGGGTCAGGGAATGATCGCATAAGTCAATCTGATCACTGATCAAGCACCAGGCCGCAGGCCTCAGGCCGTCGTTTTCAGCTGTATTGAACACCATTTTCCATCCACCTGCTGGGCTGGCCGGTATTGTAAACGTCTGTTTTGTCCGGCCAGCGTTAATGAGCAGTAAAAAACACTCCTGACACTCCTTCAAAACATCTTTGCTAAAGCTGGCAATACTGGTTGAGAGCAGTATGGTGATGGAATTCATGCCTGGGTTGTGCCAGTCCGCAATGGTCATTGCCTCACCATCCGGGCGAAACCAGTGAACTTCATCGCTGGTTACTGGTTCGTGTTCGGTTTGTTTGGAGTTCAGGATTAAGTCCCCAAACAATGTAGAGGCTTTGCGGATATTGATCATTTGCCGGACAAATTCCAGCATTCGCAGTTCCTCAATATTGAGTTTCCAGCTGTACCAGCTGATTTCGTTGTCCTGGCAATATGCGTTGTTGTTGCCTTGCTGGGTGCGGCTGATTTCATCACCGCCGAGAAAATGAACGCTGCCCTGGGATAGCATCAGGGTTGCGATCATGTTGCGTTTTTGTCGGGCACGAAGATGTCTGATCTGTGGATTGGTGGTCGGGCCTTCAATGCCATAATTAGCGCTGATATTGTTGCCGTGCCCATCGTTGTTGTTTTCCATGTTGTCATGGTTGTGGCGAAAGTTATAACTCACCAGATCTTCAAGCGTAAAACCGTCATGGTAGGTAATAAAATTCAGGCTGGTGGATGTCTCCCGTGCGCCTTTGCGAAAGATGTCCCGGCTCCCCATCATCCGGGTGGAAAAGTCAGGTAGTTTCCCCTGATCACCACGCCAGAATGAACGTACGGTGTCACGAAACTTGTCATTGCATTCGTACCATTGTTCTGGGAACTGACCCAGTTGATAGCCTCCCATACCGATATCCCACGGTTCGGCAATTAGTTTGATATCGGTCAGAACAGGATCCTGGGCAATGGTTTTGAAGAATGACGATGATTTGTTGTAGTCCCACTGTTCGCGCCCCATCGCGGCAGCCAGATCGAACCTGAATCCATCTATGTGATAGTGGGTAATCCAGTGTCTCATACTGTCCATAACCATGCGTAGCACGGAAGTTCGGTATATGTTGGGTGTATTGCCACAACCACTGTAGTCGACAAATTGAGTGCGATCATGAGGCTGGGTGCGGTAAAACCCCCGGTTCATCCCACGGAAGCTGTAGGTTGGACCAGACATATTGCCTTCTGCAGTGTGGTTGTAGACAACATCCAGGATGACTTCGATACCGGCTTTATGAAGTTCTCTGACCAGAGTCTTCACTTCTGTTACGGCATCTTTATAGGCATATCGGGGATCGGGTGAGAAAAAGTTGACTGGATTGTAGCCCCAGTAGTTGGATAGTCCGAGATTGTTCAGTCGTTCCTCGGATACAAATGCGTATATCGGCAACAGTTGTACAGCAGTGATCCCAAGCAGCCTTAAATAAGCCACTGTGGCTGGGTGGGCCATTCCCAGGTAGGTACCTCGTATTTCTTCTGGAATCTGAGTAAATTTTTTAGTCATGCCACGGACATGGGTTTCATACAGAATCGTGTCGTTCCAGCTGTGTCCGGGCTTGGCGACTCCCTGCCAGTCAAATTCATGGTCAACCACCACTGATTTGGGAATTTGCTTAGCCGAATCTTTGGTACACTTTTTAATTGAATGGGGGTGTTTACGATCATAGCCGAATTGCAGGCTGCCAAACGCGCAGGGTTCTGATAAGGCATGGGCGTATGGGTCGATCAGCAATTTACTTGGGTTGAACATCATTCCGCCATTGGGAGCAAATGTACCGTGCACCCGATAGCCGTAACGTTGTCCGGCCTGTATCCCCGGAACAAAACCATACCAGATCGAGCCTGTCCGGCTTGGCAGAGCCAGCCGGTCAATTTCGCTGTCTTCATTATTGAATAAACACAGTTCAACTTTGGTGGCCCAGGGGGCATGTACTGCAAAGTTGCATCCCACATGATTCAGGGTCGCACCCAAAGGTTTGAGTTTCCCTTGGGTGATCGTATGCGCGTAAGTGATCGTCATGGTGCCAATATTCTCTCTTGCCCGATTATTAGCGGTTGATCCGGCTATGATTTAAGGTTGCTTTCTTACAACTATAGTCGCCAGAGGCGGTAAGCGGACTTCAATGGAAAATTGTTGATCGTCCTGGGCGATCTCATCGGCCTTGAAGGCTATACCTGTATCGAAACCGCTGCCCCAATATTCTTTGGCATCTGAGTTAAATATCAGTTGATACGACCCAGACTCTGGCACTCCGAGGCGATAACGTTCGTGGGGAACTGGAGTGAAATTGGTGATAACGATGATCGGGTTCTGGCGCTCATGGTCAAACCGCATAAAACTGATAACACTGGCGTCTGCATCGCCATAGTTAAGCCATTGAAATCCGGAAGGGCTGCTGTCCAGTCGATAAAGCGACGGCTCAGAGCGATACAGATGGTTTAGATCTTTAAACAGCTGTTGTATGCCACGATGACGGTCAAATTCTAAAATATGCCAATCGAGACTTTGCTGGTACTGCCATTCTCCAACCTGGCCAATTTCATTGCCCATGAAATTGAGTTTTTTCCCGGGATGGCAGTACATGAATGCATAATAAGCACGCAGGTTGGCCGTCTGTTGCCACTCGTCTCCGGGCATTTTACCGATAATCGATCCTTTGCCATGCACCACCTCGTCATGTGAGAGTGGCAGAATGTAGTTTTCGCTATAGGCATAAACCATCGGAAAGGAGATTTCGTTGTGATGGTATTTACGATGTATTGGTTCATGCTTCATGTATTCCAGAGTGTCATGCATCCACCCCATATTCCATTTGAAGCCAAATCCAAGGCCGCCGTTGTGTACCGGCCGGCTGACACCATCAAATGATGTTGATTCTTCGGCCACGGTAAATGCTTTGGGGAAGTGAGCGTAAACGGCGGTATTGAAACGTTGAATGAAGTTGATCGCTTCGTAATTGTGGTTTCCACCGTGGATGTTAGGTATCCATTCCCCTTCTTCGCGGGAATAATCCAGATACAAAATTGAAGCGACTGCATCGACCCGGACTCCATCGATATGAAAAAGGTCGCACCAGGCTACTGCTGAGCTGATCAAAAAATCGCAGACAGTCTTGCGACCGAAGTCATAAATGTAGGAATTCCAGTCAGGATGCCAGCCTCGACGTGGATCTTCATATTCATAAAGAGGGGTGCCATCAAACCTTGCAAGACCATGGGCATCGGACGGGAAATGCGCCGGAACCCAGTCGACAATGACTCCGATTCCAGACTGGTGACAGGCATCGATAAAGGTTTTGAAGTCATCTACGCTGCCAAAGCGGCTGGTTGGTGCAAACAATCCAAGGGGTTGGTAACCCCAGGAACCATCGTAAGGGTATTCCATGACCGGAAGCAGCTCGATATGGGTAAAGCCCATTTCCACTACATAAGGAATCAATTGATCTTTGAGTTCCAGCCAGCTAAGGGGTTGGCCTTTGTTGTGTTTCCAGCTGCCAACATGAACTTCATAAACACATATGGGGATTTCTTTCCAGGTCGGTAGAGGCTGTTGCTGCCATTTTTGATCCTGCCACTGATAGCTGGAGTGGTCGGTCACCACTGAAGCAAATGAGGGATACTGTTCGTGGTAAAAGCCGACAGGGTCTGACTTCAATGGCAGCAGATGCCCCTGTTGGTTTTTTAGTTCGTATTTGTAGAGATCTCCTGCCTGAAGGGCAGGTATAAACAGACGCCATATTCCATCATGACCACTGGTCATGGGAGTACGTCTGCCATCCCAGTTATTAAAGTCGCCCACCACACTGACAGTTCTCGCGTTCGGGGCATATAGTGCGAACCGGACACCGTTGACAGTTTGACCATCCACTCCCTCGGCCTGGCAAAGATGTGCTCCCATGTTTTGATAGATATGGTCTTCGTCCTGGGGAAAATCCTGAAAACTGCGCTCTTTGAACTGGTAAGGGTCGATAATGGAGAAGGTGGTGTCTGAACGGGTGATGTGTAGTCGATAGGTGAATTTGGATTTGTTATCGGGCCAGGGTAATTCGAATAGTCCTCCTTCGCCCAGTGCCTGCATTTCCATTTGTTCACTGTGTTCTTCCAGAGGGCTAATGGCAATGCTTTGAGCTCCGGGGACCCAGGCTCGTATAAGGTCAACTCCCTGGTGCTGTTGCCAGCCGAGAATATCGAATGGACATGCTATCAACGCCGCTTCCAAATCTTTAATCAGATGCATAAAAACCCCACATGTAGCATCGGCCCAAGTCGTCAGGCCTCTGCGTTGTTATTTGGCTTCCCTGAGACGATAGTAACGTAACTTTCAGTGAATGGAATAGGTTATCTGCGGATTGGTTGACGAGAGTAGTGTTCGTAAATAGGGGGGATTGCAAAAAGTGTTGGAAGGCGAAAGTGCAATCAAAAATCTTAGTAAAAAGCCATGGAACTGATTGTTTAAGCATGTTCCACGGCATGGGCATCAGGAGGGTGACTGCAGCGCCCGGATGCGATCATCCAGACTTGGATGTGAGGAAAGCAGATCCCGTGGCCGGCCAATAATGCCGAATGCGGTTAATTGGCCTTCAAGGTGCGATGGCTGACTCTGTTTCAGGCGCTGTAGAGCTGCGATCATTTTTTCCTTTCCAACCAGGCATCCGGCACCAGCATCTGCCCGGTATTCCCGCTGCCGGCTAAACCACATTGCAATGATGCTGGCAATCAGTCCAAACACCATTTCCATGACAAAAATGATACCCATTCTGGCGAGAAACCCAAGACCTTCTCCGCTTTGACTGTTATTCCTGACTGAGTTACTGATAATTTCTGCAACGATACGCGCAAAAAACATGACAAATGTGTTCAAAACTCCCTGAACGAGCGCCATCGTTACCATATCTCCATTGGCTATATGGCTGAGTTCGTGGGCAAGGACAGCCTCCCGTTCATCCTGATTCATGCTGTGTAGCAGCCCGGTACTGACCGCCACAAGAGATTTATCTTTGCTGGAACCAGTGGCGAAAGCGTTGATATCCGGGGATTGATATAACGCGACTTCGGGCATGGGTAAACCGGCCTGTTTGGCCAGCCGGGCTATTGTGTTAATCAGCCAGCGTTCTTCACTGTTTTGGGGGGTATTAATGACTTTGCCGCCGACGGACATTAGGGCCATTTTTTTCGACAGCATGAGCGAAATAAATGAGCCGCCAACACCAAACAGCATACAAAATATGAGTAAGCCCATCATGTTTCCGGTCTGGATACCCAGTGCCGGAAGAATGATGTTCAGGAATACACCGAACGTTAGGACAACCGCGAGGTTGGTTGCCAGAAATAAGACAGAGCGCATCATAATTATCAGTTGTTTCTCATAACAAACTTGAAGGCAGATATTAGATAACGGTTAACTGCGACTGTCGCAATAAGTCTCCAGAGTGTTTTACTCAGGTTTGACACAGTTGAGACAAAACATCATATATTGTCTCAGTATGGTTATAATTTGTTCGGCTTTTGACGTAATTCCCCTTTTTGGTAGGCATAGATCATCAGGGCTGTGCCAATGACCACCATGGGCACAGACAGCAGCATTCCCATAGTTAGAAAATCAAACGCCAGGAAACCCAGTTGAGCATCTGGTTGGCGGAAAAACTCTGCCATTGTTCGAAAGGCACCATAACCGATCATGAACATCGCTGTAACAGCATATCGAGGTCGTGGCTTGGAGCTGAACCACCACATCAGGATGAATAGCAACACTCCTTCTCCAGCGAACTGGTAAAGTTGGCTTGGGTGTCTGGGTAGATTTCCGGCATTTGGGAAAACCATGCCCCAGGGAACATCCGTGGTTCTGCCCCATAATTCGCCGTTGATAAAGTTGCCTAAACGGCCAAATGCGAGTCCAGGAGGAATAAGAGGGGCGGTGAAATCACCAACATCAATCCATTTTTTGTTGTGTTTGCGGGCAAACAGCCATAGCGCAACCGTGACGCCTATGAATCCACCATGGAAGGACATGCCTCCCTGCCAGATCTTAAACAGGTATAGAGGGTTCTGAAAAAACAGGTCGATGTGGTAGATGAAAACATAACCGATGCGTCCGCCGAGGATGATTCCAAGTACGATGTAAACCAGCAGGTCATCGACCTGATCTACTGTCCAGCCACTGCCTGGCTTACGGGCTCTGACCTTTGCAAGCCACAGACCGGCGATAAAACCAAGTAGATACATCACTCCATACCAGTGGACGGACACAGGGCCGATGTGAATCAGAACAGGGTCAATTTTCGGGTAGGTAAGCATTGCGGAGCCTTTTGATAGGTTTGAATGGGCGGAATGTTAACTGCACAATCAGGTTACAACAATGACAGTTCGAAGACATTTTCTAATCCAGGGAGTCAGTCCTCTTAATTTGGCCGGGGGTGACTTAAGGGCAGCTTTTTTTAGAAATCAATCCCAACATTCAGATTTCGTCGTTGGCGATGTGACGGCTTTCATATATTGTACTCTCTGGTTTTATATTGATGGCTGTTTACCTGCTTACTATTCAAGGGATAACTATCCTGGCTGCGGTCTATATACTGCTCAATTTGCTGTGTTGTAAAAGGAA
Source organism: Gynuella sp. (assembly GCF_050297175.1). NCBI lineage: Bacteria > Pseudomonadati > Pseudomonadota > Gammaproteobacteria > Oceanospirillales > Saccharospirillaceae > Gynuella > Gynuella sp. The sequence continues at coordinate 408,216 of NZ_JBNKSF010000035.1, read as the reverse complement.
TATAACTGTGAAAACCAAATCCTGCGTCCTGGTATTATTGTTTTCTGTTGCTTCTGTAGCACTTGAGGCTGCATCTGTTGGAGGTGTGGGTGTTGGTGTGAAAGGTCAGGTCACTTATTCCGATATTTCAAATGGTGCTCCTGGAGTCGGGTTGGGCCTGGTGTTTGGGAGTAAGTCGGGTGTTGGGCCGAGGTTGGATGCGACTGTTCAGTATCTGCCCAGTCTGCAATACGATTATAATGGTATCGATGTTGAGCATGCGTTGTTGTATTCAGATATTGGTGTAGATTGGCCATTTTTGAAGTTTGGACGAGTCGCTGTTGGTCCTTCTCTAGGGATTCAAAATTCACTGGCAGATGTGGTACTGGATGGGACGGATCTGACGTTAGTGGATTTGGGGACCCTAGGTATCCGTTATGGCCTGTCTGCTGATTTTTCTGTGTCTCCTACATGGTTGTTTCAGCTGCGGGCGGAAAGTCTGACTGGTTTTGAAGAAGATCAGCGTTTACAAGTGGCGCTGGGCATTCAACAAGGTTGGGGTGGGTCTACTGCAGTCAAGTCACGGGCGTCAAAACCGAAAGCAGAGAAGCCCAAAAAGCCCAAAACCCATACGGCTCAGGCCAGTAATATTAAGCCATTTACCGCTTTAAAATCAGGTAGCCATTATTTTATTCATCTCGGTGTGACAGATTCTGATAAAGCAACGATCAGTTATTTTACGAACAAACGACTTCTGGCTCTTGGTGTGCCGTTGACAGCAACATCGTATGAGTCTGGACACCGCATTTTCCTCGGTCCGTTGTCTGATCGTAGCAGTATTGCGGGTTTGAAAAACTCTCTCTCCAAAATGGCTTTTTTTCGTAAATCCGGGAGACTGGAGAGTTCAGAGTATAAGCCTCCTATTCACTCTGTGTTTCCGGCAGCCGGGCCTTACTACTATATAGAATTGCAAAATGCCAGAGTTGCCAAGGTTATGGCTAAAATCGGACGGAAAATTTCCGGTGCTGACTGGTTTATTAGTGATTCTGATGGAGCTGAAAAGCTTTTTCTTGGGCCTTTCACCAGTAAAGAACAGACGGTTTTACTGGCTAAAAGCCTCAAGCAGGATGGTTATCAGTTAAGAGCATTTGTCAGAAAAAGCCTATTGCAATAGTGTTAGCGCTTTCTGGTAATGGGTGAGCAGTTCGTCCGTTGAGCAATATCCCATTGCCAGTGGTACGGCTTTTTGTTGTCTGGTCAGGAGTAACGCCGGGAACCCTTGAATGCCCCATTGTTGCACCAGATGCAAGTGCTGCTGCAATGTTGTCTCAACTTCTTCTGCTGTTATTGTTTTCAAAAACAGGTCAGGGTTAAGCCCAATACTTTTCGCGCACTGAATCAGTGTATCAATGTCTGAAGGATTTTCAGCACCTTGAAAATAGGCCTGTTGAACAGCTTCCGCCATTGGCTGGCTCATTCCTTTGGACATTTTTTCCGCTGCAATCACTGCCCGGCAGGATGGGTAAGTAGATCGCCTCGGTGTATTTTGGGTCCAGAAGTCGAGATTAAAGGTTACCCCAGTGACTTCAGAGATTTTGCGCCAATATCCTGCAATCGTAGACTGCATTTCCGCGCTCATGGGTTCATCACTGTCCTCTGCCAGCCCTCCCATGATCCACTCTGTATCCAATCCGGTCTGTTTTTGTAATTGTCTCAGTGGCTCTGCAAATGCAAAACACCAACTGCACATTGGGTCCATGATATAAATAAGTTTTGAGTCAGGCATGTCAGGCTTACAATTGTTGTCGATCAAAGGGGGCAAAATAATCAATTTTTGGCCCGACGGGAACCACTTGAGTCGGATTTATGGTTTTATGACTGTAATAGTAGTGTCTTTTACAGTGTTCCAGATTGAATGTGTCACTGATACCAGGTAATTGAAACAGTTCCCGCATGTAGGCGGAAAGGTTGGGATAGTCACTGATCCGTTGTTTATTGCACTTGAAGTGACCGTAGTATACCGGGTCAAAGCGTAGCAGCGTGGTGAACAGCCGCCAGTCGGCTTCGGTCAGGTCGTTGCCGCAAAGATAACGGGATGTGGTGAAATGTGCTTCTAACCAATCCAGTGAATCAAACAGCTTGTTGTATGCCTCTTCATAGGCTCTTTGAGTCGTCGCAAAGCCGCATTGGTAGACACCATTGTTGACGGTATCGTAGATGCGTTCGTTAAAACGATCTATCAAATCGCGCAAGTGCGGCGGATAAAAATCCTGCTGATTATCGGTCACCTTGTTAAATGCAGAATTGAACATGCGGATAATTTCAGACGATTCGTTGCTGACAATGGTATTGTTCTGTTTATCCCATAAAACCGGAACAGTTACCCGACCGGAATAGCGGTTGTCAGCGCGGGTATAAATTTCGTAATAGTGCTGGCTGTTAAACAGATGGTCTTTGATTTCAACACCATAAGCCGCGCTCGGATTACCGTCAAAACTCCAGCCGTGCTCAAGCATGTCCGGGTGCACTACAGATATTGAAATATGATCGTCGAGTTGTTTCAGCTTTCTGAATATCAGAGTTCTGTGTGCCCAGGGACAGGCAAGCGATACATAAAGATGATAACGTCCGGATTCGGCTTTGAAGCCTCCCCGGCCGTTGGGGCCTGGGCTACCATCTTTGGTAACCCAGTTGCGGAACTGGGCCTTGGAGCGGATGAATTCGCCATCGTTGGCATCTGTGTCATACCACTGGTCTTTCCATTCTCCTTTTACTAACAGGCCCATAAGTCACTCCGATTAAATTAGATTGCCAGTGATTCAATACGTTTCTCAGCGCTTGAGAAACTTTCTTTGGCTTTTTCTTCACCCATTGCCAAGCCTTCAGCGTAGACGAATTCAAGGCTGGTGAGACCGATCAGACCAAAAATGTGCTTCAGCCACTCAGTCTGGGTGTCGTAAGCAGATCCTTCATAAAGACCGCCTCGCGCAGCTGCAATGATGACTTTTTTGTCTTCTACCAGGCCGATAGGTTGGCCCTGTTCGTTGTATTTGAAAGTTTCACCTGCGCGGCAGATATGATCTATCCAAGCTTTTAATGGAGAAGGAATTGACAAGTTGTACATCGGTACTCCGACAACGATGATGTCAGCTGCCTTTACTTCTGCGATCAGCTGATCAGACAGGGCTACGGCTTGTTTCTGCTCGTCACTGCGCTGGTCTGCTGGAGTAAAAAAAGCTCCAACGGTTGCGCTGTCGAGATGGGGAACGTCAAAAGACGTCAGGTCATGTTTAACCACTGTACCTTCAGGGTTCTTGGCAGACCATGTTGATACAATTTGATTGGCCAGTTTGCTCGACTGGGAGTTATCTGAAAAAACGCCAGAATTAATTTGTAATAAAGTTGCCATTTTACTCTCCAAAAAAAACGTTGTGACACTGATTTGTTGAGGTACATTCTCTTAAATAACTCAGGTACAAAAAAAGAGAAACAATCTGAATGTGTCGTTAAAAAAAAATGAATATCAGCAGACATGATGGACGAATGATAAATCAGCCATTGTCGGAATGTGGCCTGAGCAGGTGTGCTATGGTCCAACTCAATCGTATTTCCTGTAATTAGGTGGATGATACGAGCTTCGAGGTATTAAGTTGCGTTCCAATTGTGGTCATGACCGACATCAGTCAACCATAAAGAATTAAGGAACCTGTTTATGGTTAATCCGGATTTAAGAGAATCTTTGCTCGGCTGGCTGTTGGATCAGTTTGCTGAAAGTGTACCGGCTCTTCCGCTGGAGACGCCGGAGTTCAGTCCCAATGACTGGGCTTTTTTTATCGAAGGGATGTATCCAGACCATCGTCTTGGGTTGTTCCAGGAAATCCCTCTGGAGTTGCGCGGAGATGTGCTGGTCGTCACAAATGATGACGTACGGCGGCGACTGATTGAGCAGCTCAGTGCGACTGAGCTGTACAATCTGGCTGAATCGACTTCGTCAGAACACTTGGTTGAAGTCCTGGGTATGATGCCCAGCCATGTGTTGTTGCGTGCCATAAAACGTCTGGACTCTGACGAACAGGAACTGGTTCAGAAAGCGCTGTCCTATACCGACCGGAAAATTGGTCGTTATGTTTCCAGAGCGGTATTGACGGTTACACCCGAAGCGACCGCAGCTATGGCCCGAACAGCGCTAAAACAGCAACAGGTGCCTGAGTACACTGACCGGCTACTGCTTGTAGATGACAAAGGCATTTTCAAAGGCAGTGTTGATCTGGAAATATTACAGTCAGCACCCGCAAGGCAGGCATTATCAGAATTATCTGATCTCGATGAGAAACATATGCTGCTGGCTGACCAGGATTATGGTGAAGCCGCGTTGGATATGAAAAGTTCCGGGTTTGCGATGATGCCGGTGGTCAATGAGCAACATGAACTGCTGGGACGGATCACTATTCGTGAAGCGCTGGAACTGGCAGTGGATTTTTATGAAAACCAACTGCTGGCCCAGGGGGGGATGAATGACGAAGACTTGTTCGCGCCGGTTAAAGTTTCTGTCGCCAGACGGACCGTCTGGTTGGGAATTAATCTGATTACCGCGCTGGCAGCTTCCTGGGTTATCGGCTTGTTTGAGCTGGCGTTGTCGAAAATTGTTGCGTTAGCCGTTCTGATGCCCGTTGTGGCAAGTATGGGGGGAATTGCCGGGAGCCAGACCCTGACCCTGACTATTCGGGGATTGGCTACCGGTCAGATCAATAATGCCAACCTGACTCTGCTGGCCCATAAAGAAGTTCGTATTGGATTGATCAATGGTCTGATATGGGCATTGATTATCGGCGTTGTGGTGTCATGGTGGTTCGGTAATCCGGGATTATCTTTTGTGATTGCAATTGCGATCTGGATCAACGTACTGGCGGCAGCCTGTGCCGGGATTCTGGTGCCGGTCATTCTGGACCGGATGAAAATTGATCCGGCTCTGGCTGGGTCGGTGGTTTTAACGACAGTCACAGATGTAGTTGGTTTTTTTGCTTTTTTAGGTACGGCGACGTTGTTATTGATTTGAGAGGTATGATTTGAATCATTTGGGGGAAGATAAGCTGGAACAGGAGATCAAGGGTCTGTTTCAGCATAGTATTGAACGGCTCGATGTAGCTGATCAGATCGTCAGTGCATCGCATAGTGCTAACCGTCAGCGTGGTGTACTGGATATTGTTACCATGCTTGGTCGGGGAGCGGTTGCTGTTATGTTGACAGCTATAAATCCGGCATCAGTGGGAAGTAAGTTACGGGAGAAGAATCACCATGAATGAAGCACTCAATTCCACCGGACCCATGTTGGGGACCATTTCCGGAGCATGGCAGAAGATAGTCTCGTTTATGCCCAATATAGCCGGGGCAATTCTGTTGATGGTGGTCGGTTATTTTCTGGCCCGACTGGCTCTTAAAGTCATTACCAGTGTAGTGGATAAACTCGGGGTCAGCCGCCTTGCAGATACTATTGGAGTGACTAGAGCCCTGCGCCGTGCCCGTATCAGACGAAAATTACCCGAGTTGGTCGGTCTGGTCTTCTTTTGGGTGATTATTCTGCTGTTCATCGTATTATCGGTCGAGGTCTTAGGGCTGGATAAAGTGAGTTCTGCGCTTAACGAAATGCTCCTGTATTTCCCTAAAGTACTGGCAGCATTGGTTATTATTGCCGTGGGGCTGTTTATTGCCCAGTTCATACAAGGACTGGTGGAAACTGCAGCTCATGGGGTTGGCTTGGAATACAGCCGCAATCTGGGCAAACTGGCCTATGCTGGTATCATTATTATCGTAGTCTCTCTGGCTATTGGGGAGCTGGATATTGAAACTGCGCTGCTCAATGCTGTAATTATTATTACCTTGTCAGCGTTTGCACTGGCAGCTTCGCTGTCTCTGGGACTGGCTACCAAACACCTTTCCAAGGCAATTGTTTCTGGTGTTTATGTCCGGGAGTTATTGAATGTCGGTGATGAAATAGAAATCGACGGACAGCGTGGAGTGGTTGAAGAGGTTAGTACGTTGAAAACCTTTATTCGCCTTGATGATGAGTCTTTGCTTTGCATCCCGAATGAGCAATTGATTCAGTCAACTTATAAACTGATTAAAGTAGCATCGCCTAATAGTGACTGATCTATCTGATGAAGTGTTGGTAGACCGGGCTCAGCAGGAACTGCCCTATAACAGTCGTTCCTATCAGATACTGATGCAACGCTATCAACCGTATTTATACCGGCTGATCTATGCCTCACTGAAGGATGCAGATGAAAGTCATGATGTTCTGCAGGAGGTGCTGGTAAGGGTGTACAAATCCTTGCCTGGGTTTAAAAAAGAGTCTGCCTTTAAGACCTGGTTAACAGCGATTACTATCAATCGCTGTAATACCCGGCACGACAAAATCAAGCGTGAAGCCCGTTTCAAGGACTTGTGGGCACGTGAAGCGCCTGACAGCTACGAACATCAGTTTGATCACAAAGATGATGAGTTTGGCCGATTGATCGAGGGGCTTAACTATCAGGAGCGGCAGATTCTGTCCTTGCGGTTTGTAGCTGAAATGGAGTTGAAGGATATTGCCGAAATTGCAGGGTTGAAGCTCAGTGCCTGTAAGATGAAGTTTTATCGCTCGCTTGAGAAAATCAAAGCCAGACAGACAGATGATTCCTAGCGGAGTCATCACTCTGTCTGGTTTTTGGTCTCTTCATTCTCTCGATTATCAGATGTTTCGCTGTCTTGGTCGCCAGGTTTTGGTGTTAGTGATCACAGAATTGGCAGGCATATCGCTGTATTTCTCACAGGTGAATAACTGGCTTTCTGCATATCAAGCGAAACTTCGCCCGACCAAGGTCTAATTCAGTAATCCTGTCGACAATTGATAATCTGCAAGACATCACAATAACAACATAGAACATGTAACAATTAAGTTAGTTTGTCAGGACGCATTACAACAATAATCTAGAGAGGTAGAACATGTCTGAATCAGCTATTTATCCCGTCTCGGCTGCAGCAAAAGCCAATACATACGCGGACAACGACACTTATCTGAAGATGTATCAGCAATCGGTGGAGGATAACGAGGGATTCTGGCGGGAGATGGGCCAGCGTATTGACTGGTACAAACCTTATACCGAAGTCAAAGACGTCAGTTACGACAAGAATAATCTGCACATTCGCTGGTATGGCGATGGTGTTACTAATGTTGCCTATAACTGCATAGACCGTCATCTGGAAACACGTGGAGATGAAGTCGCTCTTATTTGGGAAGGCGATGATCCATCCGTCGATAAAAAAATCACTTATCGGCAACTGCATGAGCATGTATGCAGACTGGCTAACACAATGAAGTCTATGGGGCTGAGTAAGGGTGATCGGGTCACTCTGTATATGCCCATGATACCGGAGGCGGCGTATGCCATGCTTGCGTGTGCCCGGATTGGTGCTGTCCATTCTGTTGTGTTCGGTGGTTTTTCTCCAGAAGCACTGGCAGGGCGTATTATCGACTGCGAGTCTAAACTGGTGATTACCGCAGATGAGGGAATGCGGGGCTCCAAAACCATTCCGCTGAAAGGAAATGTGGACAAAGCACTGGAACACCCGTCCATTGAATGTGTCGAAAATGTACTTGTGGTGAAACGGACCGACGGAAAAGTTGAGATGATGTCCGGTCGTGACACTTGGTACCACGATGCCGTCAATAGCCAGCCGGCGGAGTGCGAACCTGAACCGATGAATGCAGAGGATCCACTATTCATTCTTTATACGTCTGGTTCTACCGGCAAGCCTAAAGGCGTTCTGCATACAACTGGCGGTTATCTTGTTTATGCATCACTGACTCACCAGTATGTGTTTGATTATCGTCCTGGTGAGGTGTACTGGTGTGCAGCTGATGTCGGTTGGGTAACCGGGCACACTTATATTGTCTACGGACCGCTGGCGAACGGTGCCACAACATTAATGTTTGAAGGCATCCCAACTTACCCTGATACCGGACGGGTGGGTCAGATTGTCGACAAACATCAGGTGAATATTCTCTATATCGCTCCGACGGCCATCCGTACCCTGATGGCTAATAGTGATGTGGCCACAGGATCAAGCAGTCGTCAGTCTTTGCGGTTGCTGGGTACAGTCGGAGAGCCGATCAATCCAGAGGCGTGGAAGTGGTATTACGAGACATTTGGTGAATCCCGATCACCGATTGTGGATACCTGGTGGCAGACTGAAACCGGTGGTGCATTGATTACACCATTGCCAGGCGCAACGGATCTCAAACCAGGATCAGCTACCCGTCCATTTTTTGGGATACAACCGGCGTTGGTAGATTCAACCGGCCAGTTTTTAGAGGGAGCGACCGAAGGTAATCTGGTGATTACGGATTCATGGCCTGGTCAGATGCGCACAGTTTATGGTGATCATGAGCGTTTCATTCAGACTTACTTCAGTACTTATGAAGGTCTGTATTTTACCGGTGATGGTGCCCGCAGAGACGAAGATGGTTACTACTGGATTACCGGTCGTGTCGATGACGTGCTGAACGTATCCGGCCATCGCCTGGGAACGGCGGAAATCGAGAGTGCCCTGGTTTCACATCCTGCTGTGGCTGAAGCTGCCGTAGTTGGGTATCCCCATGATGTCAAAGGGCAGGGGATTTATGTATATGTTACCCCGATGGAAGGAGTGTATCCGGATGAGGATCTGACCAAGGAAGTGATTGCCTGGGTGAGAAAGGAAATTGGCCCGATTGCGTCACCTGATTTGATTCAATGGACTCAGGGATTACCAAAAACACGCTCAGGTAAAATCATGCGTCGCATTCTCAGAAAAATTGCGGCAAATGAGTATGGTGAGTTGGGCGATACATCCACATTGGCAGATCCATCGGTGGTGGATGAGCTGATTGATAATCATCGGAACCTCTGATCTCCTGCAAAAACACCTGGCATGACAGTACGCTGCTTGTGCCAGGAGCTATGTAAGTCTAAGATGCCAAGTCAGAACGCTGTTTCTGTCCAGATGTGTAGATCCGGAATGCCCGAAGTCAGACAGAACAGCCACTTTTCCGGGTCCTTGTTGTTCTTGGGACGATAAAAACAATAACCGATGACATGACTATGGCGATTTTTTTAATAGCTGATGATCATCCTTTGTTTCGTGATGCTTTGACAACGGCATTGAAGAGAGGATTTCCCAGAGACCGGATACTCACATCCGATTCTATTACCACCACCAAAGAATTAATTGAGACAAGTGGTGAGCCTGATCTGTTGTTGCTGGATTTGAATATGCCTGGCAGCGATGGTTTTTTTGGCTTGATTCATCTGCGCGAGTGTTATGCTGCAGTACCCATTGTGGTGATATCTGCAATGGAAGATCCTTTGATCATTCAGCGTGCCCTGGCATATGGTGCCAGTGGCTTTATTCCCAAAAGTTGCCCGGCTGAACAAATCATTGAGGCAATAAACGCCGTATTGGAAGGTGATTGCTGGGTTCCGTCAGCCATAAGGGCTGAACTCGAAAGGTTACCATTGGAAGAAAAGGATTTTTCTGATCGAGTGGCGACATTGACTGACCAGCAGTTCAAAGTTCTGATGCATTTAACCGAAGGGCGCCTGAATAAGCAGATTGCCTATGATCTCAATATTTCAGAAGCCACTGTAAAAGCCCATATTACTGCCATTTTTCGTAAACTGGGTGTGCAAAACAGAACCCAGGCCGTTATTGCAGCATCCAAGTTGAAACTGCCGGAGAACATGGGCGCCTTTTAAGGCTGCCTAATGGTTTTTCCTCGCCCCCGCCTTCATTCAATGAAATATCGCATTTAGGTAACAGACTGACCCTAAGAGTCAGCCTGTTTTGCCCTTTTTTGTGTTATTGGTCATGTAGATCTAAAAATTCCTTTAAAATCAATGGGTTATAAATTGGCACGGTTGTCGCTTATTGGAGAATAAATACAACATGGTCAGATAGGTGAGTGTTATGAATGAATCAGGAAAGGTTGTCAGCATTGCTGAATATTACCCTGAGAGAGCCCTGGAGCATTTAAATCGTCTGACTGGTTTGGAGTTCTCAAGTTACCCCGAGTCATTGGCAGTTGACAGTATAGAACCGCTCCCTGTTGACGGTATTCCTGTATTGAAGCAGGTTGTTCAGTTGGGAAATCGGTTTAGAGCGAGTTGAGTTGTACCCCCTTGATAGGAAGTAGTATGCAGTATCCTGTTGTTCAAGGGGTTTTTTTATCTGCCTGAATTGCGACGTTCCGGTGTACTGGTTAATTGTTGTTTTTGCTCGTGTCGTTGAACAAAGATTTCGTCGATCTGAAAAGAAAGATGATTGTTATCGGTTTTAACATGTAATTGCATTTGTCGGATCGGCCCCTTGCTTTTAATAACGGCCACACCCGACAGCAAAGTTTGTCCGATTCGGGTCATTTGAACCTTATCCACGCTGATAGTCTGTTCTTTGATATCGTCCTGAACCTTTAAAACAAGCTGTATAGGCAGGTCATGAGCCTGATTCATATTAAGCCAGACTGCGATATTGTAATGCGATAAATAAGACTGCCCCGGTTTTACAAAAGGGGGATTATCGACGATGTGATCAGGTACATTGCTAATAAGATAAGTGTTGGATACGCGCTTGATCATGAGAATGACTCTTCATTCATTCGAGTGGTTGTACAATTAATCGACAACTTTAGACGGAAATTTTCTCTAAGAGTGTGATCAGATCAAGCTTCCCTGGAAATTCATTTTTTCTTTGCACAATATTGAGATCAGTTCGATATTTTTGTGTGAATGCAGTCACAACCAAATCTGTTTGAACTATCCGGCTTGTCGCAAAAAACTGGTAACCAGAGATCTTAACGGGGCGGGCTTGATCGGTTTGCGTAAATAGCCAATTCCGTGTTCACGAGCCAGTTGCCGAATACTCTGTTCCGCATTGGCGGTGATTAAAATGGTAGGAATCTGTTGCTTCCACTGCTGCCACAAGTCCAACGTCAATGTAATACCATCCTGTCCGTGATCCAGCTGATAATCCATCAACAGCAGGTCAGGCATCTCTTCACTCAAAGCTTCTTCTCTCTGACTGACGGTCTTCGTAGAGCACCCCCATCTGGTCAAAAGGGTTTCCAGGGCATGAAGGTTTTCGGGTTGATTGTCGACGCACAGCACTTTCAGGCCGGCAAAGTCATTATTTAGAGCACTGCTGACTTCTCGGGTTTCGAACGGTGTGATGATTGCGTTCTTGTCTGCGATGGGAATTTTGACCGACAACATGGTGCCTTTGCCTGGCTGACTCCAAATATCAAGACCGTGTTGCAATAGATTGCTCATACGGTGTACGACACCTAGTCCGAGACCGACACCTTGTTCGTGGTTGGTGGTTTCGATGCGGTAAAAATCGTTAAAGATCTTACCCTGGTCCTGTTTCGAAATGCCTGGTCCAGTATCCCAAACCTGTAGCTCCAGTGCTCCCTGTCGATGGCGGCATCCTACCAGTACTTTCCCCTTTGAAGTGTATTTAATGGCATTGGAAACCAGATTTTGAATGATTCGGCGTAAATAAACCGGGTCACTGAAGACATGATGGCGGGTGTTGACCCATTTGATGGCCAAGCCTTTTTTTCTGGCGATGATATCGAACTCATGCTCAAGCGGCTGCAGTATGTCCATCAATGGAAAAGCTTCCTGTTTCGGCGTTAAGGCACCATCATCAAGCCGGGCGATTTCCAGCAGGATGCTGATCAGCTCTTCGGTAGACTGCAGTGACTCGCTTAGTTTTTGCAGTATTGTGTGCTGTTCATGCTCATCTTCAACCGGTTGGCCATCAAGTAGAGAGGCGGTGTAAAGTCTGGCAGCATTCAGAGGTTGTAGAATATCGTGACTGGCCAGAGCCAGAAAACGGGTTTTGCTGGCATTGGCTGCTTCGGCAATGGCCCGAGCGTGTATTAATTCCTGTTCCACTTCCTCGCGGTGAGCAATTTCAGCCCTGAGTTCCAGGTTGATGTCCTGGATCGTCCGGGTACGATCTGCGACTCTGGCTTCCAATTCCTCCTTGGCGCGTTGTAAGGCCTCCTGCGAGCGTACGTGATCGGAGATATCATTAAAGGTCGTGACGAAACCGCCGCCCGGGAACGGGTTCCCTTTCATTTCCACCACCGTGCCATCACGGCGCAGGCGAATGAAGCGATGAGGTGTGCCCCGGCGCAGATGTTCCAGCCGGCGGTTGACGTGATCCTCGATTTTACCAGGGCCACATTCACCCATGGATGCGTTGTAGCGGACCAGATCTTCAATCGGCCGACCCACCCGGATAAATCCTTCCGGATAGTCAAACATCTGAATATAGCGTCGATTCCAGGCGACCAGTTTGAGGTCCCGGTCGATCACACTGACACCCTGGTCGATGTTTTCGAGAGTGGTTGATAACAGTTTTTGATTAAACTGAATTGCCTGGGTGGTTTCGTCAAAGAAGGTGACGACCTCTTCAATACCAAGGGACTTTCCTGAGAGGATTGAGTGCACCATGGCGCGCGCCGATGCCGAGCCGATAATACTGGACAATACCCGTTCAACATACCGGATCAGGATGAGTTTTGGCGTTGCCGACTCCACCAGGCTGATTTGATGCGCTCTGGCAAACTCACTGAGTAGAAAATCAGCCCGGCGGACGCCGGCAAATCGTTCCAGTAATGCCCGCAGGTCTGATACGGTGGTGTTTTGCCGGCGAAACCCGGATTCAGAAACCTCCTTGCCCGGGTCTAGCACCTCTACAAAAGCGGCTGCCTGTAAACGATCGATCAGCCGGGTCGATGTCAGTTTGGACACAGCGACCAGCGCCAGAGTGTTGATCAGTAGTGACCAGAAAACTCCGTGAGATAGATGATCGTCAATGCCAAACCATAGTAAGTGTTCTGGACGGAGCCAGTCCTTACCCATGATTCCGGTTTCCAGAATTTCAGGTTCCCATAAGCCGCCGTGAATCAGGGTTGGCAGCATTAAAGTGAAGAACCAGAGCGCGAGCCCTGAGATCAGTCCGGCATAAGCTCCCCAAACATTGGCGCCTTTCCAGTAAAGGCCACAGAGGAAGGCTGGTACCAACTGTACCACCAGGCTGAACGCCAGCAGCCCGATGGTACTGAGTGCGTCATTGCTGCCATAGGTATGATGGTAAAAATAAGCCAGTGTAATAATCATGATAATGGCAATACGCCGAATCAGGATCAGCGCGTTAGACAGGTCTCTGCCATCACGGCTTTTGAAACGTTTGGTCTTCAGCAGCAACGGTAACAGAACATCATTGCTCAGCATGGTGCTCATGGTCAGCGTGGCCACTACGATCATGGCGGTGGCGGCAGAGAATCCGCCAATAAACACTAAAATGGTCAGCCAGGTATTTTCGCTGGCCATAGGAATATGTAAAACGAAGGTATCTGCGTCCAGGCCCTGACCCTCGAATAACACCAGCCCGGCCGCAGTAATGGGAATCACCACAACGGAGATTAACGCCAGGTAGAGCGGAAATATCCAGCGGGCCAGATTGAAATGTTCAATCTTGGTGTTTTCCACCACGGTAATGTGAAATTGCCGTGGCAATACCAGAATAGCCCCACCGGCCAATAGCATCTGGGTCCAGAAATTGGCATTCAGGCGGTTCTCAAAGGGGGCGTTCATGACGCTGTTGCTGTCGAATTGCTGCCAGAAATCCTGTGGACCGTTGAACAGGGTAAATACTACAAAAAAGCCGATGGTTAGCAGAGCCAGCAGTTTGACGATGGATTCGAACGCAATTGCCATCATCATGCCGCGGTGATGCTCGGTGACGTGCACCTGACGGGTGCCGAACAGGATTGCAAATACCGTCATGCTGAACGCAATTGGGAGGGTCGTGTCCCCCAGCCAGCCGGATTGAGAGGTATCGACGGGCTGGCTGATCACATTGATACTTGCTGTCACCGCTTTCAGCTGCAATGAGATGTAAGGAATAATTGCCATCAACGAAATGATGCTGACCAGAATAGCGATGCCTGGACGTTTACCAAACCGGGAGGCAAGGAAGTCGGCAATAGAGGAGCAGTTCTGATGCTTGGATACCAGCAAAGCCTTATAGATGATCCGGTTGCCGAACAGGAACATCAGAATCGGTGCCAGATAGATGGGCAGATACTCCCAGCCACTTGAAGCCGCTCGACCAACTGCTCCGTAATAAGTCCAGGACGTGCAATAAACGGCCATTGCCAGACCATAGACAGCAGCCGGAGGAATTTTTAATGGTTTGTCGAGATGACGGTCACCGGCTATTGCCACCGCAAACATAATGCCGATGTAGCCGGTCGCAATTGCCAGAATCTGCCAGGCTTCCATAGTATTTTTTTATCGTCGTGGCCTGAATGAAAGCGCTATTATGGCGATCAGTGAATCATCATGCCACAGGGCTTTTGACTAACGCGCCAACGTGTCACAATTCGCGCCTGATTAATCCTGTGATAACGCATGCAGGGTTGATGGTTTGATGCAGGGATGGATCATGGTTGGTTAGCAGCCAACTGCAGTTCCGGATAGTTCGGGAGCTGATTCAAAAAAGGCTGTATGCGGACAGGTCAATGTTTCGCGTGACGGCTCATGACATATCGCCCGATAACGTGAGGCGAAGAACAAATTGTTCAGGATGAACAACCTGTTCATTCGGTTAATCAAACCCTTCAGGGTATCAGCAGAACAAACATGCAACAGTATTTAGATCTTATTCGGCATATCAAAACCCATGGCAATATGAAGACTGATCGTACCGGTACCGGTACCCAGAGCATCTTTGGTTACCAGATGCGTTTTGATCTCAGTCAGGGGTTTCCGCTGGTCACGACCAAAAAGCTGCATCTGCGCAGTATCATTCACGAATTGCTCTGGTTTCTTAGTGGTGATACCAATATCCGTTATCTGAAAGAAAATGGTGTTCGTATCTGGGATGAATGGGCTGATGAAAATGGTGATCTCGGGCCGGTTTACGGTGAGCAGTGGCGCAGTTGGAAAACACCGGATGGCGAGACCATAGACCAGATCAGCAATGTGTTGAATACCATCCGAACCAACCCCGACAGCCGGCGCATGCTGGTGGTGGCATACAATCCCGGCGTTGTGGAAAAAATGGCGCTGCCGCCCTGCCACAGTCTGTTTCAGTTTTATGTGGCCGACGGTCGGTTGAGCTGTCAGCTGTACCAGCGTAGCTGTGATGTTTTTCTGGGGTTGCCGTTCAATATTGCCAGTTACGCGCTGTTGACTCATATGATTGCCCATCAGGCTGATCTGGAAGTAGGGGACTTTGTCTGGTCTGGTGGTGATGTGCATATTTATAACGATCACCAGCAACAAACTGAGTTGCAACTGACCCGACAGCCTTATCCGCTACCGTCTCTCCGCATTCAGCGCAAACCTGATAGCTTGTTCGGTTATCAGTTTGAAGATTTTGAAATTGTCGGCTACGAAGCTCACCCAAGCATTAAAGGTAAAGTTTCGGTTTGATCGCCACAGATATTGACTACGTTATCGAATGTGAACAGCCACCATTCTTATCCGATTGAGAAGTAACCCTATTCCATGACAAAACTGACTGTAGATCTGTTAAAAAATAATGTCTCTTTGGCATATATGAATTTTGAAACCACTGCCGAGCTGGAAGCCGACATTGGTTTTCTGGGTCATGAGCGAGCCAAGGCTGCACTTGAGCTAGGAATCAATATTCCCTCATCGGGCTATAACCTGTTTGTAATGGGTGAGCCTGGCACTGGGCGTCAGACACTGGTGTCCCGTTATGTTCGAGAGAAGGCGGAGCAGAAGACCGCACCTTCGGACTGGTGTTACGTCAATAATTTCAACAATACCTCGGAGCCATTGGCACTGGAGCTACCATCCGGGCAGGCCAGTAAATTGGTTAGTGATATTGAGCATTTTATTGATGAGTTACTCGATACGTTTCCAGCTGCATTTGAAAATCCATCTTATCAGCGACGGAAAGCGCAGATAGAACGCACTTTCAATCAAAAATACGATCAGGCCATTGCCAATGTGGATCGGAAAGCCAGTGGGCTGGATGTTGCTGTAATCGGCGAAAACGGCTCTATCCTGTTTGCTCCGGTATATGAAGGCAAGGCGCTCGATGAAACCGAGTTTGCACAGTTACCAGAAGAACCCAAGATGCTGTATTTAAGCCGGATTTCTGAGCTTGAAGAGTTTCTCAATGAACAACTGCTGGAACTGCCGCAATGGCGTCGGGAAGCCTCTGAACAAAGCCGTCAATTGGATATTGAAACCATTGCACTGGCGGTCAGGCCGTTGATCAAAAAGCTTGAACGCAAGTATCAGAACCGCATTGGGGTGTTACGTTATTTCCGTGAGTTGCGTGAGCATCTGCCAAGAGTGGTACTGGAACTTTTCGGTGATGAGATCCAATTGGAATCCCGTACCGATCATGAGCGCCGGCAAGTATTGGTTTCAACCTATTCTCCCAACATTTTGGTTGAACACTCGCCCACAGAAGGTGCGCCGGTGATTTATGAGTTGCTGCCGAGTTATGCCAATTTATTCGGCCGGATTGAGTACACCATCAACCAGGGAACGCCGGTAACCAATTACCGACTGATCAAACCTGGCAGTCTGGTCAAAGCATCCGGTGGATATTTGATTCTCGATGCGGAAAAGTTGTTGATCGAACCTCTGGCCTGGGATGCCCTGAAACTGGCACTGAAAACTCGCCAGATCAAACTGGATGCGTCCGGTTATGATGCCACGTTGTATTCGGCGGTGACATTGACGCCCCAAAGTGTGGACATCAATGTCAAAATCATTCTGATTGGTTCGCGGGATATCTATTATCAGTTGCAGGCTTATGACCCCGAGTTCAGCGAACTGTTCCGGGTACTGGTCGATTTTGACAGTTACATTCCGCGTAGTGAAGGCACCATGGATCACCTGATCCGGCGTCTTAAACATTATAGTGAAAGTAAAAACTATGCTCACCTGACCCGTCGTGCCGTTGAGCGGATGATTGAATACAGTTTGCGCCAGGCGGAGCACAAAGAGCGATTGTCGCCACGTATGGTCGGTCTGTTTGAAATCATGGCAGAGGCGGACTACCTGCGCTCCCGTGATGAACGGGACGTTATTGATGAGCAACATATTTTGGGGGCCTTAAAAGCCGCGGAAGTGCGCAACGGACGTATCAGTGAGCAACTGATGCAGGAGATCGCTGAGGGAACCGTGTTGATTGATACCGATGGTGCCCGTATTGGTCAGGTCAATGGCCTGACGGTTATGGAGCTTGGTGAGACCCGCTTTGGTCAACCGGCACGGATTACCGCGACAGTTTATGCTGGTTCCAATGGCATTGTAGATATCGAAAAAGAATCGGAACTGGGTCAGTCCATTCACTCCAAGGGGGTGATGTTGCTGACGGGTTACCTGGGTCAGAAGTATGCCCGTGAGTTTCCTCTGATCATCAGTGCCAATCTGGCCATGGAGCAGTCTTACGGCCATATCGATGGTGACAGTGCTTCATTGGCAGAATTGGTTGCCCTGGTATCGGCCATTGCGGAGGTGCCTGTGTCACAAACGTTTGCTGTTACCGGATCGATCAATCAGCATGGAGAAGTTCAGGCGATTGGTGGCGTGAATGAAAAAATAGAAGGATTCTTCCAATTGTGTCGGGATCGGGAATTAACCGGCAAACAGGGCGTGATCATTCCTAAAGATAATATCAAACATCTGATGTTGAATGATGATGTTATTGCTGCGGTTAAAGCCGGGATGTTTTCCATCCATGCAGTAGACCGGGTCGAACAGGCGATGGAAATCCTGTTGGACGAAGAAATTGGTGAGGCTGACAATACCGGGCACTATCCAGTGGACAGCATTAACGGCAAGGTCTGGCAACGGTTAAAAGTCATGGCTGATTATGATCGGGGTAGCTGATTTTTTGATCTGCTGACGGATATTGCGTTAAGACAGCGGATTTAGAGAGGCATCTGATCTATTTAGCCTTCAGGTAATGAACCACCGAACCATAAAAACGGGTTCAGTGGTTCATTGATCATCAACGTATCCCACGAGGAATCGATATGCTTACTGCCATCATTCTGTTCAGCATAGAAAAAAAACATATCAATGAAGTCGCTGAGCAGCTGGCTAATATACCCGGTATTTCCGAAGTATATTCTGTCAGCGGCTCTTACGATGTCGCGGCCATCGTCAGAGTCAGGGCCAATGAAGATCTGGCGGATCTGGTCACGCAGAAAATTTCCCAGATCGATTCCATTATCAGAACCGAAACCATGCTGGCGTTTCAGACTCACTCCAAGCATGATCTGGAAGCAATGTTTTCCGTTGGAGAATAAGCCTTTCCGGCAGCAATCATTCAAGAACAATTTGCATCTGAAACACAGATTGTAGTTGGTGGCTGTGACAGCACAGCCCGCATTTTTCTGGCTTCGTCAGAAATAATATACCTTTATCAGATGTGCTCTCTTTTGAATCAATGTACAGATAGTCATTCACACCACGAACCGATTGTCTCGTAACGACTCTTGATTCCCGTCCCCGGTTAGAGTTTCAGAGCAGTTACCTGCTGCTGGCCATGTACTATGCTTAGTGCGCGACAGCCTATAGTCGCAGCATAAATCGAGAAATGTCCGCATAAAAGTCGTATCGGCTGACTCAAAAATAACATCAAGAAAGGAGGCTGTATGAACACCCGGATAATCTGGTTATCGGTGATTCTCCTATTAGCAGGTAATGGTTCCGCAGAGTGGTACTTTCGAGGTACTCCGAATGCTTGGGGTAAGATGCAAATGAGCACTGATGACAATGTTCACTACTGCACGACACAGACATTTTCTGATGGAGATGAAAATGGTGGACCCCGTTTTAAAGTGGATCGTTATGGTAACTGGCAGGAAAGTTACCCGGCTCAGGATTATGGTGTGAGCATGAATACTCAATATACGATTTGTTTAAATGTTGAGTCTCACCTGTTCTCACTGGAGGCTGCCAGTCCCAATGATTTGGTTATTCATCGATTGGGAGCGGAATATGATGCTGACGGTACAACGTTTGCCATCTGGTCTCCTGAAAGCTCGAACGTCATGCTGAATTTGAACGGCGTGGATTATCCCATGCTCAGGGCGGATGATCAGAATGGTTACACGGGTATCTATGGCCGGCGGGTGAATGGAGATCTACACGGTCAACCCTACTTTTTCAAGATTAATGGCATACGGGTACGTGACCCTTACGGCAAGATGGCCATTCCTAATGAGGATACTAATATTGTTATGGATATGAGCCGGACACTGCCAGCTGGTGGGTGGGTTGAACGTCCACCGCTGGCTGAACGTGAGGATGCTGTTATTTATGAAGTGCACGTCCGTGATTTCACTATTGATGCCAGTTCGGCAGTGTCAGCTGACAAACGCGGAAAATTTATGGGAATGGTGGAGACGGGCACTGCTTACCAATCCGTTGCTACGGGTATTGATCATTTGAAAGAGCTGGGTATCACTCATGTTCAATTGTTGCCGATTTATGACTTTGCAACGTGTCCGGACTTAGCCGACACCAGCTGTTATAACTGGGGATATGACCCGAGAAATTATAATGTGCCGGAAGATCGTTATGCGGTTTCACTGAACTATGAAGATCGGGTCCGGGAATTAAAAACTATGGTGAACGAGTTTCATAAGGCTGGTATCCGCGTCATCATGGATGTGGTGTACAACCATACGTTTGATTATGAGATGTTTGAACATATCTCCATGCGTTATTACACCGACACTGATCTCAGTGGTACAGGCAACTCTATCGATGCCAATGTCCCTATGGTCAGTCGTATGATTCAGGATTCACTCGAATACTGGCTGAAAGAATATAACCTTGACGGTTTCCGGTTTGATCTGGCAGGTATTTTTGATCATGACGAGTTTGGGCGCTGGGGTCGGTATTTGAATGATGTGTTTCCCGATCGTAACCTGTTGTTGTATGGCGAACCATGGAATGGTTATGCCGAAGATATCCGTGAAAGTGAGCGTGTCCGACCGGGGACAATTGCTCGAGAATATGAGGCTCATGTGGGTATTTTTAATGCTCATTATCGCGAGGCAATCAAGGGCAACAATGACAATGGTTATGGTGGCGGTTTCGCATTCAATCAGGGTGAGATCTGGAAAATGGACTTTGGTTCCCGTGCTGCCATTCGCTATAACAACGACCCGTGGCAGGTGATTGATCTCTGGGATCCTATGTTTGCAACGGATCCGGAACAAAGCATAAATTACGTTTCTGCTCATGATAACCTTTGTCTGAGAGATAAAATCCTGGCCTGGGCCGATGTGAATGGTATCGATTCTTCAAGTGATTACCTCCGGCGGATACAAAACTATGCCAATGGCATGATTCTGACCTCGCAGGGAATTCCGTTTCTGCACGGCGGTGTTGAATTGATGCGCGATAAACAGGGTGACGAAAACTCTTTTATTTCATCTGATGAAATCAACAAGATCCGTTGGAACTGGAAAGTTGAGAACGCCGATATTTATCGTTATTACCAGGATCTGATCAGACTGCGTAATCATCACCCCGGTTTGCGTATGAATACCTGGCATGAAATAGATAACTATGTTTCGACGATTCGTTATTCTGATCATGTGCTGGTGACGGACATTAATGCCGCTGCCAACAACGATGATTGGAGTCGTATTCTGGTGATCTACAATTCAGGTGGTGATTTCAGTTATCCACTACCGGGTGGTACCTGGTATGTGGCGGTAGAACGAAACGATCCTGATGCCGGCAACGACAGAGTGGTGACGAATCATTTATGGATCGAAGGAACCGCGGTCACTGTACTGTATCAACCCTGATCAGTGGCTGTATTTTTTTGGGAGATATCCATTGTGAAGCGATGTTGTTGCTTTCATGGATGTCTCCTGCTGTCATTTCCCAGGGAAAGCCTGTAGAGAAAAAAAGCGAATCCTTCAGATTCCGGTTTTCAGAGCGACAATTACCTCAATTTCAATCTGCAGGTCAGGGTGGATGAGGTTTGACACCTCAACCAGGGAACAGGCTGGCAAGTATCCTTCGTAGAATTTGAATAGCTGTTCCCGTACAGAAGGAAGCAAGCTGATATTGCGCATAAAGATCGTCAGTTTGATCAGGTCACTTTTTGAACGTTTTTCCTGTTCCAGAATACGGTTTATCTGCGACAGAACTTCTTCACACTGTTGCATAAGGTCCAACTGCTGAGCATCGGTACCGTAAGCCGTGAGGCCGGATACAAACAAC
Source organism: Gynuella sp. (assembly GCF_050297175.1). Taxonomy (NCBI): domain Bacteria; kingdom Pseudomonadati; phylum Pseudomonadota; class Gammaproteobacteria; order Oceanospirillales; family Saccharospirillaceae; genus Gynuella; species Gynuella sp. The sequence goes on along the minus strand of NZ_JBNKSF010000035.1, from coordinate 386,902 downwards.
GTGTTGTTGTATTTGCTGGCATGTACGTAAGGACCGACTATCGTTGGCAGGCATTCATAATTTATGCGTTCAATCATCTAAGGAGCCTCTGAACAAGGGACTGTTTTTGCGCAGGACACTGTCGGCTCGGTCAGGAGGCGACACTTTCTCAAATCTTCATTTATTCCAGTAAATTGCGGTTGTCAGAATGGATGGCTTATTTGGATAACTGTCGTTTGAGTTGTTCGAACCGTTTGCGCTTGTCGGTTTCGCTGAGGTTTTCCTCAGGTATGTTGGCGGGTTCGCCCAATGGTGAAACATCGAGTTGTTTGGTTACCTGCTCAGTGGTCATCGCCGGCATGGCGGTACTTGTGTCTGGTTGTTGGAGCTCGCGTTCCTCTATGACTTCCTGCAGCAGCTCCAATGCCTCGACAGTTCCGGTGAGCTGCTCCTGGTTGGCACCTGAATTGAGCCTGGCTTCCAGTTTTTGGATCACATCTTTTATCTGTTGAGTATCGGGCTGTTGTTCATCCAGCCATTTCAGTGCTGATTCAGCATTTGTGGACATCTTTGGAACGAAACCTTCAATTGTCAAAACAACTATTATAGCCTGCTGCTTTTGCAAAAGTCTTTTATTCAAACCCGCAGCAGGATTGTGCGGAAACAGAGGGTATTAGTATCCTCCATTAGACCGTTCAGATGAGGCGTGAAAGTATGTTGTTTTCTGATGCACCGTTCCAGCAGGTTGATCTTCGCAATGGCAGCCTTCGATATTTTGAGGATTTTATCCCGGAGCATCGCTCCTTGTTTGATCCTTTGAAGACGGCGTTGGACTGGTATCAGGGAGATGTCCAGCTATTTGGAAAACACTATAAAACCCCGCGACTACAATGCTGGTATGGAGACGAAGCCTATACGTATTCAAACGTTCGGCTGGAGCCCAGAGCCTGGGCAGATATGCTGTTGCCGTTAAAAAGTGCAGTTGAACGCAGCAGCGGTTATCGGTTCAATTCCATGCTGGGAAATTGGTATCAGCACGGGCAGCACGGTATGGGATTCCATGCCGATAATGAACCGGAGCTGGGACAACATCCAGTTGTGGCCATGCTGACCTTCGGATATGCCCGGGATTTACGTTTCAAGCATAAAAATGGTCGGGATCAGTTCACCATTACCCCGCAAAGCGGTTCTTTACTGGTTATGGAGGGAGAGATACAACAATATTGGCGTCATGGAATTGCCAAGAGTACTCGACAGATGGGGGAGCGGATCAGTCTGACGTTTCGGTATATTTTGCCTGCTTCAAAACAACGGGTCTCTGAAAAATAGGAATAGTTTTGATGCAGGGGGGAAGTACCACTTGCAACACCGCAATTTACGGGTGCAAATGAGGGTGTGAGACTGGGGCTGACAACGTCCTGCACGAAAATAGGCCATTTTTCAGATGGTTCCCTAAAATCTGATCACCAATAGAATGGAGGGGTTGTTCTGCAGAGAGGTTGGACCCAGAATGATGTGCTAGAGCTGATCAGCGGCTCGATGTAATTCTTTGAGTTTTTCGACAACGGAAGCCCGGATATTGTTGCGGTTAAACTCCGACACGCCCGACAGTTCCGTAATTTTGATCCGATGCAGGTGCAGACAAGGTGTGTGTGTATCGAACTGACGCAAATCCCCTTTCACCAGTATGGGTAAAAATGGGTCTTTGCTTTGCTGGGTATAAATTATTTTTCGTAAAGCCTGTTTAAATGGCAGTGGGGCCGGTGGTTCACTACGATTTCTGGAGCGCACCATAACATAAAGCCCGCTTGCTCCTATCACTTGTCCTGGCACGATATGCAGTCCGGTATCGCGGATTGCGCTGGCCGAGATATGATTGAAAGTGTCGTGGAAGGTATAGGGATTGGGTAGAATGACTATTTTACTGGGGTCATCAGAGGGCATGTTAAGACTGTAATTGGTGTACAGCTGTTCTACAGAGGCAGAATAGATGCATAGCAGGTTTTCGAACTTGTATAGAAACTTACAGGCAAGTTCCCGCTTGTTGATCTCGTCAAGATTCCATATCAGGTCTTTATTGCTGGTCGGGTAATCAAACGAAACACCTGCGGACATATTGGCTAACCTTTTCTTTAATGAAGATAAGTACAATACAGTTATTTAAAGGTAGTTCAGCATTGAAAAAACCAGAGTAAAACATTGTAATTCTGAGACGTAGGTTGAAAAAAACATTTGTCAGACAATATTCTGGCTGGATTCCAGTTGTAGGAAAGAATCCGGGGACACTTAGTAGCACGATACCGTTTTCGCAAAATGATGTCATCTGTATTTTATTTTTTTGAACATCACTCGGGGTAGTTATATGAGTCAGGTCGTTGAAGATTTAGTTAAATTGTTAACTCTTAAAGAGAATGGTGATAACCGTTTTATAGGGCATAGTCAGGATCTTGGTTTCAGTCGGGTATTTGGGGGGCAGGTGATTGGTCAAGGGCTGAGTGCTGCCAGTCAGACGGTTTGTGATCGTTATCCTCATTCATTGCATGCTTACTTTTTACGACCTGGAGATGCGCATCATCCCATTGAGTATGAAGTGGAACATGTCCGTGATGGTAAAAGCTTCTCTGTGCGCCGAGTTATTGCCAGTCAGTTTGGTAAAACGATTCTGGCTATGACCGCCTCCTTCCAGATTGAAGAGCAGGGAGTGTCTCATCAGGAAGTTATGCCGAATGTGCCAGGTCCGGAGAATTTTGAATCTACCGTCGAATTGTTTCGTCAGCATGCTGATGAGATTCCGGAAAAGGTTCGCGATCAGTTTACTGCCGAACGTCCAATCGAATATCGCATCGTTGAAAACCAGAATCCATTCCGACCCCGCCATGGTATTGGTCGCCGCCATATGTGGATCCGTTCTGTTGCACCTTTGCCGGACGATTTGAAAATTCACCAATACATGCTGGCCTATACATCTGATTGGGGATTTCTGGAGACTGCACTGATGCCTCATGGGTTGTCACTGGGTACTCCTGATCTGGATATTGCCAGTCTTGATCATGCCATCTGGTTTCATCGGCCATTCCGTCTGGATGACTGGTTGTTGTTTGTGGCTGACAGTCCATCTGCATCCGGTTGTCGAGGATTTGTGCGTGGACAGATATTTAACCGTACAGGTGAATTGATAGCCTCCACCACTCAGGAAGGGTTGGTTCGTTATCATGGTTGATTCCGATACTATCACTGTTGCCATTACGGGTGCTTCAGGTGCTCAATATGGCCTGCGGCTGGTCGAACAACTCGTGCAGGCAGACCGGCAAATCTATGTGTTGATCAGTAAAGCGGCACAGATGGTGATGGCATTGGAAATGGATCTGTCTATGCCATCTAATGCTGCAAAAGCTGAAGCGTTGCTTATGCATAGAACAGGTGCGAAAAAAAATCAGATTAATGTATTCGGCCGGGAGGACTGGACCAGTCCGGTTGCGTCCGGATCTGGAGCACCAAGAAGCATGGTAGTGTGCCCATGTTCTACTGGTACCTTGTCTGCTGTCGCCTCCGGTGCCTGTAACAACTTGATTGAACGTGCAGCAGATGTGGTTCTGAAGGAGCGTGGGCAGTTGATCATGGTGCCACGGGAGACACCGTTATCAACGATACATTTGCAGAATATGTTGACTTTGAGCCAGATGGGGGCAGTGATTCTGCCGGCAATGCCTGGTTTTTATCAGCGTCCGGAGAGTGTTGATGATATGGTCGATTTTATTGTTGCCCGCATTCTGAATCAGCTTGGTATCGAGCAGCAATTGCTTAAACCCTGGGGAGATTCCATACTTCAGTCACCCATTGCTGATACTTGACGGTTCGTGGAATCGACGCATTTGCGGGGCTGGTTGAAGGCAGGGTGACCAGTTTATAAGTTTGGAAAAAATCGGTGTTATCGCGTAGTACATGGCGATGAAAAGACTGATACGATTTTTTTCCGTTGAAACATATTTTTCGGATGTTTCTATATTGTCGGAGCAGGGTGATGAGATCGTTGGCCTGTTCTGTTTCGGTAACAATACTGCTATCAAGACTGCCTGGTCGCTCGCAGTACTCAAGCACATCCCATAACGCAACTTTTTTATTTTTCAGTAGCGCCAGTTTATCCGCATAATCCAACGTATTGGCTTCGTATCCCTCACATTCCAGTAATATTTCCCAAAACAGATTTTGAGGATGGCCGTAATATTGTTGCTGGCGTAACGATGCTTCTCCTGGCATGGAGCCTAGTACCAGAACTTCAGAATTTTCTTCAATAACGGGCGAAAAGCTTCGTTTCAAATTCATATCGACAATGTATTTTATGAGTGGAAGAGTTTATTTTATAAATACACGGTTTTTTTCTGTTAACCGATGTTCGTAATCGCTGAAAAATATATAAAAATAGTCATGAAAGAGCCGATGACGCTGTGACTATGATTTTCGATCAGGGAACAGACACCATTGTAGTGTTTAATGCTGCGAGAGTCATTTGGCAACAGGCTGCAATAGAAGGTTAGTCCGAAGTTACCAAAACCTAAGGAACCTCTGAAACATGGCCTGTTTTCGCGCAGGAGGTTGTCAGCCCCTGTCTCACATCTTCATTTACACCAGTGAATTGCGGTGTTGCGAGTGGTGCTTCCTCGCCTGCATCAGAACTATTGCTATTTTCAGAGGCCCCTTAGCATCATTGTGAGGTATTTATCCTGGTAGCGGTGTAAATTGAGAAACAGTTGGTTTTTTTGAACATCCGGCATTTATTTTTTTAAAAGATCAGGTTTACTTCGACCGCTGTTAAGGGGGGCCCGTTACTCTGCTTGTTATATAGGTAACTGTCCAAAAGGATCTGTAAGGCGTGCTTTACCAGCGTTGTTGTTTGTTTGATATTTCGCCGTTATTGAATCATTTGTCTTCGCTGCTAAAAATCATCCATATAAGAACTTATCCTTCACAACCTGCAATAAAAGCCTGACGTTTTTTTTTGCAACATGAAAAATCGGAGTGATTTTCTCTCTCTTCCCAAAGTAATGCCAAAATTGTCATGACTTTGCCGGGAGTTTCTTGATCCGGTAAGAGGTTGTCAGGGCGCATTTATTGACGATAACCCGCCGGAAACGACCACATTTGTTCTGGTGATGAATGTGTATATAACAACTGTTTAGGTTTTGGAGCCTGATATGGACCACAAAGACAAATTGAGTCATATGACCATTTTTTTGCATTGGATTGTTGCGTTGACAATGATTGTGCTGACAGCCGTTGGTTTTTATATGACCTTTAATCATAGTTACGGACTGTATCCGTATCACAAAGCGATAGGTGTGATTATTCTCCTGTTCGCTGTGATAAGGGTGGTTTGGCGTTACAGACTTGGATGGCCTGAACCGGTCAGAGAGTATCCAAAGTTGGAGCACACAATGGCTCATGCCGCTCATTGGATATTGATTCTGGCGACCGTACTAATGCCAATTTCAGGCATGATGGGATCCGGAGCTGGAGGGCATGGTATCAGTATATTTGGTCTGGAGTTGGTGCCTTCCAATTATCAGGGCGATGAAGCTATTCCCTATAATGAAACAATGGCCAGCGTTGGGCATGTACTGCATACCTGGCTAGGTTATATCCTGGCTGCCACTATTGCACTTCATCTTTTGGGCGCTTTTAAACACCATTGGATCGACAAGGATCTGACGTTAAAGCGTATGTTGGGTAAGCGAGCCTGACAATTATCATGAACGCCTGACCTTCTCAGATCAGGCGTTCTGTTTTTATTCCTCTGGCCTTATTTCAAGTGTCCACTGGGTCGGACCCGGCAAAAATGAACTGGCACGTCCCTGAACCCAGTCCTGATGGCCTTTACCATAATAAGGTGACATCGGATGGCCGGCCTGGCTGGTTGGCATGTTGAATATACCACTCTGCTCATGACCGGGACTGACGACCATACGATCAGAGCTACCAAATGCAGGACCCTGCACTCTGGGCATATAATCATCACCATCTACGGGTTCTTGTGGCATATTCAGCCAGGATGATAGAAAAGGCAGTGCCCTGGTAAGCGGATGGGTCAGATTCAGAGTATTGTATTTCCCCCAGGTCTGCTGTTTCAGGGGCCCTTTACCATCTTCGGTTAAATCATCAATGCTGTTATTCAGACAGGTCACCAGGAACACCTGCCAGGAGTCATATCCTTCCGGTAATAGATGTTCGGGCTGTTCTGATACCAGTGCCCAGGCTGGATAATCAACATACTCTATGACAGCAGGGATCGAAAAAAAGCGGCTCTGTTCTTTGATTTGTTGATAAAGCCTGCCAATCGTCTGATCGATAACTTCATTACGGAACTGTCGAACCAGACGGTAAGCAACGGAGTTTTTACTCGCTCTGCCCTGCCAGTTTTTCAGAATGCTGTCCACGCCTGATTGGTGATTGACGGCTGGATCATCCAGCAGGCCTATCATCAGTTCATGCCAGCGTTGTAAAAAGATGGCCCGGTCATCCAGCTGGATCGCCAACAGATCTGCTTCTGAAAACTCTGTTTTCGCCTCCAGATCGTCACGTATCTGTTGCGCACGAGCGCCAATGTCATAGCCGCTGTTGCCGATTTTTTTCAGCTCGTCACCAGAAACCACCTGGGAATTCGCGGTCCAGATGCGGCCATTTCGATCACGTTTGACCATCGGATATTGTTCTGGTGCCAGAAAACCCTGCCAGGATTTATCGCCTCGGGACCAGTCTGAAGGGAACTCACCATCCAAACCAACCCGTTTGGGAATACGGCCAGCGATAGTCCAGCCTATGTTGCCCTGACTGTCTGCAACTGCGAGGTTTTGGTGTGGGATTCCGATGAGAGGGGCATAGGCGAGCGCTTCATCCACTGTATTTGCTGCTTCCAGTCGCACCAGATTAGCATTGGTTCCATCATGCTCCAGTGCCACCCATTTAATGGCCAGCGGGCGCCCTTGGTTATCCTGGCCAATGACTGGTCCCCAACGTGTAAGGCGGACAGGTTCGAGCACTGAAGTGCCATCGTTGATATAAATTTTTTCCTGATCGATGGTGAAACTTTCCCAGCCTGTTGCCGTCAGATACATGGTATCGGAGTCATTGGTCTGCAATGTGATGATGTCGCTCCAGTCGCCATAGGCATTGGTAAAGCCCCAGGCAATATGGCCGTTGCTGCCGGTGATCATAAATGGGGTCCCAGGCAGGGTGATACCCGTTAATTGCCGCTGTAGCTGGATATCCAGCCAGGAAGCCCGATACCAGATATTGGGGACTCCAAGGGTCAGATGGAGATCATTGGCTACCATGGCACTACCAGTCGTGGACAAATTGCCACCAATGGCCCAGTTATTGGATCCTAACGCAGGCTGAGCAGCAATGCTGGCCTGTTGGGATGAGAAAGCAGGCCAATCGGAGTCGGGAATCAGGAGAGGATTCTGAGGTTGTGGGTCGGTAATCATAGCATCCCACTGTCCGCTCCTGGGTTGTAGAAAGTTGTACCAGGCGGCTGGCATAGAGTCTTTGAGTACCTGCATGGACCGCTCAAATCCACCATCGCCCTGTTGCAGGTTCAGATACATGGACAGTAGACATAAAAGACTGTCGCTGACTTGCCAGTCCAGGGGTTTTTGTCTGAGCAGCCAGTACTCAAAGGGACGGCTTTTCAAATTGTGCAGACCATAGTTTACACCTTCTGCATAAGCTTGTAGCAACGTTCTCTGGTCGCTGGGAATGGCTTTTACCATGTTCTCGGCACGTTGTCTCAGCTGAAACTTCCGGTTGTGTTTATCCCGCTCAAGTGCCGACGGACCGATCAGTTCACTGAGTTCACCCGCAGCATTGCGACGTAACAGATCCATTTGAAAGAAACGTTCCTGAGCATGTAGAAAACCGATGGCAAAGGCAGTGTCACTGCGTTGTCCCGCCTCAATCAGAGGAACGCCGTTGCTGTCTCGGGAAATATTAATGCTCTGACGAACGGGCACATCGTTGAGCTGCCCTTCAAGCCTGGGCAGACTGCCCTGCAAATTAATGTAGGTAGTGACGCCTAATGCTGACACCAGCATCAAGATCAGACAGAAGAAGTAGAAGAAAACACGCACCAGTCTAATCATAAGACTTTACCCGAGTCAGATTGAAAATTGTCGGACTATGGTAGGGAAAAGGGGGAAGATTAGAAAGCCGGGGGAGCTAAATTGCCGGAGAGTTGCCTTTGTCCTTTGATCGGATGCTTATTCGGTCATACTGCTGCTGTTTTTTTCTCTGACAATCAATGTTAACAATATAACCAGTGCCATGGTCAACAGCGGTCCGGTTGTATTCAAATGGGGGGTCTGGGAGACCTCCTGTTTATTCGCAGAGCAATTTCGGGAGTGGGCATTCTGGCCACACTGATCATGCACTGACACTAGATTTCCTGCCATGACCACGGGCGTACTGACCAATAAGGCAGCCGAGATCAGCAGGGTAATGATGGCTTTCATAAAAACTCCACAACAGACAACTTAAAGACAACCCATCACTGGTTATTTTCGAAACGGTATTTCACTTCAAAATGAGAACTAGTTCAATATGTTAACGGACCTAGTTAGAAAAAATTAAGTATATTTTGTGTATCTATGCCTATTTGGGCGTTTGTTTTGTCAAGCGGGCAGGTTTACAAGGCTGTAATTGTCTTTTTGGGTCTCAACTGACACACTACGCGCTGAAATTAAACCATTGATATCATTGAATTTATGTCTGACCCCAAATTCCAAGACGGAGTGGAGACCACCTCGCTTAGCCAGTTTACTGAGCAGGCCTACCTCAACTACTCCATGTACGTGATTCTGGACCGGGCTCTACCGCATCTGGGTGACGGGTTGAAGCCCGTTCAGCGTAGAATCATTTATGCCATGAGTGAACTCGGCCTGAAGGCGAGTTCAAAATATAAGAAATCTGCCCGAACGGTAGGTGACGTGTTGGGTAAGTACCACCCTCATGGAGACTCTGCCTGCTACGAAGCGATGGTGTTGATGGCTCAGCCATTTTCTTATCGCTATCCGCTAGTGGACGGGCAGGGCAACTGGGGATCTCCGGACGATCCTAAATCCTTTGCCGCCATGCGTTATACCGAGTCACGGTTGTCAAAATTCGCGGAGCTGCTGCTGAGTGAGTTGGGACAGGGCACTGTGGAATGGTTGCCAAATTTTGACGGCACGATGGATGAACCCGCTATATTACCGGCCCAGGTACCTCATGTGCTGCTCAATGGGGTAACAGGTATCGCTGTTGGTATGGCAACGGACATTCCGCCACATAATCTGCGTGAAACGGTCTCAGCCTGCATCCATTTGCTGGACAATCCGGAAGCGACAGTTCCGGAATTGATGACTCATATTAAAGGTCCGGATTATCCGACGGCGGCGGAGCTGATTTCGTCCCGGGAAGACATTCAGAAGATCTACGAGAGTGGTCGTGGTTCGTTGCGGATGCGGGCCAGATATATGCGTGAGAACGGTGATATTATTATCACCGATTTACCGCATCAGGTTTCGGGTTCCAAAATCATGGAACAGATCGCCCAACAGATGCAGGCCAAAAAACTGCCCATGGTATCTGATCTGCGTGATGAGTCAGACCATGAAAATCCGACCCGCCTGGTCATTGAACCACGCTCAAACCGGATTGATGTGGAAGAAGTGATGGCACATTTATTTGCTACCACGGATCTGGAGCGAACCTACCGGGTGAACCTGAACATGATCGGTGTCGATGGCCGGCCGCAGGTTAAACCGTTGAACCGGATACTGACTGAATGGCTGTCGTTTCGTACTGATACTGTGACCCGCCGGTTGAATTATCGACTTGAGAAAGTCGAAGCCAGGTTGCACGTCCTTGATGGTTTGTTGATTGCCTTTTTAAATATCGATGAAGTCATCGAGATTATTCGTCATGAGGATGAGCCCAAGCCGGTCCTGATGTCACGTTTCAATCTTACCGATACCCAGGCTGAAGCCATCCTTGAGCTGAAGTTGCGGCATTTGGCCAAGCTTGAGGAAATGAAGATTCGGGGTGAGCAGGAAGAATTGGCTCAAGACCGGGAAAAGCTGCAGAAGATTCTGGGTAGTCCGGCACGTATGCGGACGCTGATTAAAAAAGAATTGATGGAAGCCGCGGAAAAATTTGGTGATGATCGTCGGACGCCTATTGTTCAGCGTGCCGAAGCCAAGGCTCTGAGCGAAGAGCAACTGGTATCTGCTGATCCGATCACTGTGGTTTTGTCGCGTAAAGGCTGGATTCGTTCGGCGAAAGGCCATGACTTTGATGTTTCCGGGTTGTCGTATAAAGCTGGCGATGAATATGCCTCCTGTGTCAGAGGCAAGTCCAACCAGAATGTGTTGTTACTGGATTCCACCGGGCGGTCATACAGCGTTGCCGCGCATACATTACCGTCTGCCCGGGGGCAGGGAGAGCCGCTAAGTGGTCGCATCAATCCTCCACCCGGTGCCGAATTTAAAGGCATGTTAATGGGAGCATCGGATCAACAGGTATTGCTGTGTACGACTGCAGGTTACGGTTTTGTTGCTCGGCTTGAAGATCTCGATAGCAAAAACAAAGCAGGTAAAGCGGTCATAAACGTTCCCGACGGTGCAGACGTTATGATGCCGTCTATGGTTCGGCAGAAGGAAACAGACCTGATTGCTGTGGTCAGTAACGAGGGGCGTTTGTTGGTTTTCCCAGTGCAGGATTTGCCAGAGCTTGCCAAGGGTAAAGGCAATAAAATGATCGGTATTCCAACTGATCGGTTTAAAGCCGGTCAGGAATATATGATTGGCGCGATTATTGTGTCGACAAACGATATTCTGGTCATTTCCGCCGGTAAACGTAATCTTAAACTGCGTTCTGGAGATCTTGAGCACTATCGTGGTGAGCGTGGTCGTCGCGGTAACAAGTTGCCTCGTGGATTCCAAAATGTTTCCTCTATGATGACTGATTCGCAGTAAGTCTATGTTTTGATCCGGGCCTTTGACGTAAAAAAGGCCCGCTTATCGATACAAATTCTGCGCTGTTGATCAGTTTTAAATACCCTCCATACCTCTTTCTCCAAATGAAGACACTTATACGATTATTTCCATGCGTCAAAATCTGATCTGGTTAACGAACGGATATATTTTCCCGTTATTTATCTGATTCAAGTGCTAAGCTTATTGTTAAAAACCATGGAAGTGACGATGTGCGTGTATTTCTGAATACTTACCTGACACTGGCATTGTTGGGCGTACTGGGCACTGGGATTGTCACCAGTCTGCTGGCATTGAAAACTGGCGTACAGTTGCGGGACCAGTTGCTGAGCAGTGCCTCCGAAACCTATGTAAATGATAGGGCACTTAGCGAACTTCAGGTGTACTTGGATCGTTATGAGCGAGTCATTTTTGGAGCCTATTTTGAGCAGCTTCATCCGGATCAGTTTCGGGCTACAGCAGATGAGCTGCATGAACAGGTTTCTATCGAGATGAAACAGCTGCAGCGGCAACTGGCGAATATGGACGCAGTAAGCCAGCTTGACAGTCTGCTGCAAACTTATTTTGTCACCGCCGGTATTATCATTACTGAGTTGGGGCAGTCACCCATCAATCACTTGGCTGTGCAGTATCGGCTACAGCAGATGTTACAGCTGGAAATAAAAATGCATCCGGTCATGGCTGAGATCAGTGACTTTTTTGACCGGTTCGAACTCAATGCCTCGACTGCACATGACCATGAAATTTCGCGCCTGACTATATTGACTGTCGCATTGAGTATGATCGTTCTGGTGGTATTTTCTCTGCTTGGCTGGTTGTTGTACCTGTTGATAGTCAAGCACAGCAAAATCAGAATGCTGCAGGCTTTTCCGGAATATAACCCGCATCCGGTTATGAGCCTTACCGAAGATGGTCAGGTTGCGTATGCCAATCCAGCTTCTTATCAGTTGTTGAACGTTTTGAAAATGCCGCCTCAGAATGTTTCCGCATTGTTGCCCAAGAACCTGACCTCGTTGCTTGAGGAGATCAAAAACTCTGATCCGCCTCATCGTGATTGGTTTGGTGCTTTGGGTTATCGACAGTTTCAGTATCGGGTACATTATTTGTCGTCACCGCCACAGCTGCATGTCTACATGGAGGACGTGACCGAACAGGAGCGTATCAAAAATGAATTGGTTTATCGTGCTTCCCACGATCCAGTGACTCGTCTGTACAACCGTTTTCAACTATACGAAGACCTCCAGAATAATAATCGTCACGGTATCAGTTATTTATTATTGATCCAGTTCCATGGTTATGATGATGTTTTGTCCTCCCACGGGCAAAACCATGTCGACATGGTCAGTTCCGAAATCGCCGAGCGTATGAATACTCTCACAACCGACTATCGGGTGTTACGGGCTGGTTATCGGTGGGCTGACGAAGTGTTTGGTATGACAGTGTTATCGACGGATCAGGATTCCCTGCTGGAACTGATGGAAAAAATTCATCATCGGCTGGCGCGACCTTATGGCCTGGGTGAACTGGAATTTCTGATGCGGGTCAGAATAGCCAGTACGGTCATTACCGACAATGATAGGGCCGGTTCTTTGATATCACGTTGTCAAACTGCTTTGCGATTGTCGCAGGATCAGAAAACCATCTTTTATCATCCGGCCATGGGCGAAGCCTACGAGCGTCAGCGAATGTTGGAGAAAGGGTTGGAAACGGCACTTGAAAGAGATGAGTTGTACTTGTGCTTTCAGCCACAGATCAGCCTATCTACCGGGCTTATTGTCGGTGCAGAGGCTCTGTTACGATGGCAACATCCTGGGCTGGGGAATGTCCCGCCGGATGAGTTCATCTCTGTGGCCGAGGCAACCGGCATGATTATTCCCATCGGTGACTGGGTGTTGCGTCAGGCGTGTGAATTTTGGGGGGAACTGAAACAACAGGGCATCATTGATCAGGCCGTTGTGGCGGTTAACCTCTCGGCAGGACAGTTTCGTCATACCGGATTGGTCAACATGATCCGGGAAATCGTAAGTACCACTGGGATGCCTTACGATCAGTTGGAGCTGGAAATTACCGAAAGCCATTTGATGCATGACCTTGATGCTTCGGTTGAAATCATGAAGCGTTTGCAGGAGCTCGGTGTCGCTCTGGCCATAGATGATTTTGGTACCGGCTATTCATCGTTATCCACGTTAAATGGTTTTCCTCTGGACAAACTCAAGATCGATCGCAGCTTCGTGGTTGGTATCCCTGGTAACCGTTCCAATGAAACGCTGGTCGAAGCTATTATTCAAATGGCTCATGCGTTGAATCTCAAAATTATTACCGAAGGTGTCGAAACCAAAGTGCAGGTTGAGTGGTTGAAGAAACATGGCAGTAATGAAATACAGGGCTATTATTTCAGTAAGCCATTACCTCGCGATGAATTTGTCGCATTTATCAAGCAGGGACAAATACTATGACGATCGAAGCGGATATCAAGAATTTTTATGAAAACCTGGTGGTTGAAGAGCTGTATCAAAAGCATCAGCAACAGTCGTTCGAAATCAGTGAGCTTGAGGATATCGCTTGCGTGGCACTTAATCATCTGCCACCACGTTATTACCGCCATTCTGTGGATATGGCATTTTATCTATCGCGCCAGGAACTTGGGGAAATGCGCAAAAAAGTGGAAGAAGCAGTGGAAATCGGCATCAAAGTTGTATCAGAAAAGAAACGATAAGGTTATTTGCGCTGAAAGCTGTCACGATACTGTTTAGGTGTCATGCCAACTTCTTTCTTGAAGGCGTCGTACAGCCGGCTGGTGGAACTGAAGCCTACTGCCAGTGCAATATCCATGATGGGGCGTGAGGTGTCTGATAGCAGCGCCCGGGCGTGACTGGTTCGCAGGGAATTGACGTAACGCTTGACTGTCATTCTCATCACCCGATGAAAATGCTGCATGACGTATTTTGGGTGGAGATTGACATGCTCAGCAATATCCACCACGGTAATTCGGCGATCATAATTCCGCGCAATAAACTGCAAAATTTTTTGGATATGGGTGAAGCTGGACGGATGACCAAAATGCTGACTCCGGCTACTTGCTCTGTCACTCAGAACTTCGCGCCAGCCATAATGACTCAGTTTTCGTAATAACAAGATCAGCTCCTGTTCAACCAATTGCCGCAGCTGCTGATCCCCATCCTCGTATTCCTCCCGCCATTTAATCAATTGCTGTTGGCTCAACAGGTTTTCCTGTCTGGCGGTCAATACTGCGCCATTCATCAAGCGGTTAACCAGACTGTGTTCCAGTGGCCAGGATAAAAACAGATGTACCGGAAGGTTCAGAATTCCCATAAACGGACAGTCGTGACTGTTGGTCAGTCGATGAACATGTGCACCCCAGAAGATTGATACCTGGTCTGCTGGAATCAGAACATCCTGGCCATTAAAGGAGTAGCTGACGGGCTGGCCAAAGGGGATATTCACTTCCAGGTGACCATGCCAGTGGTTGTGTTCCATGACCCAGGGCTTGTGAGCCTCAAAGACAATTTGCTGGGGATGATCGAACAGGCCCAGAGGGCTGTCTTGTTGCACTGCACTAACCTTACTTTTTGGGAAATAATTTCGCCATTTTGGGATATCCCGGAAGGATCTGGCAACCTAAACTGTTAAAAAATTAACGAGGAGTCGTATTCATGAATGTCTGGTATCGCCTGCATGGCGCACGGTCGTCGATAGTCATCAAATCCTGTCAACATGGACTGCCAGAGGTGGTCTATTGGGGGAAGACGCTAAAGTCGGTATCAGACGATGAACTGGCCGGCCTGACTGATGCGGTATTGACGGCTGGATATCTGGATCAGTTCCCGGTTTTGTCGATCATACCGGAACTTGGAGCCGGTTTTCATGGCGAGGCTGGACTTGAGGGGCATCGCCAGCGACAACATTGGGCACCACGTTTTCAGGTGACGGCGGTGGAAACATCTGACCGGGAACTGGTGTTTGATGCTCGGGATGAGGTTGCCCAACTCATGCTGACCATTAAAGTGACCATGGATACCGAAACCGATGTCGTCGGTTTTCGCTCCAGCCTGACCAATACCGCTGACAGTGAGTTTTTACTGCATCGATTGGGCAACACCGTCAGCCTGCCTGCATATGCCGATGAGTTGTTAACCTTTCATGGGCATTGGGCCAGAGAGTTTGTCACCGGACGACAGCGCTGGCCGGCTAACCGGGTGGTTAAAGAGAATCGCAAAGGACGTACCTCCAGTGATGCTTTCCCAGGGATTGTTGCCGGGACTCCAGGTTTTAGCGAACAGAGTGGGGAAGTGTACGGGTTGCATCTGGCTGCCAGTGGTAATCATCGTTTGGTGGCGGAAAAAGCTGTTCAGGGTGGACGTTATATTCAGGCGGGCGAGTGGTTGTATCCAGGAGAGGTTGCCCTAGCGAAGGATGAAAGCTATTCGACGCCGTGGCTCTATGGTAGTTGGTCTGGTGACGGTTTGAGTCAGATGTCGCTGCAGTTTCATCGGTTTTTGAAAAAACGCCTACGTCTGGATGTTGCCACTCAACCACGCAAGGTACATTTTAACTCCTGGGAGGCGCTGTATTTTTCTCACGAACCGAAAGCCCTGCTCAAACTTGTAGATCAGGCCGCGGCAATTGGTGTGGAGCGTTTTATTCTGGACGACGGCTGGTTTCGCGGACGCAATGATGATACCGCCGGTCTTGGAGACTGGTATGTGGATGAGCGGAAACATCCCGGCGGATTGCAGTATCTGATTGATGCGGTGAATCAAAAAGGTATGGAGTTCGGTTTATGGTTTGAGCCGGAGATGGTCAATCCTGATTCCGATCTGTATCGGGCGCATCCTGATTGGGTACTGAAACTGGACGGCTACGACCAGGTACTTGGGCGCAATCAGATGGTGCTGGATTTGTCCCGGCCCGAAGTATTTGACTATCTCTATGAGCGTATCGACAGTCTGCTCAGTCAATACCGAATTGACTACATCAAGTGGGATATGAACCGGGATCTTGTTCAACCAGGATCGGCTGGTGTTGCGTCGGTACATCGGCAGGTGGAAGCGCTCTATCGGTTGATGGCCAGCATTAATGATGCTCATCCGACGGTGGAAATTGAGTCCTGTTCTTCCGGTGGTGCCCGAATCGATTTTGAGATCTTGCGCTATACCCAACGGGTTTGGGCTTCGGACTGTATTGACCCGGTAGAGCGGCAGCGTCTGCAACAAGCTTATTCGATTTTTTTCAGCAACGAGATCATGGGGTCCCATGTCAGTGTTGAAAAAGCCCACACGACCGGCCGTTCGACCAATCTGATGTTTCGGTTGATGACCAGCCTGTATGGACACATGGGACTGGAGCTGGCACTTGATAGCCTGTCGGCAGACGATGAAACCACTGTCAGGCAACTATTGAAGTATTACAAAGACAACCGGACATTTTTTCATACTGGTGACTGGATTAGAGTGGATACACCGGAATCGTATCTGCTATGCAATGGCGTGGTTTCGACTGATAAGCGACGTGCGTCGTTTACGATAGCGGCACTGGATCGCTGTGATTACCTGATGCCGGGTCGCTTGCGACTGACTGGTTTGGATCCGGAAAAACGTTATAGCCTTACTGCCATTCACGATCCTTATGCTCATCACGGTCAACTCCGCCCCAACCGGACACTGGCCGCTGATGCCGGTATTTATAGCGGTGATGCGTTGATGAAAATAGGTATTCAGCTACCGGTTATCGATGTTGCCAGTGCGATTATTTATGATTTGAATGTAGTGGAATAACCCATCTTCCATTAACCCGGCAATCAATTAGATCGTCCTGATCTCTTTGATAGTTGCTCCGGGAGATCTGACTGTATTGTGTGAAACACTTCGGGAACCTCTGAAAAATGGCCTATTTTCCAGAGGACCCTTAGATTTCTCCGGGGTTGTCACCAATGGTGTGATCTGACCCCTCGGGGCCTCTCGCTGTATCATACGATTGACCCGACCGAAATGTTTGTCAGGTGAATACAATCCAGCTAGTACAGAGAAACCGTTCAATTTCATACAGACATGGGCAAAAAAGAATCCTTTGAATGGATTGAGTGAAGATAGCCGCCGATGGTTCCAGTGTATTGTATCGAGTGATAAATTTGGTCCTTACGTCTTCGGTGACGAGTCATCTGCAGACATTTTTTTCTGGACGACGGAGAACAACCTATGAGTGAAGTCGTAGTCAAACCGGTGGCCTACAATCATGATGGTCGATCTTACGAGGGTCGCCTGGTGTATGTAGAAGGCAGTAAGCCAAGTCGCGGACTGTTGATGGCCCCCAATTTCAAAGGTATCAGTCCATTGGCGATTGAAGTCGCCAGTCAGCAGGTGAACAAAGACCGTGTGATCCTGGTGCTGGATCCTTATGGTGTGGAATTTCATTCCGCATCTGATGATCAATTACGAGAAGAGATGCAGCGAACGGTTCAGGATAATGCCGGTCTGCGCAGTCGGTTACAGGCCGCTTATGAGGTGTTGAAAACCGAGGCAACGGCAATGGGCGTCAAAGCTGACAACCTTGCAGTCTTTGGTTTCTGTTTTGGTGGTGCCTGTGTTCTGGAAATGGCCCGTGCCGGCGTGCCGATGAAGGCATTTGTATCTTTGCACGGTCTGTTGCAGACACCAAACCCGGAGCAGTCCAAAACCCCTGCCGGACCGGTACTGGTATTAAACGGGGCCGATGACCCACTGGTATCCGAAGCGACAAGACTGGCGTTCGAAGCTGAGATGACGGGTATTGGTGCTGATTGGCAACTGGTGAATTTTGGTGGGACCCTGCACGCGTTTACTGACCCTTATGCCAATATCCCAGGCAGGACTCAATATAACCCCGTTGTTGCCAGACGTGCATTTGCCATGATGCATGATCTGTTTGACGAAGTTATGGCCTGACCGAAATAATCTGGCTGGTCAGTTAGCCATTCGTGACCAGTCAGTCATCAGACTCTCCCCGTTTTGTTTTTGCGCCGCATCTTTGCGAGGGCGTTCTCTCTGTTTTTTATTGTGACTCCCTATCTGTCGGGCAGGTTGGGTATGGCATCAGTGACTGACTAGACAGTTTTAGTACATAGCTGTTCGACCGTATGGGCCGATCATATTATAGTTGGCGACCCAAAATGGTGCGCTTTAGGTCATGTATTGATGCGGTGTTTTTGTTCAACACAGCTAAACTCAAAGTCACAGATAGCGTCATCGATTTTCATTCCGATCATCCATCTGAAAAGGAGTATTCAATGAATATAACCCAAAGCAATATCCACCCGTTTTCAAAACTGTTCAACTTGCCCATCAGGTGGGGGGCTTGTTTGTTTTTGGCTATAGGCACAGTTGGTTGTACAGACTCGACCGAAGAAACTGCTGATCTGCCGCTTCCCGCCAGCGATCCTATGATGGTTCAGTGTGATGGCGGTGAAGCTGCTGCCTGTCTGCAATTCGCGGATCGTTCTGATGACGCGCTGTACTGGAATAAAAAAGCCTGCAGATTGGGAAGCCCTGTGGGCTGTGCCAATGTGGGCAATCAGTATTACGCAGATGGAAAAGCAGGAGAGGCGGTATCGTTCTGGGAAATGGGGTGTAGCCTTCGTGATCATGTAGCGTGTACCAACCTCGGTGTCCAGCATCAACAGGCCGGCGAAAATCTTTCGGCACTTCAATACTTTGGAAAATCCTGTCTGTTGGGAGACGGTTCAGCCTGTGTCAGTTGGAAAAATGTCGCCGGACAGATCTGTTCAAGTGATTTTGACAGTTGCTATAACATAGCGGTGTCTTATGAAGGCGAATCGGTGGGAGACGATGTCTATATGCAGACGATCGCATGTTCGTCCGGTCATCAGCCTTCGTGTGAATGGTTGAAAGAAAAAGGTATCGATAACGCCGCGAACTAAAAAATGTTGTACCGCGAACAACGCGGTTGCGATGAGCCAGCCTGCATAGATATCAGGCTGGTATTGAGATGAGAGCGAATCAGGTATTATTCGTCTGAACAGACGACATCTCTTTCCTGGCAATAAAAATCATCTACACCGCCAGCCAGACATTTATTAATTACATTAAATGTTGCGGCGGCTTTATTTAAGGATTGTGCCATAAAACGCTTCTCTGAATGAGTCAGGGTACAGGCCCATTGTTTTTGGCTGCCATCGACGATTTCCACCGTAGAGTTGTTGTCGGTACTCGTGGCCATGTTTTCCAGTCTTGATTCAAGCTCGTTGATCTGAAATTCCAGCTGATTTACACGATTATTGATTTTGTTTTCATAGGCATTGAACGCGGCGAATACATCATCCTGTTTCAGGTAAACGGTCTCTGCATATGAAATGGCTTCAACATCGTTCAATTCAGCGGGGGTGGTGGCACAACCGGTAAACGCACAGGTTGCGGCGAATGACAGGAGGTAACGGTAGTTCATTATGATCCTTATATTCGATAATTATTTGTTGTTAGAACATGATTCAGCCGGATAGTTGCAACTGGCTGAGGTGTCTTAAAATGATCAGGGTTATTTTCCGTGCGCCTGATGGATGACAGTGTCTGATGAGTACACTGAATTACCGCTGAATTTGTTCAAAATGAGTCGTTATGAGAGTGGTAAATTTGTCCGGGTTTTCCAGTGGCAGCATATGATTGGCATCTTCGATTTCACGCAGCTGGCTGTTTGCAATGGCATGATGTACAGAGGCTGAAACAATACGAAACAGGTTTCGGGTCTGGCTACCGTAAGCAACCGTGATGGGAATGCTCAACGCTGCCAGTGAGGAGCTATCCAGCCTGGGAAATTCACTTCGATCCAGTTGCAGTGGCATGGTGGCAGCATGTTCGAGTTGCTGTTTTTTGAGTGCCTCTGGTTGCGAATGAAAGTAACCAGTCTGGTTACCCGAACCGTCGATTAATGCTTCCACCGCTTTATCCAGCTGATCCTCTGCAACGGCTTCAAATACCGGGCCAAACATTTGTTGGGCGTCTGTGCCCAGTAGTGTCATGTCTGTCTCAGTAACGCAACCTGGAAAGCCGGGTTCGTAGATCACTGCACTGGCAATTGGCAGTGAATGTTGGGTTAAGGTATTGAGTACGATATCGGCGCCGTATGACCAACCTATCAGGTGGATATCTGAGCGTGTTGGGAAGTTCATGCGTAAAAACTCCGCCAGGTCCTGTGCATGAGTATTCAATCCAAATGGGCCTTCGGATCGGCCACCAAAATGACGTTGTGTCAGTGATACCATTTCATATTTGTCCTGTAGCAGGTTCATGTGTGGTATCCACATGCGCTTGTCTGCCAGGGCTCCATGGACCAGGACAATCAACTCTCCTGACCCGGCACTGAGGTAATCTATGTTCATGAAAAATTCCATTAGATTGATGGAGTATTAGAAGGTGTTATAAATGCACTTGTGTGCGGATGCCGCTATTACTTGTCGATGCATCAGCGGATTCCTACCGTTAAAAGCAATGAAGCAGGTTCATTCGGCATATTCCTGCAGAACCTCCAGAAATGCATCGCCAAATTTTTCCAGTTTCGACTCACCCACACCGGAAATGCCCAGTAACTGATCTGCTGTTTCTGGATGATACTCCATCATTTCCATGAGGGTGGCATCGTGAAAGACCATATATGGAGCGATACCGAATTCGTCGGCGAGGCTTTTCCGGCAGGCTCGTAATGCATGCCAGAGTTCACGATCATTGTCACTGACTTCATTGTAGCGGGAGGCTTTGGTTTTACGGATATTTTCAGGTCGGGTTTCGATATCTTCACGCAAAAACAGCTGTATTTCACCCCGTAATAGTGGGCGGGATTTTTCCGTCAGACTAATGGCGCCGTATTGGTCTGCATCGGAATGGATAAATCCCTTCACCAGCAGTTGTCGAACAATGGAGCGCCATTTCTGCTCGCTCAACTCAGCACCGATGTTAAACACGCTTAGGTGATTGTGCCCGAGATCCTTCATCCGTTCATTCATTTTGCCACGTAGTACATCGATGACGTGACCGGCACCAAAACGTTGACCGGTTCGATAGATACACGACAGCAGTTTGCGCGCCGGTTCAGTGGCGTCCCAGGTTTTTGGTGGAGTCAGGCAGGTATCGCAATTGCCGCAGTCGGTTTCATGTTGTTCGCCAAAATAAGCCAACAGAGAACGACGTCGACAGCTGGTTTCTTCGCACCATCCCAATAAGGCTTCAAGTTTGGCCTTTTCATTGCGCTTGAAGATTTCATGGGCTTCGCTGCGGTCAACCATCTGGCTTAAATGCATGACGTCATTCAGACCATAAACCATCCAGGCTTCGGCGGGTTCGCCATCGCGGCCGGCACGGCCGGTTTCCTGATAATAAGCCTCCATACTTTTGGGTAGGTCCAGATGGGCCACAAAGCGTACATCGGGTTTATCGATCCCCATACCAAAGGCGATGGTTGCCACCATGATGACCTCTTCTTCACGCAGAAAACGGGTCAGGTGATGAGCCCGTAACTCCGTTGGCAATCCTGCATGATAAGGCAGTGCATTCAGACCACGGCTTTGCAGCCATTCGCTGGTCGCCTCCACTTTTTTCCGTGACAGACAATAGATGATGCCTGAGTTGCCGCGCTGGGTAGCCAGAAATTTGATCAGCTGTTTGCGGCCATCCTGTTTGGTCTGAACCGAGTAACGAATGTTGGGGCGGTCAAAGCTGCTGACAAACTCTTTGGGGGTATTGAGTTCGAGGCGCTGAACAATTTCTTCCTGAGTCCGTGGGGTGGCCGTCGCGGTCAGTGCCATTCTTGGTACCCCGGGAAACGCCTCACGTAATTGATTCAATTGCAGATAATCGGCCCGGAAATCGTGGCCCCATTGGCTGACACAGTGAGCTTCATCAATGGCAATCAGAGAAATCTGAAATTGTTGCAGCCACTGTAATGTGCCGGGCTGCAGCAGTCGCTCCGGAGCGATATAGAGCAGATCGATGTTTCCCTGGCGCAGATCATAAGCGACGGTTCGTCGTTGATCCTGGCTTAGAGTTGAGTTTAGGAACGCGGCTTTGATACCCAGTTGCGTTAAGGTGGAAACCTGATCCTGCATCAAGGCAATCAACGGTGACACGATAATGCCCAGACCTGGGCGGATCAGTGCGGGGATCTGATAGCACAGGCTTTTACCGCCACCTGTTGGCATCAGTACCAGCACATCCTGTCCGTTCAGCGCGGATTCGATGATGTGCTGCTGTTGACCGCGAAAGGCGGAATAGCCATAAGTGTGTTCGAGTAGATATAAAGCCTGTTGGAGCATTGCCTGAAATTTACCAGCGTAAAAACTTCGTAGAATACCTGAATCCCTTGGAAGGCAATACCGCTTTACCTTAGTATTGAACGATCTCTGTATATATCCGGTCAGAACGTGGAGTCGCAGTCTTATGGTAAAAAAAGGGCAGTCAGTTATTTTAAAGCGTCGGAATCAGCAGGGACGGGTTCCGCTGATTTATATCATGATTTTGCTGATTATTATTCTGGCCATCGTGATTGCCGGTTTTGTATCCAGTAATTTTTTCAGCGATCTGATCGCTGATCAAGATTCATCGACCACGGTTAAAACCGTGCCTATTCCTGCCACACCCTCTAACGCCACACCTAATGGACAGTCCGTGCCGTCAGGACAAACAGCCGATCAGACGGGCACTGCTGAAACGCTGGATCCGGATTTTGATGAGCAGCTGGTGGAACAACCGGAAAAAACAGGAGCTCCTTCAAAGGTATCTGAGCCAGTAACCCTGGCAACCATTGATGATCTGGGGAGTACCGATACACCACCCAACGCTGAGGTGATTCAGGAGCGGGCCAGAGAACTGTACAACGACGAGCCTTCGGCTGATCTGATCAGTCAGTGGGTACTGACTGATAATCTGGTGTCCCGTTTTGTCACAGTGATCAATGGTATTGCTGACCATGACATCGTCTACCGGCAGATGGTGGTGCCAACTCCCAGAAGTAACTTTATTGCCAAGGAAACATCGGCCGGCCTCGCTATCAGTGAAAACAACTATGCCCGTTATGTGACCTATATCGACATGATTGCCAGTCTCAAAACCTCAACCTTGGTGGCAACCTACAAGGTTTATCTGCCGCGATTTGAAGAAGAGTTTTCGTTGTTGGGCTATGGCAATATCACGTTTGCGTCACGTACCCGGCAGGCCTTGCAGGTCTTGCTGGATACCAATCCGATTGAGCAGACGAATTATTACCTGAAACCCCAGGATGCCTATGGCCGTTATGAGTTTTTGGATGAGGGAAATGAAGCTCAGGATCCGATCCAGAAGCTTTATGTTCGTATGGGCAAAGCCAACGAGATGCGATTGAAGCGCAAAGTTGCTGATATTCTGACCGCGCTGAACCAATAAAGGATTCACCCCGTCAATGTTCATCGACGGGGTAATGGATTAATGTCTGGCTAGCGGATGGCGATAGGAAAACAGACTTAATATTGTGCTGACCAGTGCGTATGTTCCCAAAGCCGTCAATAACTGATTGGCGGTCATGCCATGATCAATCAGAACACCCAGCAGTATCGGTGAAGCCGACGTACTCAAAATAATCAGGGATGTTATGAGCGAGCGGATGCTGCCAAGATTACCAGTACCGTAGACCTCTGCCCACATGGAACCAATGACTGACCCCATCATACTCATTCCCAGCCCCATCATGATCATCATAACAAAGGCCATGTAGATATGGTCCAGAGCGCCAGTCAGGAACAGGCCAATGGCAAAAGGAATACCCAAAAAGCTGAATAAACGGGTGGCACTGTAGCGATCAATCAGTGGTCCTGTCACAAAGGATGCACACCAGTGAATCACCCCATAGACGGTAAAAGTCAATGCAAATAATGCGCTGGACCAGTGTTTTTGTTCAAGAATAAAACCCTGATGAATGAATATTCCGGTGACGGAAAATGGTGGCATCAACACCAGTGGCAGTGCACACCAGAAGCGCCGATCAGCCAGCAGTGTTCGTCGTGACCCGTCGGCATGATTTGAATGTCCGCTGGGTGTCGCTGTTTGTTCTGACTCTGCCGGGCTTGATACTTTCAACAACCACAATGCCATCGGCAGAAACAGAAATGGGACCGTCATGGCGACTACCAGCCAGGTATATTGCCAGCCAATGGCGGCGATCAGCGCAACTGCAATTGCCGGCAATATTGCTTCTCCCAGTGGCACCCCATTAGAAGAAATGCTCAATGCTTTACCACGATTGCTGGAAAAATATTTTGAAATTGCAGTGCCGGATGTATGCGGCAACAGACCCTGACCAAAAAAACGTAACATAAAAAAAGCCAACACCAGCATGCTGGTGTTGCGGACCTGAGACATGAACAGTGCTGCCAGGAACAGTCCGGCGCTGGACAGCAGGACAAAATGCTGGATTTTGATCCTATCGATCAACCCTCCCAGCATCATGATGCCAAGACCGCTCACTACGGTGGCGGCGGAGTAAGTCAGCCCATAAGTGGTTGCTGTCAGGTTTAGGTCCCGCTGGATGGCAGCTCCAAACCAACTGATAAAAAAAGACTGACCAAAATTACCCCAGAAAACCGTAATGAGTCCAAAACCCAGCATTGGCCAATAGCGCCGGATCAACGACACATAATTCAGTGAAACCGCCACGAAGAGAATACCCGTAAATCTATTGTCAGATTTTGGTTTTAACAGTCTCATAGGCTTTCAGCAAGAAGAGTCCGTCGGTTTATCTGGTGAACAGGGCGAAAATACTGACAGTCGTCATGATCACATAGGATCCATGTGTTTGCCGATTGACTAGGGGAAGCTAAAGGAAGGCGTCCGGAATATCGGTTGATCTGTTCTATAGATTGTTATTCCGCAATTTATGCCGGGTTTTGAAAAGATGTTTGAACCCATGCCTCATTAATTTTGTTTGGAGAATGAAAAATTTTGCTGCCTTCAAGGGATTATCCCAACCATTAATAGGTAAGATATAGGTCGCCGGGAGGATCCGGCATAACTCAATGTAGGGCTTGCAGACGAGAGGTATCAGATGAGCTGGTGGGGAAAAATAGTAGGCGGTGCTTTTGGCTTTCTGGTGGGAGGACCCATAGGTGCATTGTTGGGAGTGGTGTTTGGGCATAATGTTGATGTGAGTGCCAAACACTTTACCCGCGTAGACGGACCCGACCTCTCTCCGGGAGAACAGGAACGTGTGCAGATGGCTTTTTTCACGGCGACGTTTTCAGTGATGGGGGCAGTGGCCAAGGCCGATGGTCAGATATCCAAAAATGAAATTGCCATGGCCGAAACGGTGATGCAGCAGATGAATCTGTCTGCTGAGATGCGTCAGGCTGCCCAAAAGCTTTTCTACAAAGGCAAGGAGCCGGATTTCCCTCTTGAAGACGTGATGAAGCAATTGCGCAGTGAATGTGGCCGGCGCGCTAACCTGATGCGCATGTTTATGGAGATTCAGGTCCAGGCCGCCTATGCCGATGGCGAATTACACCCCAGTGAAGATGCGTTGTTATTGCGCTTGTGTCAGTTGTTGGGATTTCACGAAGATGTGTATCGCCAGATTGAAGCGCTGGTTAAGTCGGCTATTGGCATTGGTGGGGGGTATCAGCATTCTGGCCGTCAGGCTGCACCAGCAGAACAGTCTATGTCCCGGAAGGAGGCTTTTGAACTGTTGGGTATAGGATCGGACAGCTCACAGGCCGACATCAAAAAAGCTTATCGACGGTTAATGAGCCAGCACCATCCGGATAAACTGGTTGCTAAAGGGTTACCTGAGGAAATGGTCAAGCTGGCCACGGAAAAAACCCAGAAAATTCGCGAAGCCTATGAACGGGTGAGGAGCTAATTACCGGAAATCATCAATAATTCTGGATGTCGCCAAATCCAGTGGACACCGGTGCATATTTATGACTGTAGCCATTGGGTGTGACCGATGGGGTGATAAGGAAAAAATTAGTAATTATTCCCTGTCACCCGTCGCATGTTGCTGGTAAAGCCGGTATGATCCTGCTGCCAATTTTCCTTGACTTGCGTCAAACCTCCTTTAAATCTGAACACATAAGCGATTAATTTCAATGTTGAATATTATTCTGGTTGCTCTTGCAGTTGTCGCCTTGCTGGGCGTAGTGCTGGAAGAAAAAATTCATATCAACAAAGCAAAGACAACGTTATTCATAGGGACTATTTCCTGGATCATTCTATTTATTTCCTCTTCAGGAACGGAAGGCCATGAGTCGGTTATCGAGGCACTGGGTGAAAATATTGCTGAGATTGCCAGCCTTTGGTTGTTCCTGTTGGCGGCCATGACATTCGTCGCATACCTGAACAAAAAAGGGATGATTGAAAACATGATATACATCATCCTGCCCAGCCGGATCAGTGAGCGGGCGTTGATGTTTCTGGTGGCGATATTCTGCTTTGTATTTTCTTCACTGGCCGACAACATTACAGCGACATTGGTTTCCATGGCATTGATTCTGTCGTTGCGATTGCCCGACAAGAAAACCATTAAGTTTGCCACTCTGGTGGTTTTTTCCGTCAACTCCGGCGGGGTGTCACTGATTACGGGTGATGTGACCACACTGATGGTCTTCCTGGCTGGCAAGGTGTCCATTATTGATTTGTTGTATTTGATTGCTCCGGCTTTGAGTGCCGTAGTGGTTTTGGCCGTGGCATTGTCCATGACTGCTTCCAGCGAGACGGTTGAGATCAGTCGCAGTCACTCCAAAGAAGTGCGCCAGGTGGATGTACTCATTGGCATTACCTTCCTGTGTACAATTATAGGAACTATCCTGCTGAACATCTTCTTCCAGATTCCGCCGGTGCTGACGTTCCTGACGGGATTGTCTTTGATGTTCCTGATTGCCCGTTTCTTCAATGAAGATATCGATGAAGATCCGATCATGGAATATATCCGCATTATTGAGTTTGAAACTCTGATGTTTTTCCTGGGAGTTTTGATGATTGTCGGCGTCCTGAAAGAAATTCATGTGCTCAATAGTCTGGTACAGATTTATCACGTTTTGCCACCATTTGCGGCGAACTACCTGATGGGGCTGTTGTCTGCTGCGATTGATAACGTACCGCTGACAGCGGCGTTGTTAAAAGCCGGTATCGATATGGCCAAACCAGAATGGATGGTGTTGACCTACTCTGTCGGGGTTGGTGGATCGCTCTTGGTCATCGGTTCAGCGGCGGGTGTGGTGGCCATGAGTAAAGTGAAAGGACTGACTTTCGGGGCATACATTCGTTATTTTCCGTTGTTGTTACTGTCCTACACGATTGGATGTCTGGCAGTGTACGGTATGGGACATCTGGTTTTCACCTGATTGTAACAGCCATGACACAATCAGGTGTCATGGCTTCATCTCTTCTCTCTTCTCTCTTCTCCGTTATCCGGGCCTGTCGTAAATCTGACAAAGCCGATTTAGTTGATCTAAATCAAACAACATTCTTTCCTCTGTTTAAACCCGAAAACCAATCAAAATCAATCGCTTAGCGATTAAATTCCCTGTGGCACAAGCGTTGCAATTTTCATCCGTGACGAGAACGCAGACTTTTTCCAGGGGCACGCGACATGATCAATATGACAGATAACGCAATCGCGGCAGTCAGCCGTTTCATTGCATCCTCGACCAAACCTGTTCTGGGGTTACGCATTCGTGTTGAAGGCGGAGGGTGTTCCGGCTTTCAGTACGGTATGAAACTGGAAGAGGAGGCAACCAACGAAGATGAGATCTTTGAAGTATCCGGATTGAAAATGTTGGTGGACGCAAACAGCCTGCCATTGATTGAGGGCGTGATCATCGATTATGTCGAATCCATGGAAGCCAGTGGCTTTAAGTTCGAAAACCCTAACGCCAGCAACAGTTGTGGATGCGGTAAATCGTTTTCCTGTTAACGGTATTTACCAGGGCCGTGTCCAAGAGTTGCTAAGCAACGGGCAGGGCTGTACCGAATCCAACCCATCGTCTGAAGTCGCTGGGCCAGAAAGAGATTGAGGAGAGGCAAGCATGTGGGATTATTCTGAAAAAGTAAAAGAGCATTTCTTTGATCCGAGAAATGCCGGTGCCGTTGAAGGCGCCAATGCAGTCGGGGATGTGGGGTCATTAAGTTGTGGAGATGCTCTGCGGCTGTCCCTGAAAGTTAACCCTGAAAATGAAGTGATTGAGGCAGCCGGATTCCAGACATTTGGTTGTGGTTCGGCCATTGCGTCCTCCTCTGCACTGACAGAGATCATTAAAGGCATGACCATCGATGAAGCGTTGACGGTGACCAACCAGGACATCGCAGATTATCTTGATGGTTTGCCACCGGAAAAAATGCATTGTTCGGTGATGGGACGTGAAGCCTTGCAGGCAGCCGTAGCGAATTATCGTGGCGAAGAGTGGAGCGACGATCATGAGGAAGGCGCATTGATTTGTAAGTGCTTTGCCATTGATGAGGTGATGATTGAGGAAACTATTCGTGCCAACCACCTTTCCACGGTCGAAGAAGTGACCAACTATACCAAAGCTGGTGGCGGCTGTGCGGCCTGTCACGAAGGTATCGAGGGGGTGCTGGCCAAAGTGTTGTCCGAGCGTGGTGAAACCTTTGTACCGGCTGGTGTCGGAGCATTGCCAAAGCGCAATAAACCTGCCGTTGCAGCTGCCGCTACTGGTGCAATGACCAGTTTACAACGTATTCGTAAAATAGAAGCCGTATTGGATGAGATTCGCCCTAATCTTCGCCGCGACGGTGGTGATGTGGAGTTGGTGGAAGTGATGGATAAAAACATCTACGTGCATCTGACCGGCGCCTGCAGTGGTTGTCAGATGGCAGCACTGACTTTGAGCGGGATACAACAAAAGCTGATGGAAGCGCTGGGAGAGTTCGTGAAGGTGATTCCGGACTCTGAAATGCCTGTCGCTCTTGCGGGGGTGTAGTCATGGCTGATATTTATCTGGATAACAATGCCACCACCCGGGTTGACCCGTTAGTGGTGGATGCCATGCTACCGTATTTTTCTGAGCAGTTTGGCAATCCTTCGTCGTTACACAGTTTTGGTAATAAAGTCGGTTTTGCGATTAAGCAGGCAAGAAAGCAGATTCAACAGCTGATCGGCGCAGAGCATGAATCAGAAATTATCTTTACCTCCTGTGGTACAGAATCTGATACCACGGCGATTATGTCTGCTCTGGCAGCACAGCCGGAACGAAAGGAAGTGATTACCACGGTAGTGGAACATCCGGCAATTCTGAATCTGGTGGATCATCTCGAAAGTGAAGGATATACGATTCATCGTCTGGCGGTGGATAACAAGGGGCGACTGAACCTGGATGAATATCAAGCGCTGTTATCAGACCGTGTTGCTATCGTCAGTGTGATGTGGGCAAACAATGAAAGTGGCACCATGTTTCCGGTGGAAAAAATGGCTGAAATGGCGGCCGATGCGGGTGTCATGTTTCATACTGATGCGGTTCAGGCGGCTGGAAAAGTTGCCATAAACGTTGCCGACAGTGATATCCACATGCTCTCCATTTCCGGCCACAAGTTGCATGCTCCGAAGGGGATTGGCGTGCTGTATTTGAAACGTGGGACGCGCTTTCGTCCGTATCTGCGTGGTGGTCATCAGGAACGTGGGCGTCGTGCCGGTACCGAAAATACTGCCAGTATTATTGGTCTTGGTAAGGCTGCCGAACTGGCCATGAATCATATGGAAATGGAGAACACTGAGGTTAGGGCCATGCGTGATCGCCTCGAACAAGGACTGTTGTCAGCGATCCCTTACAGTTTTGTGACGGGTGATCCTGATAATCGATTGCCCAATACGGCTAGTATTGCTTTTGAATATATTGAAGGCGAAGCCATTCTGTTATTACTCAATAAGATGGGAATTGCAGCATCGAGTGGCTCTGCCTGTACTTCCGGATCTCTGGAGCCCAGTCATGTGATGCGGGCTATGGGAATACCTTATACAGCCGCTCATGGAACCGTGCGTTTTTCTCTGTCCCGCTATAACACTATGGCAGAAGTTGAACGAGTGATTGAAGCAGTTCCTCCTATCGTTGCCAAGTTGCGGAAATTGTCCCCTTATTGGGGAGACGATGGGCCGATTGCAGAACAGGGAGAGGAGTTTGCACCCGCTTACGGCTAACACGATTCTGAGTTTTTTCACAACCTTACGTGTCTTTTGGTCTGCAATATTGCAGACCCTTTCTATTTCCATGAACAAAAACGATCAAATACTGGCGGTTTACTATTGGCCCGGACTAAGATGTTCGTTTTATATCCGCTAGGTAAGGATTGTTAATGACTATTGCCATTTCAGTATTGATTGTTCTGATTGCCCTTCAGCATGTGTTGTTTCTGTTGGTGGAAATGTTTTTATGGGATAAACCGTTTGGTCGGAAAATGTTTGGTTTACAGGAACAGTTTGCCCGTGACACTAAAGCACTTGCTGCCAATCAGGGCCTATATAATGGTTTTCTGGCGGCAGGCCTGTTCTGGAGTTTGGTGGCAGGATCACCAATTGCCACATCCCTGAGTGTTTTTTTTCTTGGGTGTGTTGCTGTTGCCGGTGTATTTGGTGGATTGACGGCCAATATCCGTATTATCTGGGTACAGGCATTGCCCGCATTAGTTACTTTGCTATTGATTTGGTTGCAACCGTAAAAAACTGACTGATTGGTCAGAAAATAAGGGTGCTAAGGCATTCTGATTTCCATTTTGGTGCGCGGGCAAATTTTATGGCCCGCTTTTTGTGCTAGACCCCCTAGAGTGTATACAATACCCCTCCTGTTTATAGCCTACTGACCATATGGTCAGAGAATTGCTAAGAAGCCATTTCAACGCTATTCGCTCAACTGAATTAATGAGAATCATATAGTGCAAGGTCACCATCCCAGACTTAGTCTTTGGAATATCACCAAGAGATATCCCGGATGTATCGCCAATCAAAGTGTTTCTTTATCCGTTCAGCCCGGTGAAATCCATGCTTTGCTTGGAGAAAACGGTGCTGGCAAAAGTACGCTGATGAAAATCATCTATGGAGTCACCCATGCCGATGAAGGTTCGATCATCTGGGAAGGAAAAGAGGTAGATATTCACGCGCCTACAGATGCCCGGAAACTGGGCATTGGTATGGTATTTCAACATTTTTCCTTATTTGAAACATTGTCTGTTGCCGAAAATATTGCCCTGGCCTATTCAGAGTCCAGCCTGACGATTGCCGAGCTCAGCGACAAAATTGTCACTGTCAGTCAGCGTTATGGTATGCCTCTGGAGCCCGATCGACTGGTCCACACCTTATCAGTGGGTGAACGTCAGCGGTTGGAGATTATTCGCTGTCTGATTCAGGACGTTAAATTGTTGATTCTCGATGAGCCAACGTCTGTACTGACACCACAAGAGGCCGATTCTCTGTTTGACGTGCTCAGAGCCCTTGCCGCCGAAGGTTGTTCAATTCTGTTCATCAGTCACAAGCTCAACGAAGTCAAAGCGCTATGTCATAAGGCTTCGGTACTGCGCCAGGGAAAAAATGTCGGTGAGGCCGATGTGGCAACAGCTACAGTCAATGAACTGGCCAGTCTGATGGTTGGGGCACAGACCCAGCTTGAACGCGAGTATGAAAAACGTCTGGGCTCGGAAACGATGCTGGCGTTACAGGGGCTGTCCCATGCATCCGTTGAGCCGTTTGGTGTCAGTCTCAAAAATCTGAACATGGAAATTCGTGCTGGTGAAATCCTGGGCATTGCCGGTGTGGCAGGAAACGGCCAGGAGGAGTTGTTCAGTATTTTGTCTGGAGAAATGTTGTGCCAGCAGTCGGAACAGCTGACTATAAATGGCCGGGCCATAGGCAGATTGAATCCGGCACAGCGACGTTCTTTCGGCATGGCCTATGTTCCTCCTGAGCGTAATGGCCGTGGTGCGATTCCAGAGTTTTCACTGGAGGAAAATGGTCTGCTGACATCACCGATGACCGGAGTGGCCGGCTGGCTGAAACTGAAACAGATTCGTCAGTTTGCCAATCAGGTGATTTCCACGTTTGGTGTAAAATGCCATCACTCGCGCTCTCCCGCATCAAGTTTGTCCGGTGGCAATCTGCAAAAATTTATCATCGGCCGGGAAATTCTTCAGCAGCCCAAAGTGCTGATCGCTGCACATCCAACCTGGGGTGTTGATTTCGGTTCTGCAAAAACCATCCATGAAGCGTTGATTGAGTTGCGAAATAATGGAACAGCCGTGGTGATTATTTCTGAAGACCTGGATGAGTTGTTTCAGATCAGTGATCGTATGTCGGCATTGTTCCATGGCCGGCTGGCACCAGTTAAACCAACCACTGAGGTGAGTATTGATGAGGTGGGACGCTGGATGGCGGGTGTATTTGATCAGGAGCAGGTGGCATGAGTTTAAAAATAGAAAGACGCCCTGAACCCTCGGAACTGATGCGCTGGTTGTCACCGGTACTGGCGATTACCGGTACGTTGATTGTATCAGCCATTTTTTTTGCATTGTTGGGCAAATCGCCACAGGCAGTTTTTTATAACTTTTTCATTGCGCCGGTTCAGGACATTTATGGTGTGACCGAACTGGCCGTCAAAGTTGCACCGTTGCTGATGTGTGCCGCTGGTCTGGTGATTTGCTATAAAGCTAACATCTGGAATATCGGTGCTGAGGGACAGTTTGTATTCGGCGGCTTGATTGGTGGCTGGGTCGGGCTGCAGTTTCTGGATACCAACTCATACTGGGCCATCGTTCCGGTCATGTTATCCGGGATGTTGGCGGGAGCATGTTGGGCAGGTATTGCTGCACTACTAAAAGTACATTTCAATACTAATGAAATTCTGACCACGATTATGCTGAATTACGTGGCGCTCAATCTGTTGCAGTATGCCGTTCACGGACCGCTGCGTGATCCGGCCGGATTTAACTTTCCCGAGTCGGCCATGATGTCGTCTATGACCGCGATGCCGGTGATATGGCCTAATACCCGTGTGCATTTGGGCATTGTGATTGCGTTGCTATGCTGCCTGTTAATCTGGGTGATACTGTCGCGCCTGCATTTAGGTTTTCGCATTCGGGTGCGCGGCGCCGATGAACATGCCGCTCGGTTTGCAGGTTTTAGTGCCAGATCATTAACCTGGGTGTGTCTGTTAGCCAGTGGTGGATTGGCAGGACTGGCCGGTGTGATTGAAGTGACTGGACCCATCGGTCAGCTCATTCCAACGATCTCTCCGGGATATGGCTATGCCGCCATTATCGTGGCATTTCTGGGAAGGCTGAATCCAGTGGGAATTATTCTCTCCAGTATTATGATGGGATTGATTTATCTGGGTGGGGAGCTGGCACAAATGAATCTCAATCTGCCCATTGCGGTGACCAGTCTGTTTCAGGGGCTGCTGTTATTCTTCATTCTCGCGTCAGATCTCTTGGTAAGCCATCGCCTGGTGTGGGATTCGGCCAAAGGAGCGACTGTTCATGGATCTTGATTTAATCACCAATATTTTATTTGCCATGGTACGTATTGGTACTCCTTTATTGTTGGTCGCCCTGGGTGAACTAATTTGCGAAAAATCCGGCATTCTGAATCTTGGTCAGGAAGGCATGATGTTGATGGGGGCGGTACTGGGATTTATTGCTGCATCGACTACGGGTAGTCTGTTTGTAGGTATCTGTGTGGCTATGCTGGGTGGCGTGATGATGTCTCTGCTGTTTGGTTTTGTAGTGCAGGTACTGAATGCCAATCAGGTAGCAACCGGGCTGGCGTTGACCATTTTTGGTACCGGGCTGAGCGCTTTTATCGGTTATCCCTATGTGGGCAAAACCATTGCCGGATTTGAACCGGTGAGCATTCCTCTGTTGAGCTCGATTCCGTTGATAGGTAAGCCGTTATTTGCCCATGATGTACTGGTGTATTTTACCTTCGCGTTGTTTTTCGCAATCTGCTGGTTTGTCTATAAATCCCGCGCTGGATTAAAACTCAAAGCTGTTGGCGAGAACCCTCAGGCAGCACGCTCAATTGGACTGCCGGTTATTCGGATTCGTTTTATGGCGATTGCTTTTGGCGGGGCTATGGCTGGTCTGGCCGGTGCATATCTGTCCCTGGCTTATACGCCTTTGTGGGCCGAAAATATGTCTGCCGGTAGGGGCTGGATTGCTCTGGCGCTGGTGGTTTTCGCGACCTGGAGACCGGAGCGGGTATTGATTGGTGCTTGGTTGTTTGGTCTGGCAAGTATTCTGCATTTGGTTTTTCAGGGGTTGGGTTTTGCGGTGTCTCCCAGTCTATTGGCGATGCTACCGTATCTGGTGACCATTCTGGTACTGGTACTATTGTCACGTGATCCAATCAAGCAAAAGTTGTTTACCCCTGCTTCTCTGGGCAAGCCATTCAGGGCTGGAGATTCAGGTTGATTTTTAATGGATTCGTTTTTGTCCGACAGAACATGTTCGGAACAGGCGATTCAGCAGGTGCACCAATGATCAATTTTGGGGCGCTCACAGTTAATGTCATAAACATATAAACAGGAGTAGTTCAATGATCCGATTGATGTCCCGCTGGCTGCTAGCGACCGTGGTTGCGTTGGCCAGTGCTTTCAGTCTTGCCGATGACCCGATGAAAGTAGGGTTTGTCTATATTGGTCCGGTTGGTGACCATGGCTGGACCTACGAACATGAACGTGGTCGTAAATTGATGCAGGAACACTTTGGTGACAAAGTGGAAACAACGTTTGTGGAAAATGTGCCAGAAGGTCAGGATGCGGAGCGTGTGATTCGCAGACTGGCTCAGGCGGGTAACAAAATCATATTTACCACGTCGTTTGGCTATATGAATCCAACGGCTAAAGTTGCCAAACAATTTCCTAATGTTTATTTTGAGCATGCTACCGGTTACAAGCGTAGCAAAAACATGAGCACCTATGTTGGTCGCACATATGAAGGGCGCTGGTTGTCCGGTACTGCTGCAGGCATGATGACCAAGACCAACGTCATTGGCTATATTGCCTCTTTCCCTATCCCGGAAGTGATCCGTGATATCGATGCTACCTATATGGCAGCCAAAGCTGTCAATCCTGATGTTAAAATCAAGATTGTCTGGGTTAGCAGCTGGTTTGATCCACCAAAAGAAGCGGATGCTGCCAACACCCTGATCGATCAGGGGGTTGATGTCATTCTTCAACACACTGACAGTCCTGCACCGGTTCAAGTGGCAGAACGCCGCGGCGTCAAAGCAGTTGGCCAGGCATCTGATATGAGCGAGTTTGGTCCTAATGCTCACATGTTTTCGATAGTGGATAACTGGGCGCCGCATTACATCAGAACCGTTGAAGAAGTTATGAATGGCACCTGGAAACCGGAAGACTATTGGGGTGGATTCCATGATGATCTGTTGACCATCAGCTCGGTCAATAAGAATCTGCCAGAAGATGTCGTGGCCAAAATTGCGGCAGAACTGGCCAAAATAGAATCAGGTGAGTTCAAACCTTTTACCGGCCCGATCAAAGACAACACCGGTAAGGTGGTTGTGCCGGCCGGCCATTCACTGACCGATCAGGAACTCGCTGCTGTGAACTGGTATGTGGAAGGTATAGACGACACTATTCCGCAATAACCGAGATACCTGATAAAAAAAGCCCGCTTCTGCGGGCTTTTTTTTAGGAATAGAGTCACTCTGATATGCGAAGCGGTATATTTTTGAGGAATATTGAGTATCGGCGAAAGCAGTAAGGGTGTGGCTGTTTGGATTTCTTATTTTCTTGATGATCACGAGATTCATTGTCAATCGATAGAGGTTATATATCGAGAGTATTGGCTTTGCCAGAAATCAGATAGTTAAGCTCTTATTTGTCTAGTTTTGTAGGTCAATAGACGCTTCTTTTTATTTGCAAAATTTTTGTTGTTTTTTTGCAAATTTTCGAAAAAACAGCAAAATACACACCTTCGTATCCAAGCTTGAATGACTTGGGTTTTGAGTATGGAAAATAGCTTTACCATGGAGTTTAGCTTTTATGAAATGATTACTTCCTGCCGTATCTGTTGTGCTGTTCGGTTTGAGCGCATATGGTCAATCCGAAAATTATTACAGTCACAATGATCAATATGGTTACCACGAGCGGAAAGGCCTTTATTTGTCTGCGGGTGCAGGTATCAGCTCGACGACAATGGAGGTTGAATTTGATGGCTTCACCGGTGATACCGCGATTGATGGTAATACTGGCCTGCAGACGGCATTTAAGATCGGGGGTTCCATTACTCCGAATGTGCAACTGTATTATGGACGCTTTGCTTCGTTTGGCACTTTTGAAAATGCCATCGATAGCAGTGATGAGGCTTATGTAACCGGCCTGATGGGGTTGGGGATCAACTTATTTGCCAAAGATTCGAATTTTTTTGCTGAAGGGCTTGTGGGTATATCCGACTTTACCTTGCCGGATAAAAGTGAGTCGTTAGACCCTAGTGTTGGTTTCAGCATTGGTCTTGGTTACCAGGTAGCCAAGTATGTTGAAATCAGTGGCCGGGCCATGTTTTATTCTTTGGAAGATCCTGATATTGACGGGAAGGAGTATTCCCTGAGTCAAATTGGTCTGACGATCAGTCTCTGTTTGTATTGATCAAATAGTGCTCCCCCCTTCTTTTGACAGAGACCTTGACCAGGTCTCTGTCCTACCGTTTTTTCAATCCATTGTTATTCTCATCAAATCTGTACTTCAGTTGGTATTGTTGTTGCTCTGACTCTGAGGCTGTCCTTGCTGTTGTCTGGCTCTGGGCTTTACAGGTACGCATTAGCAGGCTGGCAAGGATGACAGACGGAATGTTGTTGCCGCTGAGCGGTTATGTTTCGCCTCTGCCATGTTTGGAGGGTGTCAATTTATGAGGGGATATCGATGACCAGTGTTTCTTCCTTGAACGGTAGCAATACTTCTGCAATCAACAACTATGCAACCAATACTGCTAAAACCGGGGCTTCTGCCAGCAGTCAAACGCAGACTGAATCAGATGCCTCTGCCGATACCGTAGAGCTGTCTACCCGAGCGCAAAAAATCCAGAAACTGAATGAAGAATTTTTTCCGACCGGGCCTAAAAATTTTACTCTGTCTCGGGCCTTTATTGAGCGTTTAAATGAATATGGTTTGATTAGTGATTCGGAAGCTTCTTCCCTGGGCGACACTCTGTCGACGTCATCGGACAATGATGATACTGCAGCACTGGATACCCTGACTGAAGATGTCACCAGTTTGATCGAACGGTTGAAAGAGCAGGACACAGACAATGCACTGATTGAACCCCTGCAACAGGCGCTGGATGTGATAGACAGTTTTGATAGTTATCAGGCTACAGGTAGCTCTGAAAGTATCAGTACTATTTTAACGAATCTGAATTACTATCAGAGTGCTGCGGAGAGTGGTGATCTGAATGATTCGGATGCAAAGACTCTAAATCAGTTGAAGCTGGCATTGAAAGTGGCCGACAAGCTCAGCCCTTCGACACTGTCTTCAGAAAAAGTCAGCAGTTATCTGGCCATCTTTGATCAAATCACATAAGCATCTTATTCCACCAATATTCCGGTGCATGAAATGTCCTGTTTGGTACCGGAAGCGTTATGTTGTGCAACTGTCTTTTTGTTAACGGGGCACATCTAATTCCAGCGGTGCTGAGAAAACACTGTTTAATCCTTGTGTATCTTGTGTGGCAACCTTGATCTGATACCGACCACTTGTAACGCCATTAATTAAAATTTCGGGTGTATTGTCTGTGGTATAGAGCAGTTTGAAATTGTTGTCCTGCTCATGCTTATAAGCAACCACATATCGTGCAATATCATTTTCAGGGTATAGGTTTTCACCATTTTCACGGAGTTGCGGTGGCTGCCAGGAAACCCGAAGAGATGTTCGGGGTAGAAACAGTTCAATCGTGACTTCTGCCTGTGCGACGGCAGTGCCATCGCTAATGGTGTAGACGATAATGACCTGACCGACGGATTTGCCATCCGGCTCGAACTGCAGCAGGCCATCGCTTATGCTCACCTTGCCGGTTCCTTGAGTGATGCTTGCATCCTGCAGGGAGATCGGGTCGCCATCCGGATCAGAATCATTACCCAGCACATCTATCTTGAGTATTTTCCCAGCCGGGCTGCGAGCGCTGTCAGCAACCGGTAGTGGTATGCGGTTACTCGATGGTGGATTTTGGTTAGGGCTATCCGACACAGAATGATCATTAGAACTGCTGCCACAACCACTCGTTAATAAAGTCACGAGCAATAAGGAGCATAGTGCAAGTGTAGATTGTAGAGCGGTTTTCACTGCGAATCCTCGGTTAATATTTTGACTTGTAGTGTGGTTGGTGCTTGAGGGGCACTCAGGCTGCCTAGGTGATCATCGTCGATACTAATGGCATTTATTTGTAGAGTACCGGCCCCCAACGATTTAAATGCAAAGGTATCTACAGCTGTTAGTGAGGCCTGTTCGCTACGAAACTGAAAGTGATCGGCGAGCAGCAGACTATTGCCGCTGCTTAGCTCACGCACCATCACCGAGTATTGTTGGGTATCGAGGAAGATATCTATGGTGATCTGATATTGTTCCCTCTTAGTGTAAGGCAATACTTCCAGCGAGTGATAGAGATCGCCATCCCTAATATCTATTTCACCGTTGCTGTTAAAGCGCACAAGCGTAGCCAGGCCGCTATACGATGTCTGGTTGTCGATATTTCCGAGCGAA
Source organism: Gynuella sp. (assembly GCF_050297175.1). NCBI lineage: Bacteria > Pseudomonadati > Pseudomonadota > Gammaproteobacteria > Oceanospirillales > Saccharospirillaceae > Gynuella > Gynuella sp. The sequence goes on along the minus strand of NZ_JBNKSF010000035.1, from coordinate 348,166 downwards.
AATCCGATCACGGAGTCTTGTGGATTGAGCAGAGGCATGACTGTTGTAGTAAGCCGAAAATTCTGGTCTCTAAAGCCGATTGACGCATTTTGCCAGTCTTCTGAACTGGTAAATGGAGCCACTGAAAGAATGGTGTATTGCTGTTCTGTTATATCCGAGGCAGCGCCATTGTGCATTGCAATTGCGCGTAAGCGTAGAGATTCGTTAATAGCGATTGGTTGGGTGTAAGTTGCTGATGTTGCATCGGGTGCGCTGCCATCCAAAGTGTAGTATATGGTTGCACTTGGGGTGGGGGATTGGATTGTGACCAGCTGTTCCGACAAATAACTGCCACCGGAGGGGGAATATTCTGGCGCGGCAGGTAACTCTGGCAGTGGCTCACTGTTTAGAACAAAAGCCTCATACATCGCGGCAGGGAAGTTGCCGATGGCGTTGACACCTGCGCCATAACCGGTACCTACCGGCCACTCGCTTTCAAAGTAGCGCGGATAGTATGCAAAGAAAGGTTCGTGGTTCCACAGCGTTTCCATTCCCATTAGTTTGGCAACCACAAAGTGTGGAAAGGTTGCCGAGCCACTCACTTGCCTGTAGATAGCTTCCCAGTGTTTGTTGTCGGAAAAGGGGCGCGAACTATGGCGAATGCCCCATTCGGCTAAGCCGATATCGCTGGTGGTGTAGGGTAGTGCTGGCTTGCGGCTATCGGGAACCCAATCAGGGCTGTGAGTATTATCAACTTCAGTCTGCGATACACGAAAGGTTTGTTGATCTTCCTGAAATACAAGCCTGTTGCCATCAGCGTAAGACAACAGGTTGCTATCATTAAACAGCATTCCGGCCAGTAACAGTAGAGTCTTACGGCCCTGATTATGCCCGCCATCCGCACCCCACACCGCGCCGTAGCTGGCGGCACCATAGATATCTATTCCGGCCTGTAGTGCGCCTATTAATATTGGCATCTTTTCCTGTTCAGAAAAGTCCAACTGCAGCCACAGTAGAGCGTTACCAGCACTCTTGGCGATTTCGCGCCCATAGTTACCAAACGGATAGTTGAGGTCCGGATGATAATAACGTCCCACCCAGTTGGTCTTAAGTTCTATCCAGGGATGAGCAAAGGTGTTTTCCAGGCTGGTTTTACTGGGAAGGGGAATGTCCAGCTTGCTCGCTGGCAATTGACGCAGCAACTTCAGGTTAAGATCGGTGATATTCCAGCGCAATGATTTATCGGTGCCAGCATACGGTGGTCTGAAATCTCCGGTGGCGGCCGGGTTTGCCAGCACAGTAAGCACTTCGATTTGGTGAAGCATCGATGCATCGCCTTCTGCAGAAGCATTACTTTTGCTGCTTAAAAGAGATGAGCCAGGCGACAGCCGCAGTGGAAGCTGCGTCGCTACATCCAACGTAGCGTCGTAAGGAATGCGTTGCATGGCATTATCAAAACCCTGTGCGCTCACATTCGGTAACGGGTTTAACATGCTGCCGTGCTTGCCTGCGCTGGCTGCTGGTGTAATTGAAACAACTGTAACCGGACCTACGACCCAAGGGTCTCCGTTAGCGAACACGCCTTGTTGAGCTTTACTGAGATCTTCCTCAAGTGTCCAGGTTATGCCATGGTGTTCAATTACAGTCGTTGCCCAAATAGGGTTTGGCACACAGCAAAGCCAGATCAGACAACAGAGCGTGGCTGGCCATACCCTGTTGTGGGACGATAAAGGAAAAAGGGAAAACATGATTGTGACCTGATATGTGACTAACTCGAATCCCGTTAAGAAGGCCGTGCTAGTGATAATTAAACTGATTTAGTGCCATATGTTATCAATGTTGGCAATTTGTACGGTGTACGAAATCACATTTTTGCTTTGGGTTATATAAGAAATTGTTTGCGCTGGGTTGATTGTCTGGTCGCAGGTGATTAGGGGGGGAACCATCTGTCGGGGCATAGGGTTTTCACAGAGCGCGGATGTTGGCACAATCTTATGAGCTCGATATAAATGCACGTTGGGCTTATAACGTCGATGACTTTAGCAAAGCAAATCTGAACAACTCAGTGAGACCGAGTACTGCGAAGATTATTAATTCGTTAAAGTTGGCTGCCAAACTAATCTATCGAACAGTGAACGGAAAAAAGCAGCGGTTATTTGGGTGGGTTTGGCTAAGGGGCCTCTGAAAAATAGGAATAGTTTTGATGCCTGCGAGGAAGCACCACTCGCAACACCGCAATTTACGGTGTAAATGAGGATGTGAAACTGTGGCTGACAACCTCCGGTGCGAAATAGGCCATTCTTCAGAGGTTCCCTAAATATCATGAGCGTATTATTCCATCAATGCTCCTGTAAAAATGATCCAGGCGGAAAAAAGTAGTTTCAATCTGTTGCCGCCGAGATATTGAGTAATGTAACGCGCCACGAATCCTCCGATCAGAGCACTCTGACCTGCGAACAGGACAATTTCGATGCTCATATTCAGATGCGGGGAAATATGATGAATGACCCCGGTCAGCACCGCAATGGATGACGTAAAGACGCCAATAGCAACCGCAACCGTGGTTGGGAAACGCAGAAAAAACAATAAAAGCGCAACGAACTCGCCGACACCTACCGATATCCAGGCGGTCACTATACCGCCTGTCAGGCTGGTCAGAACAAGCAGAACTGTTGCTGTGACAGTTAATGATCGAGAGGACTGTGCTAAACGGTTCTCCGCTTTGTCGTTTAAGGGGGTTTGCTGACTGGTAGATCGATTGCGAGTAAAGAGTGTAAACACTATCAGTATGAGGCCGAAACTGATTGAGAAAACCCGAAAGACAAGCGCCATCTCAAATACAGGTTGTGTTACCAGGTATTGTCCGATCAACATCCCGGTGATGGTTGCCAGGCCACTGAAAAGCATCAATTGTTTTAACTGTCTCAGCATGTTGTCATCGTGTTGGTATTGCCGATGCAGAGCGTGTAACCATGACAAAGCTCCGGCAGTCATGCCACAGGATTGGATGGCCATACTGGTGGCTATTGCCTGCACAGGCATAATTCCCATTGCGGCGAAAAAAGGAATAAACACTACGCCACCACCGGCCCCCGTAGAGTTGGCTACCAAAGCGCCAATTAAGCCAAGTATAAAAAAGATCCCATATTCACTGATCAATGTTTGAAACCCGGCTTCCCAGGTGATGATGGTCAAATAGAAGCATGGGAACAATATTCCGTACAGCCAGATAACTGGGTGAGATAGAATTTTGCGGGCAACGTCCCCGCCTTTATATAAATATGATTTGGCAGGTGTTTCAACAGGCGTCGTCACGGTGTTATTTACCTCGAATGAATACTTCTCTGCGGAATATTCAGGCGTGCTCCAGCAATCGTTTGGTTCGCACGAATATATCAAGAACTTTCCAGTTGCTGAAAATATTTTTTACACAGTTTTAGTCTTTTGGCGTGCAGAATCATAATGGTGCCAAAAAACAATTGAGTCAGGCTGCGATAGAGGTCCTCCCAATGATCCCTAAGCAGCATGAGAGGGAGAATCATATGTCTGATAAATGTGTGATCCGAAACTGCCTGATTCAACATGACCAGACATGGTCCCCGGTTTGGTAGTGAACGGGTGTGTGGGACGGGGCTGCTAAACCAATAGTTGTCGATTACATGGGATGCCAGCCGTCGCATGGTTACTGTTGCCAGACCCTGAGCCGGACAGGAGCGATTGCTGGTTATGCCAAATGGCATAAAGTTTGAGTCTTTGGCCGGACATTGTTGCCAGCGATCAGGATTGAATTGATCGGGGTTTTCATAACCTTGTTTGTGAAATTCAGGATAATTAAAGCAAACGACCGTGCCTTTTTTGATCGTGGATCCTTTAAAGTTCACGGTGTCGGTAACGATTCGATGTGCGATTCCAAACAATGGATTCAGTCGCAGACTCTCATTAATAACATCATCCAGGTAGTGATCATGATTGCCGTTTCGCAACTGTTCCTGGCAGCGTGGATGCTGAGCAATGACCAGCATCAGGTGGCTCATGGCTTCAGACATTTGAACAATGGCAGTGTTAAAAAAGGCTCCTTGAAGGTAGTGTGCCTGTTCCAGGATTGTCAATCCGGGAGGGAAGGTATGGGGAAACTCATTGTTGTTCAGTTTGTTCACAAGAAATTCTGTGAGCTGATGACGTGTCGACATGTTTCTCAACTTGCAGCATTTGAGCGCATTTACCACATCACTGGCATGGTTCACGATCAGGTTTCTGGTTTTCTCATTACATGGTTCGTTAAATAACAGTCGATAAAAAAAATCGGCCCAAATCGGCATGAAGGCGTCCCGCAAACGAACGCTGGTCCAGTTTTTTTTGTGGTTCAGTGATAATTTGAGAGGGTCGTCCTGATATTGATCGATCATACTCTCCAGTTCTGCTCTGGATTTAGCCATTAACTGCCGGGTAAAGCGAGATAAGTGACGGTAGCGATCATTCAGTTCCAGATGTTCGGGATGAACTTCCGGGCCGGGAGCGAGCCAGTACCAGAACAAATCTGACAATTCAGCGCCTTTACTTCGGCCATTCAGGGCCGGGTTACCATAAAGTGTTTTGAAATCTTCGGCACTGAATGAATCGCTGGGAAGGTGTAACGCTTCTTCGCCATTAATGCGGGTAAACACGTTCATCCTCAAGCGGATGATCAGAGGTGGCAGCCAATACGGTAACGACAATACGAATGCAACAGTAACTGTTAATAGGATTATATTCATATCAGTTAGCCTGTGGTCAGTGATTTGGAGTAAATCAAGTGTTGGTTTATGTCTTTTCTGGTTCGACAACCGCATAATTTTGTTGCAGTCAGTAATTCCTGCTGCAGAGTCTGCAGAACATCAGTAACGCCCTGTTCACCGTTCACGGTCAGCCCCCATATGACAGGGCGACCCAGTGCGACAGCAGAGGCACCCAACGCCAGAGCTTTCAATATATCAGTACCATGACGAATCCCACCGTCCAGAATGAGCGGTATGCGGTTTTGTGCTGCGTCTGCCAATGTTGGTAATAACTCTATGGTTGCAGGTGCGCCGTCCAATTGTCTGCCGCCATGGTTGGAGATGATGATGGCCTGCACTTCCTGTTGGATGGCCAGAACAATATCTTTAGGATGCAGGATGCCTTTTAGAATAATCGGCAGAGAGGTTTGTCGTTGTAGCCAGGAAATGTCCTCCCATTTCAGGCTTTCATTGAACTCTATCTCCCGGAGTATGCCATGCTCATCGATCATATTTGGACAACTAAGTCCCCGGGGCAAGTCGTTGAAGCCATTACGTAAATCTCGTTCACGAATGCCAAAGACCGGCGAATCAACCGTGACAACCAGACCGGAACAACCGGCCTGCTCTGCCTGGCGTACCAGGCTAAGAGTGAACTGTCTGTCCGGTTGAATATAAAGCTGTTGCCAGACAGGCGCGTTGGGGTTGACATCTTTAGCAGCCCTGCAGATATCCGCCGTTCGAGTATTGGCGGCCAGGCTAACGATCATCAGGCTATTACTCCGGGCGATCGCTCTGGCCGTGGCCAGTTCTCCATCATGGTGTGCCAGTTTATGAAAAGCCGTCGGTGCTGCCAGGATAGGAAACTCGAGCATGCCACCAGGCATTTGAGTGTTGAAATTGTCCTCAAATGAACCGCGCAACACTCTTGGCCAAAGATGAATATTCTCAAATGATTGCAGATTCTCCCGGATTGTCGTTTCTGTACCAGCGCCTCCGATGAAATAGTCTGCATATATTTTTGGCAGACGTGCCAGAGCCATATTTTCCAACTCGTTCAGACTGATCATAATAACTCTCCGATATCAGACTTCGGCGGTATCCGGTACTGTGGCTTCGGTAACAAGCTTCAGACAGCTGCTCAGATATTGTTGCAGCGGTACGACATGCGACTCGTATCGGTTCCATTCGTTTTCGAGATTTTCAGCCATATGGTGGGTGGAAACATATTTTCCCTGCAAATAAAAACGCAGCACCGGATGCAGATACTGAGCGTTTAGAGCATTTTCATGGTCGTCTTGCGAAACTCGGTCGATATCAATGTTAAATGGGTCAATTTTGTCATGATCAGGACCGTACTCAAGAGAAAGACTGAGATAGCTTTTACGTTCCTGGCCGAAGGTGTCGTGACAGAATGCTACGGGCAGTTCCTCAATATAATGGCAGCCTGCCTGATCAAACAGTACTGAGTCACACATAAACTCAAATTGTTGCCATAGTGCCGATGTTCTATTGATGCGTTCAGCAATAAAGCTCGCGAGTTGGGTTTCACTTGGAGGCAATGTATGAGTGGGCAGCGGGATGTTTTGATAACGGAGATTTAGGATATGAAACAGTGATCGCACCGCATAGCGGAAACCATGAACGAATCCGCAGGTTGATTTTTTAAAATCCCGTTGCTGCATGAGAGTGCCGGCAAAATATAAATCAGGCACATTAACGGACTCCCACTGACTGTTCATTTCAGGGAATCTGTCATGGATTGTCATACTCGGGCGGCAGGATGTGGCAAAAATATCGGTATTGAAACGAAATCCAGTGCAGCAAATTACCCGATCATAATACAGCGTTTTATGGACTTCGTTGGATCTGGAAAAACTGAATATGACTTTATATTCATTATCCAGCTTTTCAATATTGACGACCTCGCCATCCAGAATGGCATTTTGTGATTTAAGTTGATAAGTGTCGAGCAGGTTATTATTGACTGCACGTAAATGTCCGACGTAATGAGTCTGCCATGCCAGACGTATAGAACTGCGGCCGGCAACATGAATGTATGCCGTCGTTTCAATTAGATTATCAGCGGTTTCAAAGGCGGAATTACCCTTGCCAATGATCAACACCCGTTGGTTCACGTAATCCATTGGATCAGTAACTGTGTTGGAATAACGCTCGCATAGTTCGATTCCCGGAATATCAGGGATATTCTCCTGAGACACGCCAGTCGCCACAATCAGTGCACGGCATTGATAGGTTTGTCCGTTGTTACAGTGAATGGTAAACACGTCGGTCTTTTCGATGCGATCCACTGTCTGATCGAAGAGTACGTTGATTTGGTGATGCTGATGAAAGTCTTCCAGGTAGGTCACAAAGGTATCCGCTGACGGAAAATAACGGCTGGAATAATTAGGGAACTGCAGCTTATGGTCGTCGTTCAGCAATGAGTTCCAGTCTGATCTCAGATTTCGTTCAGGATCAGTGTCGCCGGTGTACTTTTTGTTTATCGAAATGAGTTGTCGATGACGAGGGTATTGTTTGAAAAAGCTGCCGACTCCAGAACCTGACTCAAGAATCAGGTAATCAGCAGAGTTTTGCTGCATCAGATACCCCAGCTGTAGACCCGCCGGGCCTGCACCGATAATTATGTAATCTTTGATCATTGTTTCCTCCGGTCAGTGGCTGAACGTTTTTAATTGCTTGCATTCCGGAGGTTTCAGATTTTTCAATAAGTTATTGATTTTAAAATCTTTCCGGAAGATATTAATTGTTCATTTTCTGTCTCTCAGATTCTCCTGCTAATCGTTGGACGATTGGTTTCGCCGGAATAAACTGTACAATTCAGTTGTTATCGTCCGGTATCATGTCTGGCAGTCCTGAGTTTTATTAAAGGAGTATTCTCCTTTTTTGGGCTGAAACTTTTTCTGAACTGTCATCTGTGTCAGTTTTTCTGAACAATTGAACTGACCTAAGGTGTTTCAGAGACTCTCTAAATTTTCTGTTTTGCATCGAAAACACCTTCTCAATGTATTGTTTATCCTGTTAATGACTGTCAGCAAATACGGATGTAGTTTTTTCGGATAGTATTTTCCAGTATGGCTTTAATGTTATCTCTATATTTAAGGAACCTTTGAAAAATGGCCTGTTTTCGCGCAGGACGTTGTCAGCCCCAGTCTCACATTCTCATTTGCGCCCGTACATTGCGGTGTTGCGAGTGGCGATTCCTCGCCTGCATCAAAACTATTCCTATTTTTCAGAGGCCCCTTAACAGTACTTTCAACGGTTGATTTTTTTTGAAGTAATTCACGTTTGTAAAGTTGCTTTAGTATTTTTTAGTTATTGGGAAAGATGGTAAGTCAAAAGAAAAGTTTTTTTAAACGTGAAATTTCCATCTTCATACAAAAGGATGATGTTTTTTAGTATGGCAATATTCCGTTTAAAAAAGGCGAATATTGGTGGTATTTTTTGAAAATACAGAGTGTCTTATTTTTCTCAGAAGCTCTATTTTAGTCGGAGATATTTTTGTTAATACGGAAAGAATTATCATAAAAAGGTACGTTACGACAGAGTAACCATGTGCCGTTCCGCATTCTTGGGGTTGGATAAAATTTTTTGGATAGAATTTTTATTCGCTTTCTGTTTTAGTGAGTGATCATGATTTTTTAGGGTGTCTTACTTAACATATTTTCAGTACCTGATGAATGCACGATCCCCCCAACGCCATCGCTTTGAAATTGGTCAGATATATATCGTAAAGAAGCAAGTGAGCCTCAGATAAATAGGAATAGTGTTGGTGTCGGCTCGGAAACCGCAGTTTTCTGGAATCAGTGAAGATTTGTGAAAGTGCCGGCTATGGAGGAGTGGAAAATATCTTTTGTGTGAAAACAGGTTATTTTCAACGGCCCCTTAGTACCATTGATGTGCGTTTTCGTCCGTTTCAACCAAAATGATAAAGTTAGAACATATTTCTGAAGGTGTTTGATCGGTTATGGGGTAAAGGACATTGAGAACACCTGAAACCAGCCGTACCGGTTTCAGGTGGTTTAGGTGATAACTTAATCAGAAAATGTCTTCAGGGCTTAGGCCAAATAGTGATGGATCACTAAAGTCTGCATTGTCACCCTGCTCTTCGGGTGGAATGATTTCGTCCTGGTATTCATCATTTATTTTCTTGATCAGTATTTCAACACGACGGTTCTGTGCCATAGCTGCCGGCGTGGTTTGATCCGTCAATGGGCGTGTTGAGCCATGGCCGACAATGGTAAAGCGCTGGGCATTCATTTCCGGGGCCTCGAACAGATACTCGGCTACTGCCAGAGCTCGGGCGGCACTGAGCTGGAAATTGTTGCGAAACCGGCCACCTACCATTGGTGCCGAATCGGTATGACCTTCTACATAAATGTCGCCACGAATATTGATCAGTAATTCCCGAATCATGTCCAGTATTGGCAGAAACTCGTCAGCCACATAATCTGACCCCGGCCCAAAGGATTGTTCTGATATTCGGATAACTATTGTTTCTTTGATGGTCTCTATCTGCAGCTTTCCGTCTTCGATCTGTTTTTCCAGTGCCTTGGCAAGTACTCTGGCATCTTCGCGGGCTTCAGCTTCGGCTTCCTGCATAACGGCAATATCACGAGACTGTTTTCCTGAGGTGCCCTGGGCGGTCTGCTGCTGTTGCATTTCGTCCTGACACAGGACTTCGAGACTATCACGCAGGTCATCTATGGTCTGTTGTCGGATCTGGTTGATGGGAGTTGGCTCTGGTTTACCGGGTGAAAATTCCTGGGCAATGATGCTGGTGCCCTTGGGGATGGCATTCACATCTATTTGATTCTGGACCCCAAAGGCATTGCGCATGGACCCGGCCAGACGTTTGAACTTCAGTGCATCCATTTCTGAAAATGACAACAACAGCACAAAGAAGCACATCAACAGACTCATCAGGTCTGCAAAAGTGGCCAACCAGCCCGGTAGGCCTGGCGAACAGGGGGGGCAATCGTCTTCGGTATCGTCAGACATTAGTGACTTCCATTATTCCTCAGTACCACGTTTACTTGGAGGCAAGTAGGTCTTCAGTAATGATTCGATAATTCGAGGGTTTTGGCCGGCCTGGATGGCGAGCAAACCATCGATAATGAGCTTTTGCATGAGGTCCTCTTCCGAGGCCCGCAGGTTCAGTTTGTCTCGTATTGGTAGAAACACGACATTGGCCATGACAGATCCGTAAAGGGTGGTCAGCAGCGCTACCGCCATAGCCGGACCAATAGCCTTTGGATCATCCATGTTGGCCAGCATCGCCACCAGACCGATCAATGTACCGATCATGCCCATGGCTGGTGCTACGTCACCCATGGCATTAAAAATACTCGCGCCAGCACTGTGGCGGCTCGTAGTGAGTTTCATATCCCGTGTCAGCAGGCTCCGAACCACTTCAGGATCATGGCCATCGACCAGCAGCTGAATGCCTTTACTCATGAACTCATTGCTGACCTCCTTACCTTCGAGAGACAGTAGTCCGCCTTTGCGGGCGGTATCGGCCATCTCAACGATCTCTTCAATAACGTCCTCGGGCTTGCTCATTTTGAATGAAAAAGCTTTGCCAGCAATCTTCATGGCACCGAGATACTGTTCCAGGGAATATTTTTGCATTACCACGAAAATTGAACCGACGACAACGATCAGAATCGATGGCAGGTTGTAGAACATGCCGAGGTTTCCACCCAGTACCATCGACATTATGATCATAGCAAGCGCGCCTATCAGGCCAACGATGGTTGCTAAATCCACTATAAACCTCTAAGTATCTGCATGTTATATCCGGGAATCAGCGACGGATTTGTCCCTGTACAGGCTGCCGGACCCAACCAGTATGTTATACATCTATAGTTACAGATAGTAACAATTAATCACGTGCCTCTTAAGTCTAGACAAATTCTCAGAAGCGCGATGTAAATAAATAGCATCTCAATTATTATCGGCAGTGGTGAGATAGAGTTGACCGTTTTTTTACCCTCAGTTAGGGTTGCGGTTCTTTTTAAGGGGGCACGTAGTATATGGCAAAGCAAGAGCCGATTAACTTTGAGCAGTCGTTCAGTCAGTTGGAGGCACTGGTCCATAAGTTGGAAAGTGGTGAGCTGTCATTGGAGGACTCTCTGAAGTCATTTGAGCAGGGGGTTTCCCTGGTTCGCAGTTGCCAGACAGCTTTAAGCGAGGCTGAGCAACGAGTCCGGATTTTGATGCAGGAAGGTGATGGTTTGGCGACACGGGATTTCGATGTTCAATCATGAGTAGTTTTGAAGCCATTCTTGAGGCCTTTAAGACCTCCTTCGAACCCAGCCTGCGCGATGTAATCGGGACTCTGCCACAAGGGGCGGAACGACTTGAAGAAGCCACTGTTTACAGCCTAATGGCCGGCGGCAAACGTTTACGATCAATCTTGGTCAAAGCGGGTGCCCGAGCTGCAGGTTGCGAACAGCAGAGCTGGCTGACACCGGCCATAGCCGTTGAGTTGGTACACACCTACTCGCTGATTCATGATGATTTACCTGCCATGGATGATGACCATCTACGCCGTGGACAGCCGACCTGCCATGTCGCTTTTGACGAGGCAACAGCGATACTGGCGGCTGATGGTCTACAGGCCGCTGCGTTTGATTGTCTGGCTAACCGTGAAGATGCCTCCCTCAGTAATCGACAGCGTTTGCATATGGTTGCACTGTTGGCCCGCGCATCCGGACTTTACGGTATGGTGGCCGGACAGGCGATCGACGAAGCATCGTCGGGCAAAATTATTACGCTGGCGCAGTTAGAAAAAATGCATCGCCTCAAGACCGGAGCATTAATCAAGGCTTCGCTGGGGTTGGGATGCTTGTGTACCGAATCCCCTGAATCCCCCGTCTATCAACAATTGCTGAGCATAGGTGAGCTACTTGGGCTGGCTTTTCAGGTGGTTGATGACATTCTTGATGTGGAAGGAGATACCCATACTCTGGGCAAGCCGCAGGGTTCGGATTTACATCACAATAAGAATACCTACCCATCCCTGATGGGACTGGACGCCGCCAAAGACTACGCCCGGACCCTGAAAGAGAGAGTTGACGGGCAAATTGCCAGGCTTGAAGGTGTTGGTGACGTGGAACTGCTGAAGCAGATCACTGAATATGTATTGATTCGCGACCACTAACCAGGCCTCCTCAATACCTTTCGCCGGCCCACTGATAATCCGATTTCTCAGTGAATGGGCAAATGCTCTAAAATGGCGCCAATTATTCTGGACTAAGCACAACTAATGAAGACTTTTGAACGTATTCCCAGGGAACGACCCAGTACGCCGTTGTTGGATCAAATTGATAGCCCCCTACAATTGAAGGCGCTGGAGCTGAATCAGTTACCGGCATTGTGTGATGAATTGAGGGAGTTCCTGCTCTATTGTGTAGGGCAGTCGGGTGGCCATTTGGGGGCAGGATTGGGAGTTGTCGAGCTGACGGTGGCTCTGCACTACGTATATGACACCCCGGATGATCGGTTGGTCTGGGATGTGGGGCATCAGGCTTACCCTCATAAAATTCTGACCGGACGGCGTGACCGGATGACCAGCATCCGCAAAAAAGATGGCTTGTCTGCTTTTCCGAGCCGCTATGAAAGTGAGTACGATACTTTTGGGGTTGGCCATTCCAGCACCTCTATCGGCGCGGCCATGGGTATGGCCATAGCCAATCGCTTGCAGGGTAACGGCCGCAAGGTGGTGGCTGTGATCGGTGATGGCGCCATGACAGCGGGGATGGCATTCGAAGCTTTGAACCATGCCGGCCATGATGAAACGGACATGCTGGTGGTCATGAATGACAATGACATGTCCATTTCCGAAAATGTGGGCGGTTTACAAAAGGCCATGTCGAGAATTTTTGCTTCCAAAACCTACTCACATATGCGTGAAGGCAGTAAGAAAGTGCTTGGAACCATTCCACCGGTATGGGAACTTGCCCGCCGGGCGGAAGAACATATGAAGGGGTTTGTGACCCCCGGTACCATGTTTGAGGAGCTGGGTTTTAATTATGTTGGCCCGGTAGATGGTCATAACGTTCTTGATCTGGTAAAGACCTTACGCAATCTGCGTAGTTTTAAGGGGCCTCAATTTCTGCATGTTGCCACCACCAAGGGCAAAGGGTTTCGACCCGCGGAAGATGAGCCAATCAAGTATCATGCGATCAGCAAGATTGAACCGCAGAAAAATGGTCAGACTGACAAGTCGTTGCCCAAATACTCAAATATTTTTGGTCAATGGCTGGTAGATCAGGCAACGGCTGATCCTCTGCTGGTCGGCATTACTCCGGCCATGAAAGAAGGATCGGATCTGATCCAGTTTGCCGAACAATTCCCTGAGCGTTATTTCGATGTGGGCATTGCCGAGCAACATGCCGTGACCTTGGGGGCCGGAATGGCTTGTGATGGCATGAAACCAGTCGTTGCCATCTATTCCACGTTTTTACAACGAGCCTACGATCAACTCATTCATGACGTAGCCATCCAAAACCTGGATGTCCTGTTTGCCATCGATCGTGCCGGTTTGGTGGGAGAGGATGGGCCTACCCATGCCGGTAGTTTTGATCTGACTTATCTACGCTGTATTCCCAATATGGTGGTAATGGCCCCGAGGGACGAGGATGAATGCCGCAAAATGTTGACCACCGGTTATCAATATCAGGGACCAGCCGCCGTGCGTTATCCCCGTGGCAGCGGTATTGGGGTCACTGTGGGCAGCTCTCTGGAAACGTTGCCGATTGGTCAGGCCGAGACTCTTCGTAATGGTCAGAAAGTAGCGTTATTGGCTTTTGGTTCCATGGTTGAGGTCTGTCGTCCGGTTGCGGAGCAACTCGATGCCACTCTGGTCGACATGAAATTTATCCGGCCCTTGGATGAAGCATTGATTCTGGAAATGGCCGCTCAGAATGAGCTAATTGTAACTATTGAGGAAAACGCTATAAAAGGGGGCGCTGGCTCAGGAGTAAACGAAGTACTGCAAGCCGCCGGTTGTACCGTTGCGGTCATGAACCTCGGGTTGCCGGATCAGTTTCTGGCCCATGGCAAGCCGGCAATACTTTATCCTGAGATCGGTCTCGATGCCGCAGGTATTATTCAGGCCATCCAAACGCGATTGGACAACTGATTCGGGAAACCAGATGCCATGATATGGTTAATCCTGTTGCTGCTGTTGGTCACTGTCGTTGCCGGACCGGGTATTTGGGTGAAGGCGGTACTCAAACGATATTCGGTCAGGTTGGACTACCTGCCCGGGACGGGAGGAGAGTTGGCCCGGCACTTGATCAATCGCTTTGAACTCAAGGCCGGACTGGAGGAGACCCTTCAGGGTGATCACTTCGATCCGGGTGACAATATTGTGAGACTCAGGCAGGAACATCTACAGGGCCAATCACTAACAGCCGTAGTCGTGGCTGCTCATGAAGTAGGCCATGCCATTCAGTTTCATCAACGTGACTGGCGTTTGCAGCTCCGTTCAAAACTGGCTTTGCTGGCGGCCATGGTGCAAAAACTCGCACAGATTGCCATCATGTTGATGCCGATACTTTCTCTGATCCCGGCAACTGCAATACTAGGGCGGGGATTGTTCCTGGTAATTGTCGTCAGTATTGTTTTCAATCTGTTGGTGCATCTGATTACTTTGCCAGTCGAATTTGACGCCAGTTTTAATAAAGCGCTTCCTATCTTGCAGAAAGGTGAGTATCTAAACCAATCTGATATAACCAAAGCCCGAAAAATTCTGAGAGCCTGTGCATTAACTTATGTCAGTTCTGCAGTGATGGGATTGCTTAACCTAAGCACGCTGTTCCGCCGGATACGTTGATTCAGTCACATTATTGTCATTTACCTTTCTAAAAAAAATATCTGCATAATGATATGGAAGGATGTCCATGTCATCCAAATGAGTGATATTAATTATCATGATAAAGGAATAGAAAGGGCGCCGGACTGCTTACCTGTTTTTAAAGAAGTAGAAGCAGCCGCACAGGTTGTTGAAAAACGCCCGTGTTGCGCTTGCGTTGTTTAAACCGGCATAAATGTTCCGTTTGCACTGCATCTTTAGCGTCTTCTGTCTCATTCAATCGCCTGTTAATAAAAAACTCTATCAACTGTGAGAGTAAATTTATGAACACGCTATCAAATAAAAATAAATATCTATATCAAGTTTTAATCGCAGCTCTTTTTTCTGTACTGGCCATGTTTGGTCGTACAGCCTCAGATGTTATTCTGATCCTGGATGTAACTGGTAGTACCGGCGCATTGTTACCAAACTGGCAGACCAAAATCATTACTGACTTTATCGCGCCACTCAGTCTGGGTTCCTCGGGGACTCGTTTCGCACTGGTGTCACACCGTGATTTTCCTTATAGTCCATACGGCGGTTCCAGTGACTATGGGTATAGAGTGGAAGCTCCATTGGATGCAGATACCACCGATCTCATTACCGCACTTGACGCTTTGAGTTCATCCGGTGGTGGAGATGCTCCTGAATCCCAGTTGGAAGCATTGCGCCAGGCAATCAGTGGTTCCGGGCTGGATCTAAATGGTGATGGAGATTATCTGGATAAAGGTGACATCAAACCTAAACTTCTTGGTATAAATCCATCTACTCCCCAGGTGTTGATTTTCCACTTCACATATCCTCTGAGTTTTCATAATTACCCTGCTATCGAAGTGAACTATCCATATAGTGGAGTGGTCAACCATCCAGCGGATGTCGATGCAGTGAAATCTGCAATCGATGCGATTTGCCCTGTGACTACTGTGGATGTTTATGATGCTGGTGGTTTCAAAAGGGTTCAGGCAGGTTGCATGTTATACACCCTGATCCCGTCAGCACTTAAAATGCTCAATTCCGATGGAACGCTTTATAAAAGTGAATCTCTGATCGATCAACAGACCGGAAAGTTATTAAACCTGAAGCCCTATGCATTGGCCACCAATCCTGCAGAAGAGTTGGCAGAGTATACGGGCGGTGCAGTATTGTCTGTAGGTAGTAGTCTGGAAGGGTTGGCTGAGGTTGTGGAATCGGTTGTAGAAGACACCAGAATCTGCTCCGAAGGTCGGGTGCCAGTTGAACTACCCACCGGCATTTACTGCATAGAAGCACTATTGCATTGATAATCCGGACAATATTGCGCTAATACCATAGCGCCAGTAACGCGGCCGCAGCCCAAGCCTGCGGCCGACAGGAAAGGTGGTAAGGCAGAACCGGATAGTGGTTTCGGTCATGGCCGGAGTATAACTCTGGCAGTCGATGATCGGGTTGTCTTTCCGCTACGTCCAACAGTGTGTCGGCAATGCGCTGAGCCTGATGATGATAACCATATTGTTTTAGGCCCAATGCCGTTAATGCCATATCGTGAGGCCAGACCGAGCCGTTGTGGTAACTGAGAGGATTATAGCGAACCTCGTTGCACCCCAGTGTTCGCAGTCCCCAGCCGCTCCAAAGTGCTGCAGAAAATAGTGTTTTGACCAGTTCGTCTGCCCGCTCGGGTTTAACGATACCGGCCCAGAGGCAGTGGCCGGCATTGGAGTTTTGCACATTGAGTGGTTGCCGGTCAGCGTCAAGGGCCAGTGCGTAGGAACCCATTTTCGGTTGCCAGAAATATTGGTCGAACTGATTTTTCAGATATTCGGATTTAACCTGATAGCGATCTGCTTCGTGTTGTTGGTTCAGGTGAATAAAAAAGATGCTGGCACAAGCGAAGGCTTTGTAGGTATAAGCCTGAATTTCAGAAACGAAAATCGGGTGTTTGGCCAGGCTCCCATCTTGATGGCTCATGGAATCCGCAGAGTCCTTCCAACATTGATTGATCAGTCCTTTTTGGTTGTCATGAAAACCAACAAAACCGGTTTCGTCGTTCTGTTGATTTTCGAGCCATTGCAGGGCATGACGCCACTGCGGTTCCAGGTGATGCATGAGTAACCAGTCTTCACTGCCAAGGCAGTAATCGTGCAGCAGAATGATAAACAGTGCTGTGGCGTCGCTGGCACCGAAATAAGGATGAAAAGGAATGTCACCTATGCGACTGCGTTCGCCGTAACGATATTCGTGTAGTATTTTGCCGGCTTGTTCATCGTTTGTTGTATCTGTCTGAGTGCCCTGATGATGAGCCAGAAACTGTAAAGTGCCTTTGGCCAGCTGTGGAAATATCGGCAATAGAAAAAAACTGCAAATGAGCGAATCGCGACCAAACGGTGTAACAAATCTTGGCAGACCGGCGGCAATTGTGAGCCCTTCAGCTGGTGCCAGTAACAGCGCATAAACATCATCAATGGCCTGTTTGATAGATGGCTGCTGTTTTACGGTCGAAAAATTCTGCATGAAGGATGAATAGTCCGGCAGTAGTGTGGTGCTCTCTGTTAATGGACTGATCAGTTTTGCTCGAATAACCAGCTCTACTGTTTGCCCTGGCTGGATATCAAAATGCCAGCCCTCTGGTAAATTCCGGGCCGGACAGAATTCCATAGTCACCTGATTGATTTGTCGGTCTCTGCTGTGATACTGGGCCTGGTATTCGTTTTCTGTGAGGCTTTTTTCCGTTTCCCGGGACAGTGGCGCCAGCCATTGTCCTCGAATCTCAAACATATCCTGAAAATCGCTGTCGATAAGCTGGTGGATCACTATCTCCTGAAGATCAGGTGTTGGATTATGGCATCTGATGATATCTTCAAAGCCATCCTGTTTTAGCTTCAAACAACGATCGATCTGACCGATCTGCTGGTGGTGGTGATGCCGGGACCAGTATTGCAGCAGCTGGGTGTTGCTGGTGGCATCCTGATATATCAATGAGAAATCTTCAAACTCAAACCAATAGCAATTCAGATAACGGGTGTCGAAATAATAAATGCCCTGGTTGACATCATTGCGATGGTCGGCCTGACCTTGATCAGACAGAATCGCGTAGCAGAAGTTGTATTTCAACGGTGTCATAATGTGTGTCCTGAATTGATCAGTACACCTGCGGTACTCATGTCAAACAACAATACCCGGCTTAAGTCGACAGATAATGAAATCGTCTCCTGACGCTGAATATGACTGCGCAGATCAAGCCGGGCTTTGATTTCCTGGTTGCCGATATTGATCATCAGTTCTTTATCGAAGCCGAGATTTTCGACCAGATTGACGTGCAGTTTCTCGAATACAAAGCGTTCGCTTTCGTCATGAATAAAACGGGCATCCTCAAAAAAATCGGGACGGATACCGACCAATATATCATCAAATTCGCTCAGTTGTTTGGCGTCGGTAAATGGAATACCGGCGATGGGCATACGATAGTTGGCGATGATAATATGATCGCCTTCCACCTTCGCTTCCAATAGGTTCATGGCAGGTGAACCGATAAAAGTGGCGACAAATGTATTGGCTGGTTGCAGGTAAATTTCCATAGGTGTGCCAATCTGTTCGACCACACCATCTCGCATAACCACAACGCGATCTCCCAGAGTCATGGCCTCCACTTGATCATGAGTTACGTAAATAGCCGTCATATTGTATTCAGCCTGAATGCGGGCCATTTCTGTTCGCATGTGATGGCGTAGTTTGGCATCCAGGTTGGACAACGGTTCATCAAACAGATAAACATTGGCATCACGCGCCAACGCTCGTCCCATTGCCACCCTTTGGCGCTGGCCGCCGGAGAGATCAGATGGGCGTCGGTCAAGGTACTCCTCCAGTTGCAGCATTTCCGATACCTGCTTTAAGCGTTGGTCCATTAATTGTTGACTGGCACCGGATTTTTTTAGTCCAAACAGGATGTTGTCACGAACGGTTTTGTGCGGATATAGCGCATAGTTCTGAAATACCATGGCAATATTCCGTTTGTGTGGAGCGAGGTCGTTCACAACTTCAGAACCAACTCTTACCTCACCGCTGGTGATTTCTTCGAGACCGGCAACCATCCTTAATGTGGTGCTTTTGCCGCAACCACTGGGACCGACCAGTACCACAAATTCACCGGCGTTGATTTCCAGATTCAGATTCTTGACGATGGGCAGACTGCCATAGGATTTGTTGATATTTCTCAGATGCACAGAGCTCATAATGGTTTCCTTATTCTTTGACGCCGCCTTCGGTAAGGCCGCCTGAAAGGTGACGATTGGCGAACATGAAGGCGATTACTACCGGTACCAGCGTTAGCATGGAGGCTGCCATGATCCGGTCCCAGATGGCGTTTTTGGAGTTGAATAATGTTTGCAGTGCCAGTGGCAGGGTATGAAAATCCTGATACTGTTTGAGGAATACCGAGGCGAATAGATATTCATTCCAGGCAATGACGAAACAGTATACGAATACGGTCATCAGCATCGGGCGTGACAGCGGAATGATGATGGTCGTGAATGCCTCTGTGCGGGAACAACCATCCATCATGGCGGCTTCTTCGAGCGAAAAGGGAATGGTACGAAAATAGTTACCCAGCATATACATGGCGACGGGCAATGTTTGAACCAGATAGATCAGAAAAATGCAGATCAGGGTTCCGCTAATAGACGCTGCCAGACCAACAGTCACGGCCATCTGATACAGTGGCACCATCAACAGTACCCCGCCGACCATATACACAAACAAAACTGCATTGGAAAATACTGAACGGCCGGGAAAACGAAGACGGGCAATGGCGTAAGCCGCCAGGGAGGCGAAAAACGTTGAGGCCACTGACGTAATCAGGCTGATCAGGAAACTGTTCAGCATATATCGGGCAAACGGAAAATCCGCATCCTGCGATGTGAAGCGGGCAATGATTTTCTGTTTTGCCGCTTCACTCAGGGCTGGGTTGTCCAGCATGGTTTTGAGTGAATCAGGGATCTCAATGGTTTTTTGAGGCATCAGGCCGAGTAGTTCTTTATAGGCATCCAGATGTATGACTCTGGGGATCAGTGACGGATTGCCCCAATCTATCTGATGTTTCAGAGAAGTGGAGAGAATCTGCAGGAACGGAAAAATACAGAACAGGATAATCATGATTATCATGCTATATAGAAAAATATTCTGACCAAAGGAGCGACGACGATTCAACATGTGATCACCATTTCAGTACTTTGCGGACGTAATACCAGATTAACCCCGTCAGGAGTAGCAGCTGTAATACCGATACCGTTGCAGCCAAACCCTGGTCGATGACGCCGGTAAATGCCTGGTAATAGGTAAATACTGGCAGGGTTTTAACATTGGGGGCGAGCAGGAAAACTTCTTCAAAGCGGTTCAGGTTCCAGATCAGCCGCAGCAGTATCACGGTGCCCAGGACAAAGCGAATCTCCGGCAGCGTGACTGCCCAGAACCGTCCCCAGGGGCCGTGACCGTCGATTGCGGCTGCTTCGTATAAATCTCGTGGAATACTTTGTAGTTTCGCCAGCAACAGCAAATAGGCAATGGGGAAATGTTTCCAGATATCAAACACGATGACCACCCACAGTGCGGTATCCGGATCACCGATCAGGTTGCGTCGGGTGCCGGTTAACGACAATACATCCACGACCAAATGGTTATAGATACCGTTAACCGGATCAAAAATGAACTGCCAGCCAAAAACGACACTGATGACTGGAGCAAAATAGGGTAGCAATATCAGACTGCGGGCGGTGTTACGAAAGCGGAACTGTTGATTCATCAACAGTGCCGCTGCCAGCCCCAGCATTGTTGTTCCGGCGACAGTGCCCATCAAGTAGATCAGTGATGTCCAGGCCGAGTGATAAAATTCTGTGTTACTCAATAGTGTAGTGTAGTTGTGAATACCGACGAAGTGTTTGTCGCCATTCAATTGAACATCAAAAAAACTCAGGTAAATGTTAAACGCAATCGGATATACCACTAATAGACCGATAATGCCGACGGCGGGTGCCACCAGTCGGATACCGAGCCGTGATTCCTGTTGTCGTAGATAACTGGACATGCTGGTTCTTAATCCTGGTCATTGTTATTTACCGGTGGATGGCGTTCCCGCCATCCTACCGGGCGCTAAGTCGGGAGCATCAATCCATTAACTGCTGCATTTTTTGGGTTGCCTGTTTGACGGCATTTTCGGGGCTGACGCCTTCGAAAATTGTGTTGTAAATCATTTGCGGGATAATTTGTTTGGCGAAGATTTCTCCGGACTGCGGGAACACTTCACCGTCGACCACACTGAAGGTTTTGATTTTTTCAAATCCGGTAATGATCTCCTTGATCTTATCGACACCATAAAGTTCGAAGACACCATTTGGATCTTTCAGGTATTGTGGGTTTTCGGCGATGCCTTTGACCATCGGGTTCATGCCGCCGGGTGCCATGTGCAGGAAGGTAATGTAGGGGGCCGGTTCATACAGAAACTCGACGAACCGACTGGTGGCATCGGCTTTGGCAGTGTCGCTCAGGTTGACTCCGGCCAGACCGACGAGTACACCGTAACTGGCATCGGTTTTATGGTGAATAATGGGTGCGAAACCCGTATTTTTGACCAGGTTGGGGTCGAACTTTCCGCCGTTGAGTTCGGCAAAATTGTCGGCGGTCAAAGAGCCTTTGGCGACTTCTGCTAATGCCAGATCATCCATGATGTAGGTGGAATAGAAAAACATTGCCATCTTACCCTGCAGGTAATAGTCACGGGCACGCCAGTTTTGAGGTCCGGGTGGATTGTACTGTGCCAGTTTTTTATAAAATTCCAGCGTTTCAACGGTTGCCTTGCTATCGAAAATCAGTTCGCCTTTTTTGTTGAATTCTGCTGCTTTATTTGAAAGTGCCAGATGGGTAAATACCTGTTCACTGTAACCTTCGACTTTGGTGCCGACCAGAATGCCATATTGATTTTGGTCCGGTTTGGTGAATGTTTCCGCGGCCTTGAGAATACTTTTCCAGTCAGTAGGTGGTTTCAGGCCGGCCTGTTCGAACCAGTCCTTACGATACCAGATCCCTTGTATCCAGCCGTGATAGGGCAGGCCATAATAGTGTCCACCTTTTGGGGTGCGCAGCATATTCAGCGCGCCGGTATAAAAATTTTTCTTGCCGACGGTTTTGAGAACATTTTTGCTCAGATCGGTATTCAAAATCCCTTCTTCTCCAAATGCCATGATCAGTTCCGAGCCGGCTTCAATCAATTGGGGCAGTGTCCCGGCCGCTGCCGCTGCTGCCATTTGAGTCGCCATGTCATTTTCATCCACCGGTACCACTTTAATCGTGACATCCGGATTCAGTGCTTCAAAGGTTGCTGCCAGAGTTTCTATAACCGTCATGCGTTCGCTCTGGGTTTCAGTGGTCCAGAACTCCACCGTTGTGGCAAATAGATTGCCAGATAACATCAGCCCGAGAGCTGCCAGGGTCAGTTTCAGTGTTATGGTTATTTTCATGACTTAATCCTTTCCTGTGGATGGGAGAGGTGAGTGAAGGGCTGATCAGATTCTCTGACCACCAGTTTTGGTGACAGTAATCGTTGCAACCCGCTAATAGGTTCTCCGTCGATTCGTTTCAGTAATGTTTCCGCCAGTATGCGACCGGTGTCTTCATCGGTGCCGACCGTTGTCAGTGGTGGATCCATATAGGCAACATCCACGGCGTCATCACATCCGATCACAGAAAGATCCAGACCGATTTTCAGACCCAGTGACCGACAGGCCGAGTACACACCTCTGGCAATGTGGTCAGTGGCACAGACCAGTGCAGTGATCGAGTGATCATGTGCCAACATGTCGATAGTCAGTTGACGTGCCTGGGTGGCACTGAAATCGCAGCTGCGATAGCGCCATTCCGGCAATTTGAAGTTGTATTGTTGAAGCGTGTTTTGCAGACCGGTCAGGCGATCCCGGGCAAAGTGAAATTGTTCAGAAATGTTAATGAACCCAATGTTACGGTGCCCGAGGCTCAATAAGCGTTCGATTGCAGCGGTAAATACCTGAACGTTGTCCATATCCACCCAGGCGAACTGGCTGGATTTATCGGTACGACCATAACAGACGAATGGAATATTCAGCTTCAGAAGTCTGTTGACCCGTGGGTCATTGGTTCGGGTTCTGATGACAATCAGGCCGTCAAATTGCCCGAGTTTGATTGTCTGTTCAAAGGCCACCAGTTCCTGTTCACCGTGTGGTAGCGTAATGATGTGCGCCAGATAGTTATGCTGCTGCAAACAACGGGTCACTGATCCAAGCAGGGCAGAGATGGAAGGATCGACAAGATAGTCGTCCTGTTGTAACAGTATCAGCCCCACACAATAGACTTTTTGGATCGTATGATAACGATCTCGGGAGCTGATTTGATAGCCAAGTTCGGCGGCGGCTTTACGTACCCGGTTCTTAGTATGAGAACTGATGTCAGGATAATCATTCAGTGCTCTGGATACGGTGGAAACCGAAACCCCCAATTTTGCAGCCAGTGTTTTGATCGACATAATGCTCTGATTCTTATTTTTATTAGATCAGGGACAGACTACCCCCAACAACAAGTCATCTCAAAAACGATATCTGCTTGCTTCGCAGAGTCTGTTGTTTTCACTGTAGGAACGAAAATGTTTAGCTGCAAGTGTGAATTTTTGCACTGAATGAGTGCGAAAAAACCAGACAAATGATGGCAGAGTTTGTAGTCCAGTGATGGAAAGGTGTATGCCGAAATATTTTATGGTGAGATTTGCTGATAAGAAAACAGAGTCCGAATGGACCCTGCCTGAATGTTTTAATTTATACGACAAACTTGTTCAATAGTGCATCCTGCTGTCGTACTTTTTCAGCTTGCTGCTGAGTTGCTTGATTCGATTGATCGGCAGTCTCAGCCACTTGTGTACTGATATCTTTGATTTTAAAGGTGTTATTGTTGATCTCTTCGGCGACTGAACTTTGTTCTTCTGCGGCTGATGCAATCTGTACCGTCATATCGCTGATATGTTGAATGGCCTGGCGAATGGTTTGTAATACCTGATTGGCAGCCTTTGCTTTATCAACCGCAATGATGGTGGTATCCCTGCTGTCGTTCATTGCTAACGATACGGCGGAAGCACCGGCCTGCAGTTGTTCGATCATGGAGCGGATTTCAGTCGTGGATTCCTGGGTTCTCTGTGCCAGTGTTCTCACTTCATCTGCCACTACCGCAAAACCCCGGCCTGATTCACCGGCTCGGGCTGCCTCGATGGCCGCATTCAGTGCCAGTAGGTTGGTCTGATCAGCAATTTCGTTGATAACCTTCAGAATGGTTTCAATATTGGCGGTGGCTGATTCAAGTCCCTGAACTTCAGTGACTGCTTGACCGATGCGTGCAGCCAGCGCATCGATGGATTCAGTGGTTTCTGTAACGGCATTTTCGCCTTTCATTGAGGCATCATCTGCGTCTCTTGCTGCTGAAGCTGCCTGTTGGGCATTATTGGCAACTTCGGATGCAGATGCGGCCATCTCATGCATGGCTGTGGCCAGTTGTTCCAGTTCGTGCATCTGACTGCGCATGGCATCGGTTGAATGTCTGGCATTTTCCAATGTCACGGTTATTCCATCGTTAATTTCCCGGCTGATGGTTTTTGATTGAGTAATCTGTTTTTGCAGTGATTCGGTAAACTGGTTGAAGCCAATAGCCAGTTCTGCAAACTCTGGATCTGTATCGACATCGAGACGCTGGGTCAGGTCTCCGTTTCCAGAAGCCACTCCTTTAATGGCATTGTTCAGTGACCCCAATGGTCGCATCAGAACTTTGATTAAATAGTTGAGTACCAACAGGCTGATGATCAGCCCCAGAACCAGATAGACCATAGAATTGTTACGCAGTTTAGTGATGGTCTGGAAGGCTATTGATTTATCGACAATCGCGCCGATATACCACTGTTCATCTGGTATAAGGACAAAATTGAGCAGGTAGGACTTTCCATTTATTTTAATGTCCTGGCTGCCTGGTTGTAATTGTTTGATGGGCAGATATTCGGAGATATTATGACCATTTTTTTCTTTGTCCGGATGAGCGATCAGTATGCCGTCATTGGTAGTAATAAACAGATAACCTGCATCGAACAGGTTAACGGAGTTTGCCAGTTTGGCCAGTCCTGATAGCGCCATATCATAATACATGGAACCGACAAACTGGCCGTTGTGGGTGACTGGAACACCGATGGAAATAATCATGTCTTTGGTAGTCGCATCGACATAGGGTTTTGTCAGTATCAATGTTCCAGATGTTTTAGCCTGTTGGTACCAGGGGCGTTTGCGCGGGTCATAACCGGCTGGGGCGATCCACGAGGGTTCACTAAAGAGGATTACGCCATCGCTTTCATAGCCGATACCAGAATTGAGAAAGCTTTCATTCAGAGTTTTGCCCCGGACAATTTCGGTCACCTCATCTTCGTTTCGATAATCCAGCGCAATAATTTCTGTAATGGTCTGTGCCATCTGCTTCTTGGTATGCATTTCTCCACTAATGGTATTACGGACACCATTCATCAATTCATCAACGCTGCTGGTTACCAGCGTTGTTACTTCGTCTTCGACCATTCTTATCTGATAAAGACTCAATAGCCCTACTGTAATCAATAACAACAACGAGGATGTTATGACAATTTTGTAGCTGAATTTCATAATGGACCTCTGATTCCAGATACCTGAAGTTGTCTAATTTTTAATGCTCATAGTGACTGCAGGTGAAATGTGTGTTTTACGATATCGGTTATGTGGGTTTCGAAATCAGAGTGCTTGATCAATTAACGTTGACAGCGACTACTTTCGTAATTGGCTGGATCGTCCAGTCTGTCTTGGAATGTATTCTTAACGTTTTAACAAGCCATCCAGAAATCTACAGTTCACCAATACTGTCACGGCAATACCTGCAATATTTATTTGCTATATCACGTGACTATTGACCCGGCAATCAAACAGATCGTCCTGATTTCTTTGATTGTCGCCCCGAGAAAACTAGCCGTGTTACACGAAATACCTTCATTTCTAGAGGCTCGCATTGGCTGTGGCCAATGGTGTGGTCCGACACTTCGGTGCATCTCCGTGTCACACTATTAATACGACATAAATGCTTGTCGGTTTAGTAGTATACGAAATAACAGTTTACTAATTGTATAGATCAACCTCTGATATAAAGCAAACTCAAAGCACAGATGAATCCATAGTCAACTTGTATGTCAACGGACAGGTGGGTTGGCGGAAATATTTTTTGACTAAAAAATTAATGCTCATAATGGATTCTCTGATGTGAAAAATGTTGCTCATTTTTGGCAAGATTTTTAGGGTCTGTTTCCTCATGTTGTACCAAGTGTTAACTCAGCCCGGTCATATAAATCTCCTACGCTCGCTTTTGGTCGATTTTTGCCTGAGTTCCCAATTGATGTTTTTTTACCTTGGTTGTGCATCTCTTATATCCTGGAAAAATGTCACGTTTTAGTATCACTGTCAGAAGCTCTACATAAACCATATGTTATGAGCTGTCATGTGAACGCGTTTGAAAATACATTGATAGTACGTGTGCTGGAACTTTGGCTCATATCAACAGGATGTTTGAAATGAGCGCCTCTTTTTCAGACTGAATGCCGCTCTTGAGTGTATGGGGACAAATTCGCGACGGTATTGAAACGGGGGAATTTACTATTAATTTCCCTGCTGTATGTAGACGATCTTTCCGGTTGGTCGGGTCACTATAAGATCGCAGACCAAAAACCTAGGGAACCTCTGAAACATGGCCTGTTTTCGCGCCGGACGTTGTCAGCCCCAGTCTCACATCTTCATTTACACCAGTGAATTTCGGTGTTGCGAGTGGTGCTTCTTCGCCTGCATCAAAACTATTCCTATTTTTCAGAGGCCCCCTTGATTTATCTGAGGTAATCATTTTGGTCATTGAACAGGCATTGTCTGTAAAGCCGGACTTCTTTATTTGCTCATCCTCTATATAATGCCCGCGCCGCTTGGACAGGTCCGCAAATTCATGAATTGTTTGCGCCATTAAATGCATTTTCTGTCCGCGTAAGGGGCGGTATGTTGAACAACGATTGAAGGTGAATATGTCGGACAACACTATTTCCAGTTTTAAACGAACGATGCACAGCAGACATTTGGTAATGCTGTCCCTGGGGGGCGTCATCGGTAACGGATTATTTCTCAGCTCAGGTGACACGATTCATCAGGCCGGGCCGGTAGGGGCCATTATTGCCTATCTGATTGTCGCCTTTGGCGTTTATATGATCATGATGTGCCTGGGTGAACTAGCGGTACATATGCCGGAGTCAGGCGCTTTTAGTCGTTATGCCACTGAATATATCAATCCGGCCACCGGTTATGTGGTTGGCTGGTTGTATTGGTTGACCTGGGCAGTGGCGCTGGCTTCGGAGTTTACCGGTATTGGCCTGCTGATGGGGAAATGGTTTCCGGCCGTTCCAGTGTGGTACTGGTGTGCGGCCAGCATCGTTTTGGTTTTTGTATTGAATATGTTCGCAGTCAGGATCTTTGCTGAAGCCGAGTTCTGGTTGTCATTAATTAAAGTGTTGACGATTGTGGTATTTCTGGTGCTGGGTGGGGTCGCTGTTTTTGGAATGGTGCCTGGACAGAATGAGTCAGCGCCGATGCTTCATAACCTGGTTGCCAATGGCGTGTTTCCTCACGGTATTTTGCCAATTTTTATGATTATGCTGACTGTCAGTTATGCTTTTTCCGGGACAGAACTTATTGGTGTTGCGGCCGGAGAAACAGTCGATCCGGATAAAAACCTGCCTGTCGCCATTAAAACGACCTTGTGGCGGCTGATCATCTTTTTTGTCGGCACTATCATCATCATCGGGGCGCTCTTACCGAGTGATCTGGCCAGTGCTAAACAGAGTCCATTTGTGATTGTGCTGGAACGAATGGGTATCCCTTATGCTGATGACATTATCAATTTGGTGATCATCACTGCGTTATTGTCTGCTGCTAACTCAGGTTTATATGCCGCCTCTCGCATGTTATGGACATTGGCAGATCAGAAAACCCTGCCATCATTTCTGGGGCGTTTGTCATCTAATGGGGTACCCCGGAATGCGTTGATTTTAACCATGTTGGGTGGATTGTTGTCATTGTTATCAAGTTATTATGCGGCAGATTCTCTGTATTTGTTTTTGGTATCTGTTTCAGGGTTTGCGGTTGTTGTGGTCTGGCTGGTTATTGGTTGGAGCCATTTTAACTTTCGCCGCCGCTTTCAGGCTGGTGGAGGTAACATTGCTGACCTGGCTTATCGGGCACCTTTTTTCCCTTGGGTATCCATAATTTCCATCGTGTTTTGTGTCGCCTGTATTGCCGGTATCGCGTTTGATCCGCAACAGCGTATTGCCTTGTATTGTGGGCTTGGTTTTACCGTATTGTGTTATCTGGCCTATCTGCTGACTGGCAGAAATCAGGTCGGAGTTGAAATAAACAGTGCTTTGTCGGAGGCTGAATCCTGATGTTGAAAGCAGATTTCTTAAAAGTGCTAGAGCAGTATCCATTTTTGGTTGTGGATGGTGCGATGGCAACCGAGTTGGAAAAAAGCGGTTGTGATCTCAACCATGCGCTGTGGTCTGCCAAAGTGTTGCGGGAACAGCCGGAGCTGATTGCCGAAGTCCATCAGCGCTATTTTGAAGCCGGTGCGGATATTGCGATTACCGCCAGTTATCAGGCCAGTTTTGCTGGTTTTAAAGCGTATGGCATGGATGAACAGCAAGCCCGCGAAACGATCGCCCGTTCGGTTGAACTGGCTGCTGCAGCGAGGGATCGGTTCTGGCAGGAATATGAGGGCAATGATCGTCCCAAACCCATGGTCGCAGCTTCTGTTGGTCCTTATGGGGCATATTTGGCCGATGGCTCAGAATATCGTGGGCATTATGGTGTGGATGATCAGACTCTAAAAGTGTTTCATCGGTCGCGGATGGCAGTGTTGGTGGAAGCCGGTGCTGACTTGTTGGCGTGTGAAACCCTGCCTTCATTGCAGGAGGCTAAAGTTTTGTCTGAGTTGCTGGAGGAGTTTCCGCAGATCTGTGCCTGGATAACATTTTCTGCCCGTGATGGTGAATGTATTAGCGATGGTACACCAATAGCCGAATGTGTCAGAGCGTTGGATGAGCATCCGCAAATCGTGGCGGCCGGTGTGAATTGTACGGCTCTGGAACATATTCCTGTATTACTGGAAAACATGAGGCGGCATACCCGGTTACCCTTGATTGTGTATCCCAACTCCGGTGAACAGTATGATGCTGACAGCAAGACCTGGCAGGTTAGTGAACACTGTGGTCATCAATCTTTGGGCTCAGAGGTGGCAGAGTGGAAAAAACTGGGGGCGAAGCTGATTGGTGGTTGTTGCCGAACCTCTCCTGATGACATTAAAGCGGTCGCTGAATATCGGATGGATGTTTTCAACGAAGTTTGATATCGAAGCTTGTCAGAACGGGCGGGATACCGTTATCTTGATGTTGTTTCGGAATAAAGTATTGTTTATGTCCGTAACTTCACAGGTAGAGCCTGTCAGATATATCAACCCGATGTAATGAACAACTGGGTTGATAATTGCGTTTTTGTCCGTTACTCCAGAGAGGCCTTATGCTCGTTCACCGTTTTTTGTTTGTGCCCCTGCTTGTGTTGAGTGTCCATAGCATGGCTGAATCCTTGTGTTTTATAGGTGAACAGCCGGCATTTTCGTGTGATATCAAACAGAAATCTTTGTCGGTTTGTGTGGCCGGTGATGACTCGCTGTTCTATCGCTATGGTACCCGTCAGAATCTTGAGATGAATCTGGCATCCGATACTCATTTCAGTGCTACTGGTTATAGCGGTGGTGGAGAAGGGCGGCTGACCTTTCATAACGGCAAGTATGATTATGTAGTGTATTCCAAAATCATCAGTGGCGAATGGATTGACCGTGAAGCTGGCATCCGTGAAAAACAGGAATCGGCGGGTGTCTATGTGATTAAGAAAGGAAAGCAGGTGGCTGATCTGAGCTGTACCGAACCCGAGGATGCCAGAATAACATCGTTACCGGAATATGAAATGGAGACGTTCGTCTATTATGACTGAGTGTCGTGCTATTAACCCGGCAAGTATGCATGTCGGGTTAATTGCGTGATGCAGGGATGCACCTTAGTGTCGGACCACACCATTGGTCTTAGCCAATGCGAGCCCCTGGAAATTAAGGTGTTTTGCGTCACATCGCCAGGTTTTCTGTGGTGGCAATTAAAGAGATAAGGATGATTTATTTAATTGCCGGGTTATTAGTACTGCTAAATTGGACATCCGTTGATTGAGGCAGCAGCATTGATCCGGTTGTCCAATTGGCTTGATTGTTTGTCGGATTATGCGGTGTTCAGTTTTATCGAACCCTGTCGGGAGCTTCATTTTCTGGTCTGTTGGTCAGAATCGCTATTCAATTAACCAGTGATATGCAGCCTGACTTTCAGTTGCAGCAGTTTTCCCGCCAAACTGATCGATGGTATGTGGTGTTTAATCTGCCTCAGCGATAGTTGTTCGGAATTTGCCCCAACCTGAATACAGTTTTGCAAATTTCTCTGGTCCGCAGTCGAGCTGCGACCGACTGATACCTCGTAGATCGGTCAGCTCTGTAACCAGTTAATGCCCAGCATCAGAATCAGGGCATATACCGCTGCCAGCAGATCATCAACCATGATTCCGAAGCCCCCTTTGACCCGCTTATCAAGCCAGCCGATGGGCCATGGTTTAACAATATCGAACAGCCGGAATAACAGGAATCCGGCGACAAGATTGATAGGAGTGAGAGGGATGAACCAGAAGGTGAACCACAGGCCCACAAATTCGTCCCAGACAATGCCTGGATGATCGTGCACTCGCAGTTTCTTGGCCGTGGCACCGCACAAGTAAATCCCCACCAGGAATGCTGGCAACAGAACCGCCAGAAACCAGATATCCTGCCGGATCGGCTCAAACAGCCACAGAAATGGCATGGCGGCCAGAGTACCAAAGGTCCCAGGTGCTTTGCGTGCCAGGCCGGAACCCAGCCCAAAGGCCAGCAGTGAAACCGGTGAAGTGAGAATCTGTCGGGTTTGAGGTGTCATGGTAAGGAGTACTGCCTGTTAAAAGTGTTGATAACCAGTATGGTCGAACTGGATTTCTTTGCCATGGTGCAGGCATCGAAGATGTTTATGAGTGGTAATTTCACCAATGATTTGTAATGGAGCGGGTGCCTGCAATAGTCGGCTCCGGTGTTCCGGCGAGCAGGTAAAACACAGCTGGTAATCATCGCCGCCGGTCAGGGCCCACTCAAGCTGACGTGATGGGTCTACCCATTGGCAAAACCGCGGATCCAGCTGGAGTGTATCCAGTTGCAGCTCAGCACCCACATCACTTTGATCGAGGATATGTCCGAGATCTGCCAGAAGGCCGTCGGAGATATCAATGGCAGCGGTGGCAAATTCACTGATAAACACGCCTAACGGAATTTGCGGATATGGGCGCAGGTAGCAGGCCTGCAGTTCTGTTGGGCCGTTATGATGATAAGCATTCAGGCCTGCCATGCCTAGCCCTGGGGTATGGGAGATCACAATCAGATCGCCTGGCCGGGCACCGGCACGGGTCAATGGTCTGGAAACCGTACCATGCACTTGAAAGGTTTGAATGATACTGCTTGCCCGGGTGGTATCTCCTCCCAGTAGTGGTATTTTGAGCTGCGTGGCCAGTTCAGTTAGCCCGCGGGTGTAGTCTGCCAGCCATGATTCATCCTCCTGGCCTGTCAGACTGAGTGCCAGGGAAAAAAATGCGGGTTGGGCGCCCATTGCTGCCAGGTCACTGAGTGCACAGGCAAGTCCCCGATAAGCAATGTCTGCAGCGGACATAGAGCGCAGAAAATGAACATTTTCAACCTGGGTATCGATGGAAAATGCCAGTTTGCCGCAGTATTCCACAACGGCACAGTCGTCGCCCTGATTGACCAGGATGTCAGTTTCAGATGTTGGAATGTCAGCCAGAGGGCGGAAGTACTTGCGGATAATCTCAAACTCGCGAGGCATAGGGTGTGTTGGCCAAAAGAAGCCGATGATAGTGGTCCAAGTGGCGGAGTCAAATAATTCGCTGATTAGTGGCGGAAAGCTCCTGGCGGAAGTGAGTCATGTAATGTCAGAAGACCGGATTGTTAGGGAGCCTCTGAATTTCGCGCAGGCGTTGTCAGCTCCGTTCTCTCATTTTCATTTACGTCAATAAACTATGGTGTTGCGAGCGGTGCTTCCTCATCAAAAATATTCCTGTTTTTCAGAGTTCCCTTAGTATACAAGCACATTATTGGTGGCAGTGGTGGAAATCTTAAAGGATTAAACATCCTCCTGAATCTCCGTATCAACGGTAACTTTGTCCTGTAAATCCGTCAGTTTTTTGCTCAGCATGGCATTTTCCTGCTGATACTTGTCGATGCATTCAAGCATTTCCTTGGAGTCCTGGATCAGGTTTTGAACCACACCTTCAAGATGGTCTGCATTCTGGTCCAGTTCTTTAAAGGCGCTTAATTCGCGCTGCATTTTTTCCAGTTTTTCGTTGGCATCTTGCAGCTCATTTTCCAGAATGCGGATGCAGGTTTCAGACTCATTGATACTTTGTTCAAGTTGATGAATTTCCTGCTCCTGTTGCTCTGCAATGGCCTTGGCTTCGGAGATTTCCTTGAGGTTGTCTAACTGGGTTTTTATGTTATTAACGGAAGATTGCTGTGCAGCTGCAAGGTCTTGCAATTTACTGGCATTTTTGGTTTTCGTCCGCGAAGAGGAGGATTCGCTTGATGAATGTTGTTCAGCGTGGCGCTGTTGCAGTTTGCCTTTCAGTTCGTTGATTTCTTCCAGGTGTTGCTCGTTTTCTTTATTAGCGGTCTCAAGCTCTTTTTCCAGCAGGTTGATACAGACATCCGCTTCTTTCATATAGCGGGCCTGTTGTTTGATCTGTTCTTCCTGAATTTCGATATATTCTTCAGGTGAGGTACCAGCTTCCTTTTGTTCCAGCCTGAGCTTGAGTTTGTTAATGGTTTCCAGCATATCGAATTTTTCGCTTTTTAGGCGATATATTTCATCCGCATAACCTTTGCCTTTAAAATCGAGGTTTTCATCGGCGATGATCTCGGGCGGAATGATGCTTTTCAGTTGTTCTATTTCGGTGTTTGCCGCATCAAGGCTGGCCTGTGAATCCTGATAGAGCTCTTGGAGTGGTTCCAGCTGGGAAAGCTGGTCTTGCAACTGGCGTAGCTGTTGTTCCATTTTTCGGGTGTGCTGAGGGTCTTCCAGACCAGCACTTTCGAGGTGCTTGCGAATAATCTGTTGATGAAAAATATCCAGCAGTTTTTCTGCATCGGCCTGATCAGGCTGACCACTTTCAGGTGCTTCTTTTTCCATGTTTAGCAGCGTACTACGTAATGCCAGATAGCGTGCCATGGGAGGGTGAGTAGGATTATATTCCAGGTTCTCCGGACCCAGTTCGGCCTTTGCCTCCTCCGTATGCTGCAGCTTGACTTCGACCATGTTGGTATAGATGTCACGCCCGCCGCTGTTGACGGCCTCCATGAAGTCTTTACTGAAACTGACATTCTTGGCCCGTTCACCCGCTGCACGCTTGGCATTCAGGGTTTCTCGAAGCATGCGGTTTCGACGCATTTCCTTCAGAAGATCTTTTAGCAGCTGGTAGAGCCGCCCGCGATAAAACAGGAATGTGGAAATGGCGATATATACAACCAGAAATTCGCCGAGAATAAATAGAGTGAGTGGCTCAAAATACATATCTGCAAGCCTATGCCTTGCCTAAAGACCCCTGCCTGGAACTGCTTTCCATGCCTTTGGCATCATAAGTCTGCGGACTGTTTTCGCCCTTCAGTAGCCTGAGCAGGAAACGACTTCTTGATATGACGCGATTGAGTGAAACGCCATTTTGCAGATTTTTGTGTTTAAGGGACTTCAGCTGATCGTGCAGATCATGCCAGAGCTTTGACAGCTGATCTTTTCTGTCATCAGTGAGGGTTTGCAGCCATTGATGAGAGCTGAGGGCTTCAGGGGACTGACCCGTTGCATCGCTGATGGTTTGTAATAGTGTTGAATGTTTGCTGTCGAGATCGATCAACAGAGTGTTTTTTTGCTGACTGTACTGAGCTACCGACTGGGCATCTCTGTTTAGTAGTGCATCCCGTTCCAGGGTGAGTTGTGCATCAATTTGTGAGGATAAGGCGATTTCCTGCTGAAGCAGGTCAATCACGGAGTCTAACCATGGTTGTGCAGTCATATTTATACACTCCTGATAAGGAACAGAGTTTTAACCGGGATTGGGGAAAGCGCCGGTTAAAAATCCATTTCGAAATTTTCGATCGCTTCGGCCAGCCGTTCGTAGTTGATCGAATACTCGCCGTTTTGAATGGCGGACTTGATCCGGTCAATTTTCGGTTGATCGACATCGTTCATGGATTGCACCTGTGTTTCCAGGTCCTTGAGAACTTTCGCCTGCGGACTCAACTGCACGGTGTCAGCATTGCTGCCGTTTTCAACACTGGTCTGGGTGCGTCCCTCTGTTGATTTAGCGGTAGTCTCACCGCTTCTGGTTTTTTCACTACCCCCGCTATTGGGAGTCAAGCCGTTAATATTCATGATATGTTTCCTGTTTCCCCAAAAAAATAAATAGACTGCTATCCGGTTTGGCGGCAGTTATCATCAAAACTTTAGTATCTTTATAAATAAAGATTTAAAAATGTGATGCAAGTCCTCCAAATCTCAAAACACCACTCTTACCAACCCTTCGCCAATCACTTCCGCTTTGATTACTTTATGCGATCTTTCATTGCGTACCCGGATTTGTTTACCTTTGCTTCCGGCTGACAGGGCTATACCGGTCATTCTGACCTGAATAACACTGCTACGGGCCACGATCACCACCGCATCACCCCGTTCGACCAATACTGGTGGTTCGATCAGCTTGTTGTTCAGCACGGTACCTGGCTGCAGATGGCGAACCGCCTTCTGTCCAACCACGTTATCCAAATCAGTGTAGTATCCCCGGTACAATCCGCCGATGTCCATATCGGCCATTTCCACCATATCTGCAGTCAGGCGGGTATTACGGGATACCGCTGTTTTCAGAGTAGCTACCGGCAGGAAATATGACACGGTTATGGGTACATATATTTTCCAGCCGCCAGAGGGTTCTATACAGCTGACAGCAATATTCTCTCTGCCCAGAGGTAGATCTGACTCAGGTTTGATGCTCAGGCCGGAATTGCAGTAGTCCTTATCAATATCACCCAGCACAGTTTCGAAACTGATCGTCAGCCGGTCACGTTGAAACTTATTGATCCGGGTGCTATAAGCGTCGACCACATACTTCAGTACGCTGTCTTCGATTTGCCTGTTGGCAGCAGATGCCAAAGAAGCAAGCAACATAAGTCCGCTCAGTGTCAAAAAACACACACCTGAAAAAGCTTTGCGGTTAAATACTTGTACTCGATGCATCGCGGTCTATGCTGTAGTTAGAATCTGTCACTAAATTGGCAATTTGAGTATTAACTTGCCGGTTTGAATGAAATAAAGCAATTGCTGTGCCTATACAAAGCTGTTGGAGATCAAAATGGCTGGGGTCTTAGATACTGTAAATAAACGAACACAACTGGTGGGCCAAAACCGGTTGGAGCTGCTGTTATTCCGATTACAGGGAAATCAGATCTACGGAATAAATGTATTTAAAGTCAAAGAGGTGCTGCAGTGCCCGAATTTAACGAGTATGCCGAAGAGTGATCCTGTTGTCCGGGGGGTTGCTCATATCCGTGGAGGAACCATTCCTATCATGGATCTTAGTCTGGCGACCGGCAATGCGCCGTTGACTGACCTTAAGAACAAATTTGTCATAATCACCGAATACAACATGAAGACTCAGGGTTTTTTGGTGAGTTCGGTGGAACGCATTATTAATATGAATTGGTCGGAGATCCATCCACCACCAAAAGGAACGGGTAATGCCCATTATTTGACGGCGGTGACAAAACTCAATGACCGTATGGTTGAAATAATTGATGTTGAGAAGATTCTCTCTGAAGTGGCACCTATGACCGTTGAGGTCTCTGATAATATTGTGTCTGAGGCCATGGCGGCAGAAGCGCCTTCATTTCATGTGCTGGTTGTGGATGATTCCAAGATTGCATTGAAGCAGACTACCCGTTGTATTGAGCAGGTCGGTGTAACGACCACAAAACTGATGGATGGTAAAGCAGCCTGGGAACATCTGCTGGAAATGCTGGATGAGGGAAAAGATCCGATGAAAGAATATCTGATGATTATTTCGGATATTGAAATGCCAGAAATGGACGGTTATACGTTGACGGCCGAAATCAGGGCGCATCCGCAACTTAAAGGTATGTATATTATGTTGCATACTTCCTTAAGTGGTGTGTTTAATGAAGCGATGGTTAAGAAGGTGGGGGCGGATAATTTTCTACCCAAGTTTAAACCCGATGAACTGGCCGAAATTGTAGTGCACCAGATCGAAAAACGTGGTGGTGTAGTACCGGCTCTTGATGGTGAATAGAACAGAATATGTCAGCGACAGAGAAAGGATATGCAGAGTTTGCCCGTTTCCTCGAAACAGTGTCTGGGATCAGCTTGGGTGATAATAAACAATATTTAGTGACCAGTCGGTTGCGAAACATTCTGAAGGAGCACCATTTAAGCAGTCTGGAAGAGTTGTTGGTTCAAATCAAAAATGATATCAGGGGGCAGTTGAGAACCAAAGTTATCGATGCCATGACCACCAACGAAACCCTCTGGTTCAGGGATATGCATCCGTTTGACATTCTCAAACGGGTGATTTTGCCGGAACATTTTGCGCATGTGAAAGGTCGGCCCCTGAGGATCTGGTCAGCGGCATGTTCGTCCGGTCAGGAACCTTATTCCATTGCGTTTACGCTTGAGGAGTGGGGTAAATTGAACCCGGGCAAAATCAGCGCTTCTGATAAAATTATTGCCACAGATTTATCGTCTTCTGTGCTGGCGGAGGCAAAGCAGGCGGAATATCCCATGTTGTCTCTGGGGCGAGGGCTCGATACACCAAAAATCAATCAGTATTTCACCAAAGTCAGCGAGGGGCGCTGGAAGGTCAAGCCTGAATACACTCGCAAGGTGGAATTCAAGGCGTTGAACCTGAAGGATAGCTATGCTGGGCTCGGTAAGTTCGATATCGTTTTCTGCCGGAACGTTTTGATTTATTTCACCGGGGATCTTAAGAAAGATATTCTGACCCGAATTCACGGGACATTACGTCCAGGTGGTTTTTTGGTGGTTGGTGCTTCTGAGTCGGTTGGCAGTCTGCAGGATAAATACGAAATGGTGCATTGTCGTCCTGGGATAATTTATCGGGCGATCTAGTCCGCTGGCGGTGTTTTTACGTCTGCGGTACTGATGAGTACCGCAAAAATATTTTTTCCAAGAGCCCCCTGAATAACGTTGCCGACACAGGAAACTATTGAGTGTAGTGTCTCAAATAAAACGCATATTTAAATGGGGCGCCGAATTCACTTCGCAACTCTACGTTAAGTTCAGCCAACGGCGTCCCAATCTTCAAGAAGCCCTCAAGACGCCCACCGCTTCGTTCCAGCGCTTGACAAGGAAATGACCATTGCCTGCGAGCTACGCCTCGCTGTGAGCATCTTGAGGTGCTTTTTTAATATAGGTTTTATTCAAGATACTACATTAGAGGTTCCCTGTGTTTCTGTCTGAGCTGCCAGAACACCGTCGTCTTGATGGGTGTGCAGCCATTCCACAACCCGATTTATCATCTCCGCATCTCCAAGAATTTTGTTGTGTCCGCCACTAGGTTGCCAGAGCGTCTGTGATGCAGCGGCAGCGGCGTTGGTTTCGGCTTCTGAAAAGGGCACGATGTTATCGTCTTCTGCATGAATCAGTATTGTCTGGGTCGGTATTTTTTTTAGCGCCAGGTCGACCCGAAAACGTTCCAATGGTGCTTCCAGTGTGGTTGATATTCGTGCCACCATTTTATTGATGGCGTTTTGACTCAGACCAATGTCCACAGCCTGCGACACTGCATAGGATTTGGCGGAGGAGGGGGCACTGATCAGCACTGCTGCCAATGGTTTCAGGTCGTAGTCCTCCATGGCCAGAACGGTCATGGCTGCGCCAATGGAGTGGGCGATAACAATGGCAGGGTGATTGAGGCTGTTAGTGGCAGCGGCGACCGCTTTGGCCAGTAGGGGCAGAGGAGCAGCTCTACCTTCGGCTTCACCGTGAGCAGGTAGATCCAGTGCCGCCACTTGGTAACCCGACTGTAACAGCGGGGCGACGAATCCTCCCATGGTGAAGTGATCGCGTTCCCAGCCGTGGACCAGCATCACGGGCTGGCCTTCGCCGCGGGTCCAGATAGGTATTTTATGGCCATCAACAAAAATGCTGCGATGTTCAAATCCCTTATACGCATTGGCCCAGTGACGTTTGCTTTTGTTTGCTCTGGGATGCAGAAACATACGTGCTCCCAGATTGCCAAAATAGTCTGGCATGGCTGCCGACAGAGAACCTACCACTGCTTTTCTTGCTGTGACGGTCAGATCGAATCCCATAGTCTTCTCCTATTATTGTTGTGTTGGCTGAGCAGGTATAAGTTCGCCTGAATTTGCTTTTTTCTCATGTCTGCCTTTGCTGGCATGATCGTCGGGTTGTTTTAAAACGAGTAACTGAATCCGGCCAGTATCCGACTGCTGTCACGGAATTGTCCGAATAAACCATCCTCATCACCGGAAAACAGATCTGCCCCCAGATGGACATTTATATTACCGGGAAACAAGTATTTGCCTTTCAGTTGCACGAGACGATCCATGTCGTTCAGGCTCTGAATGCCAAATGCCTCCAGCTCCAGGGTTTGATTCCAGAAATTGCGCCTGATCAGCAGGGTTAATTGCGTTTCTACGGGGTCGCGAATGATTGCTTCGGCATGATCCGTCAGGTAGCTCTGATACAGTTGTGTACTGATCAGGGTGTTACTGATGCCGTTGTAATCGAGCCCGGTAACATATGACAGTTCAGGGCTCTTCACGACTCCCCGGCTGACGCGGGTTGGGTTGGCAACCCAATAGCGTTGGGTTGAATAACCCAGTTCACCACGCAGAACATAGTCTCCAAAGGCATTTGAAAACGTGGTGCCGAGTGTATGTGTGCGACGGTACTGTGGTCTGACCGTGACGCCACTGTTATCGCTTTCAAGCATAAAGACAGTCTGATCACTGTAGTGATAAAAGTAGTTGAGAGAAATATCCCAACCCCCTGCAAATGTTTGCCAGCGGGCACCAGCATCGGCGTCGGTAATAGGGTTATCAGGCTTGTCATAGTCGGCCAGCCGGACTGGCACGGAAGCTGGCGCTGTTGGCACCAGCATCGGTGTCGTCATGGTGAATGCTGCATTGGCAGCTGGAATTTCATCGTAAGTGGTGTCAGGAATAAACAGTGTTTGTAATGTCCCGCCTGCGAACGGTATTTCAGCATTGAGCATCCACAGTGGAATCCGGCGGTCTTCGGAGTTGGGTAGAATGAATTCGTGATAGTCCGTCGGGTTGATGACGTCCAGTACTTTCAGGCCGTCCGCCTGGCCCCACACGACCTGTTGCTTGCCTGTCCGGATAAACACATTCTGGATATAGTTATCCGCATACAGTTCACGGATCTCTACGTCGGTGTGGTCATTAGGATACCAGCGACGGTTCCAGTGGCTTCTGCTGTCCTGATCCGGTTTCCCGGGTGCTATTCTGTCCTCGCTGTCGACTCGTAGTCTGGGGATGATGCTGATGTCCATAAAACTGGTCGGCCGAAAATCCAGGCGTGGCGTCAATTCCCATTGTGACTGTTGCAGCTTGGCATCATCGCTGTCTATTGCCAGTTGGTAATCCAGTATGCCTTCGACATGAGCGCCGAAGGCTATGGGGGAGATCAGGCTGATCGCCAATGACATTTTCGGAATGATCTTACAAACCACGCGTCAGACTCCGTTGTTCAAAAGCCAGTTCTGCAATCGGGCTGTCGTAATCCACATCGCTGCTGATCATTACCGTGCTGTGGCCGGTTTTATGATTGACCGCGATGACTTTCATGACGGTCCAGATGCCTGAAATTTGCTGAATTTCCTTGTTTTCAATGGTTTTCAGGTGGTTGCTGTTGGTATCCCAGTAGTCGCTTTTTCGTGAAATCAGGATATCGGGGTCAATGCGCCAGACGGCTTTGCTGTACCCCAGTTCCTTGGCAATTTTGTCATTGACCGGTGTGCCTTCGATGACGTAGCAATCCACACCATCAATGGTTTCTTTGCCTGTGGTGGTGAAGCTGTAGTCGGTCAATTCAACTTTGTTTTCGCTTTTGATTTCTTCATAGGTAAAGTCTGTTCCCAGAAAATAATCGCCGCGATTTGAGGCAGGAATTCTGCGAATTTTTCTGAGTGCCGGCAGATACAACCATTGATCATCATCCTTCTGGCTGCTCGGATAATCGTAAGTCAGAAAGCCGGTACCACGTAAATTGGCTGGGGCGGTGTAAAACAAGACCGTTCGTTTTTCGTCACCAAAGTAGCGCCTGAATGCTCTCACCTGTTGGGTTCGGGTCTTGCCTTGCCGGTCAATCAGTTCCAACTCTAGATTACGGGTGATCTGATCCCCTTCTTCTCGTTGTGACACCGATTTCATAATGTCCATTCCTGAGGGCAGGGCTTCGGCAGCAAACGCATGCTGCTGGGTCAGATAAGCCATGGCAATGACTCCAACGATAATACTGGTGACGATGGCTTCCCGGGCTTTGGGGCCGACAGAGTGATTTGCCTGGGCAGACAGTGCGCGGGGTTTTAGTACCATAACCAGTGCTGGTAGCAGGGTAACGCTGGCCAGAAAAGCGGCGCTGACCGCCATGGCCACCAACAGACCGAAGCGCACCAGTGGCGGAACGTCGCTGCTGCACAGCACGCTGAAACCCAGAGCGACAGCGGCAAGGTTGAAAAACAGTGCCCGGCCAGTGGTCGGATACAGATCCAGCAGTACTTCACCCAGGTTTTGATTACCGTTGCGGGTGGTCAGGTCGCGGATACGTTCCATGGTATGGATGGCGAAATCCACGCCCAGGCCGATGGCAATGGCTGCAAACATAGAGGTTCCGACTCCCAGCCAGATGCCGGCAAATCCCATGGTGGCGTATACCAGCAATATGGAAACAGCTACGGGGATAACCGCAAACAATCCAATGACAAACGAGCGAAACAGCAGACAGGCCATGACCAATACCGCCAGTACCGAGACGATCACACTGCCGGTATGACTGCTGGCCACGCCGTTGATCCAGTGGTAGTCGACGTTTATCAGGCCGGTTACGGTACCGGTGAGGCCTGGTTCGTTAAACTCAGTGCCCAGATACTCTTCGACCAGTGGAATCAGCTTCCGGTTGTTTTCAAAAGTGTCGGTATCCAGGTAAGCCCTGACGAGGGCTTTAGTGTGATCGCTGTTGATTTCCTCCTCGAAATCGGTCGGGTCACCAGAAATGGAGTAGAGCAGGAACAATTGAGCGATTAGGGTGTCATCGTCGGGGATGATGTACGTTTCCGGGCGATTTTCGTTGACGGCCTTGTTCATCTGTTTGATGTAATCCACCACAGAGTTGGCGCCGTTGATATGGGGCAGTGAGGTCAGATAATCCTGCAGTTTTTCAATTTTGGCCAGAAAGTGCGGATTATGAAGTCCCTCATGATCGGCTGCTTCGACCACGACATCCAGGTTATAGGTGCCATCCATGACCTGATTGATTTGTTTGTCAGCCTGGTAGAGCGGTTCGGTAGGTTTAAAATTTTCGATGCGCTGGTCTTCCACCTTAACCCGGCTCAGACCAATGCCACCAACAATGATGATTAGCAGGCCTATACCCAGTACCGTTTTGGGATGCCCGAGAACGTGGTGGCCAAAGCGGGTCATCCATTGGTGGCTGGCACTACCGGTGGTGCCGGCGTTTTGAGTGAATGAACGGCTTTTTCTCGGTTTTAGCAGGCTGAGCACTGCAGGAAACAGAGTCATGGTAAAAAACCAGGCGGCCAGGACGGCCAGCGCGCCAAAAAGCCCAAAAGACTGAATTGGAGGCATATCCGTTGTTGGGTAGAGAGCCAGAAAACCGGCAGCCGTGGTGAACGTTGTCAGGGTAACCGGACGGGTCATGATTTTCATGGTGCGTATGGTCAGTTCCCGCTGACTGGCATCCGGCGTTTTTTCCCGTTCTTCATAATACTGGCTGAAGACATGAATAGAGTCCGCAACGGCGATACCGATCATACAAACAATCAGCCCATTGGTGATGACATAAAAAGGTGTCTGGCTGGCAGCCATAATGCCCAGGGTGATCGCCGCGGTGGCCAGAATGATCAGGTTAGGCAACAGGGTGGCTCTGAGTGTTCGAAATGCCACGAACAGAATAATAGTGATGGTAATACCGGCCAGCGGATTCAACCGTTTGGCATCCTGATCGATATAGGTGGATAGATAACCGGCCACGGCACCCTCACCAGCGACCAGCAATTGATCGTCCGGACCTTTGGGGGCTTGGGTAATGACATCCTGAATGGCCTCATAGGTGGCCAGTGCTTTCTTTTCGTCCACCAATTCCACTACGATCAGAGTGCCGAGGCCATCACGGGCTACCAAACTGCCGTTGTAGAGGGGAAAGTCTTTCACTGCAGAGCGGACACTTTCGGCTTCGGCCTGAGTCGTCGGCAGAGTGGCCAGGAATTCGTCCACTTCCATCCCGGTATCTGTACCGACCACATTGGATTCGGTTGCCAGGCTCATGACTTTTTCGGGGTCAACATTGTCGATGCTCTTTACCTGTTCGGTCAGCCAGGACACCAGGGCCAGTGTTTTAGGATTGAAGACGCCATGCTGACCCTGATTGATGACTCCAATCACTATCGGGTCGGCCAGTCCAAATTGCTCTTTTACCTGATCCCGGAACAGCAGTGCCGGATTATCCGGGGCGATAAAAGCCCCTGCGGAGGTGTCTTTGGTCAGACGGGGGATGAAGCTAATGGCGGCTGCAATCATTCCAATACAGAGCAGAATAACCAACCATCGGAAGCGGATTATGACTTCGAAAAACGATGTTGAGCCAGTGGACTTGGTATTCATGACATCCTTCCTCTTTTTAATTGTGTATATACACTATAGATATTTTTAAAAAAAGCCAAGAAGGCCTTATTACTTGCGCTGTCGATTGTATGGTTCATCAGCTGGTTACTGTATGCTCAGGTTCCATAAACAGCGACAGTATCTCATGGCTGTTGTTCCAGCCGTCTTCACAGAGTTTTTCACGATATCTGGCCTGTGCTTCCTGCCACAGGGGATAGGCCTGTTTCACTTTCTCCTGACCTGTTCGAGTCAGTTTAAATACTCTGGATTTATGATGGTTGCCGGTACCGGCGATGATCAACTCTTCTTTTTCCAACAGCTTCAGATTTCGCGTCAATGTTGTCCTTTCCATGGCCAGCCAGTCTGCCAGTTCTGAAATGGAACCCGGTTCACCATAGCCAATCGCCACCAGTAACGTGAACTGGGTAATTTTCAGTCCGCATGGCCGCAGGGCCTCATCATAGGCGCGGGTGATAATCCGATCCGCCATACGTGCTTTTCGACACAGACAGTCTCTGGCGATTGTGGCAAAAGTGGATGATGGTATGTCGTTCATGGTATTACCTGAATTCTGTAAAAGTCTGACATGCCCATAAGCCTAGCAGCTCACCACACAGATGGCCATGTTCGCCTGACAGTGTACGGTTGTGACTGATGGACAGCTCCCGGCAATCAATATTGCCGGGCTAACGGCTCAGCACAATCAGATAGACACCATATGGAACATATCTTTGGTGACACCGCATTCCGGACACATCCAGTCATCTGGTATATCCTCCCAGGCTGTCCCCGGAGCAATTCCCTCTTCCGGAGCGCCAGCCTGTTCATCGTATATCCAACCACATACCAGGCACATCCATCGTTTGGTGGATAACTGTTGTTCGGCCGTTGTCATAAGGCTTTGACCTGAACCTGCTCATCTGTCTCAAAAGCAACGTTGTCTTGACACGTCTGTTCCATAAATCCGGCCACTCGCTGCAGCACATGGTTGTCTGCAAGGATGCGGATATGTCCTAGTCCCTGAGTCAGTTCCGGTTCGACATCCGGTATTTGACGGCCAATCACTTCTGCTTCGCAAACGGGTACGGTGGTGTCGTTTTTGTCGTGCATAAGCAGAATTTCTGCGTTTATGTCCCGACCCAGTTCTGGAATGTTCCAGTGCTCTACCGGAACCCCGTTGCGTTGCCAGAGTTCTGCCCGCATGACTTCTGCGACGGACGGTGACAGTGGTACTGCTTCCCGTTGCCAGCGATCGATAACCGCAGGCAGGGTGGCTGGCGCAGAGATCAGCGCGAGTGCACGAATGTCCGGTAATCGAGTGTTTTCCCGTTGCAGTTTGGCAATGGCCCCAGTTGCTGCGATACCGCCGAGAGAGTGGGCAACGACACCGACGACATTCCCCAGTGTGGTGATCACTGCCATGACAGCGTTCTGAAATTCGGTCAGTGTCGTCATGGTTCCTGGAGATATGCCGTGGGCTGGGGCGTCAAAGGCAGCAACCCGGAATCCGCATTGTCGCAGTACTCTGGTAAAACTGTACATACTACTACTGTTAGCACCCCAACCGTGTACCAGCAATATCGTTTTGTCTTCTTTACCCCAGACATAACCGTGACTGATTCCAGGTACGCCGGAGATCGTA
The DNA here is from genome assembly GCF_050297175.1 of Gynuella sp. Classification (NCBI taxonomy): domain Bacteria; kingdom Pseudomonadati; phylum Pseudomonadota; class Gammaproteobacteria; order Oceanospirillales; family Saccharospirillaceae; genus Gynuella; species Gynuella sp. Next base: position 303,690 of record NZ_JBNKSF010000035.1, on the reverse strand, counting down.
AATCGCTGAGCACCCAGAGGCAGCGTGTCTTTTGGCGGTTTTTTAATCAGGGAACGGGTATTGGCAAAGATGTCGGTGGCTTTTCGTCCTGCCAATGCCGGTGAGATAACCGACAGTGCCTTAACGGTCAGCGCGGGAGCGGTTAGCCGGGTAAGTGTAATCTTGTTGTCCTGTTGTGATGCTTTGTTCGCGCCCGCTGCCGGATGACTTTGATGCTGTCCAAATGATTCGTAGTAACCAGTGACTGGATCGTACAGGTGACAGTTACGGATAACATGCCAGACATCTTTGACTGTCAGGGGCTTGATTCTGAGTAAGTCAGGATAAGCCTCTTTGAGTGCACTCTGTGCTTTCATCAGGTTATAGTGCGGAATAATGGGTGCAACGTGGTGTGCGGTATGTACCGTAATGTAGTTGGTCAGAAACAATAGCCAGCTGGGATACATATAATCTGTAGTCAATAAAAGCCGGCTGCCGTTCATGGTCCAGTGATCTTTGGTCAGAAACGGTGTTTCGTTACTGATGTGGTGCATCATGGTTGTTAGACTGAACCAAGCATGTATACCTACCCAGGGACCGAGAAAGTACAGAAAAAATCCGCTTATTCCTGTGAAGTAAATTAATATGGGAAATGCGATTGCCGCCACAATCACGTTAAACAGAATGGAGCGGCGAACTTCATTGCGGGCCTCCATTTTTGCAAACATTGAGGGCCTAAAGCCAGAGTGACGCTGATAGTTGACAGTTCCAAGCCAGAATGCCCAACTACGGGTACTGTGATAAACAAATTTTTCCCACAGAGACATTCGATCATATTGAACCCGCATGACCGGTCGCCAGTCTGTATCCATTTCAAAACTGTTGGTGTTGGCATGATGCATGTTGTGCATGTGCCGCCAGCCATGAAATGGATATAACAATGGGATCAGGGAAATATGACCTATGGCGTAGTTGAGTCTTTTGGATCTCGAAAACGAGTGGTGTCCACAGTCATGCGCCACACAAAACAGTCCCCAACCACCAAGTCCGGCGACCAGAAACAAGGGGAGATATAACGACCAGTGCGGCGCATAGGCGATGGCGACCAAGGCTGAAAAATACAATATATAGTTCGTGGCAAAACTGAGCATCCCACGCCATAACCTGGGCTGATAGAGATCTTTGGGAATGGCGTCCGCCAGTTTGACGCCATCAAGTTTTTTCATGTTGTCAATCAGTTGCCTGAATTCAACAGATTCTTTGGTCGGTATGTGTAACTTTGTCATGAGTGTCCCTCCTGTCTGATCAGGCTTCCTGAGTATTTAATTCATTAGCAAGATAGCTTGAAAGTTCATCGATGCTTTGGTACTCAAACAGCAGTGCCGGTGACAGTCGTTGATCGATAAATTTTTCCAGATCCCCCACAACTCTAACGGCGACAATAGAGTCCAGCCCGTACTCCTCAAACGTTCGGGCTGTATCTACCTCCGCAGGTGGGATTTTTTTCATTTTGGCCATTCGCTGAATCAACCAGTCTTTAATGGAAGTTTCGTTGATGACCAAATTTTCCTGTTGAGTTTCCGCAAAACTTAATTTATTCAGCAGAGTGGTTACGAGACTTGTCATAGGATGTTCTCCTTACTGTTTCGATGATTAAAAAATACTTCCTGTAAGCCTTTGATTGTTATGGGCAATACCACATTAAAACTCTTACCCATGGTTATTCATTGGCTCGTTCCTCTTCCCGTTTACTTGTTAGTCTTTTTTTGACGGGCTTTTTCGATGGCCGCCCTGGAGGGAGAGCGTAAATCCCACACCACGCCCATTCTGCCCAGTAGCGTTAATACCCAACCGGACAAATCCGGTTCATACCAGTGCACTCCATGACGATACCAGGCAGGAAATGCATGATGATTGTTTTGCAACCCTTCACCGAAAGTCAGTGTGGCGACTGTCCAGTTGTTGGTGCTGTGATCACGGTTGTCGAAAGGTTGACTGCCATAACGATGACAAATGGAGCCAACCGCCCAGGCGAACTGATTAGCCAGAAACATTCTCGCCAGACCACCACAAATAAAACCTGACCAGGCACCCGCCCAGCTTGCGGTGACCCAGCCACCAATGGCCGCAGGAATAGCGACTCCAGCCAGTACCCACAACAGATAAGTTTGATTAAAGAAGAACAGAGATCGGTCACGAAGCACGTCTTTGGCATAGACACTCCAGCTGGTCATATCCGGAGCCAGCATCCATGGCATATGGGCGTACCAGAGCCCTTTGAGTCGCTGCCATCGGGTTTGTCCGAGCAGGTTGGGAGAATGTGGATCTCCCTGATGATCACTGTAACGGTGATGACGTCGATGTGTGGTTACCCAGAATAGAATCGGACCCTGGGCAGCCATAGAGCCTGCAATGAGTAGTAATGCGCGAAAAATACGGCTGGTCTTAAAAGCACGGTGAGCCAGGTAACGATGAAATCCCATGGAAACACCGAACATTTGCACTGCATAAAACACCAGAAACAGGGTCAGATCGAGAGATCCTAATTGTCCGGCCAGCAGCAGCCGCATGGCTTCCACAAAACCGGCCAGCGGAATCAGCATGACTGCCAGGGCAACCGCTGCTTTTAACCTTGCTGCAGGAGGCGCTAAATAACTGATGCCCTCCGGTGCAGTGGTTTCGTCTATCCCAGGCGTTTCGTCGAGAGTCTCTTTGGGAGTGTTTTTCTCGGGTTTGCGAATATCCCAGACCAAACCAAACAAACCCAGCAAATCTATGAAGCGACCACCGATATCGATCTGCCAGGGTTTCAGGCCAGTGTACGCCAGTGCCGGATAGGCATGATGATTGTTGTGCCAGCCACCACCCACAGTTGGGATGGCCAGCCAGAACAGGTTGCGACTGTTGTCACGGGTGCTATTGGGACGACGGCCGAAACGATGGGCCATTGAGTTGACGCACCATGTGGCGTTGTCCACCAGAAAAATTCGGACAAATCCGCCCCACAGGAGGCCTGCCAGGGCACCGTGGTAGGATTGGTCAATCGCAGCGCCAATGGCGGTTGGAATCAGCAAGCCGAGCAATACCCACAAAAAATAATATTGATTGAGTTTTACTATGGTCCTGTCACTGAACAGGTCCGGTACAAACTGGCTCCAGTTTTTCCGTTTAACGGTAAATAGCCATCCTACATGGGCATGCCACCAGCCTTTCAGTCGGGCGGTAAAGCCATCGCCTTCAAGGCAGGGGGAATGTGGATCGCCCTCTTTATCTGTAAATGAATGATGCTGGCGATGGGTCGCAGCCCAGAATAATATCGGGCCTTGCGCAGCCATCGACCCGGCAATGGCAAAAAAAGCTGTCACACCTGGCCCGGCTTTGAATGCACGGTGAGAAAAAAACCGGTGTAAACCTACTTCTACACCCAGTGCTGTCAATAAATACATGCCACACAATAGGCCGATTTCAAGAGTGCCAATCCCTTCATACCAGGCAAGTCCCAGAGCGATAAGGGTTCCTATCGTAGGGGTGCCGACGGTAATCCAGGCGAGTTGCCGTTCACGAATACCGGTCTGATCATTGGCAGTGATTGTCATATCCATCATTGTTCCCTCTATGGTGGTTTTCAATTGATTGAACGTTTGGATTTATCACTGACGACATAACAGCGAAGTGAACCTTCGAGAAAATTGCGTTTGGTTGCTTGTCGCTGTGGCTTGCCGCTGGTGGTGAATGGTATGGTTCCAGTCGGACAAAAATGAATCTCTTCTGGTGATATGCCGTGATGACGCACCAGAATAGCAGTTATTGCCCGATGGATTTCTTCCAACTGTGCCTGACTACATTTTTCGTTGCGTTGTATTTCCACCGCCAGTGCCAGTACTTCTCCATGTTCGGGGTGTTCAATACTGAATGCCACGACACCATTATTACGAATACGCGGGTCGGCCGACTGCGCTGAGAGTTCCAGATCCTGTGGATAATGGTTGCGGCCAGCGATGATAATTAGATCTTTTAGCCGTCCAGTAACAAATAATTCACCACCCATTATCGCTCCCAGATCACCAGTGCGCAGGAAGGTGCCTTCGATCCCTTCGATAGTGGCACCAAAGGCATCCTTGCTGTTGGCACGCTGCCAGTAACCGGCTCCGACATTTGGTCCCTGTACCCAGATTTCTCCAATCCTGGCTTCTGTAACCGCATGCCCTGTATTTGGGTCGACAATCATAATTGTATGTCCAGTGGCAGCCTGCCCACTGCTGACCAGTGATATTGTCTCGGTTTCGTTATTGTCCGCAAGGAGCAGGCGTCCTTCTGCTAACGCGGCTTGTCTGACCCGAATACCCAAAGGCTCAGTGCCTCGTGGTTTTCCAGAAACGAACACGGTGGATTCCGCCATGCCATAACACGGACCAAAAGCCTTGGAATGGAAACCAACTGGTGAAAAATAGTCTTTAAATCGATCAAGTGTCGCTTTGCGAATAGGTTCAGCACCGCAATATATGTCCTCTAACGTGCTCAGGTTTAGCTGCGATCGTTCGGCTTCGGTGATGGATTCCACACATAGATCAAATGCAAAGTTAGGTGCGATGGTAATAGTGGCATTAAAACGACTGATAGCCTGTAGCCATCGCAACGGTCTTTGGACGAAATGTCCGGGGGATATTAGTACTGTTTTAAAGCCTTCATAAATCGGTTGAAGTATTCCACCCATCAGACCCATATCATGATAGGGAGGCAGCCAGCTACAGCCTATTCGGTGGCGTTGACCGCCCATCCATATACTGGCAGTCCGGCAGTTGCTGAATAAGTTGGCGTGTGTGAGTAGTACCCCTTTGGGATCAGATGTGGATCCGGAGGTATATTGAATCAATGCCAGATCTTCGGGGTTGGGAAAACAGTCTGGGTCTTGAACGACCTTGGGAGTCTGTAAATCCAGATCATCCACTTCAATCCAGGCAGGGGAGTGATCGCTGATATCGCTGTCGGTTTTTTCCGCTAGTACTCTGTCGCGATAACGGGACATGGTTTTGTTGACCAGAATGATTTCTGGTTGGGCATCATGAATAATCGAATGCAGTCGATCCAGTGCTCTGGAGCCTACCGGCGGAAATGATGGAACGGCCACCGCTCTTGACAGAAATATACCGAATAAGGCAGCCACATATTGGATACCGGTTTCAAATAGCATCAGTACCCGTTTGCCTTCAGGTTCATATGGTTCCAGCAGGTTGGCAATGCTGCGGGCTTTACCCCATAAGGTTTCGTAGGTAATTAATATTTCGTTGTCTTCACCATCGGTCAGGTGAACAAACGCAGTTTGTTTGCAGTTATGTATTGCACGGTAACATAGTGCTTCGACAACTGTATTGACATCTGTTCCATCCAGAGAAGGAACAATGTCGTTATCGTAGTCGATGGTTTTTCTGATAATTGCTTCTATCCCAGTCATTCCTTGTAGACCTCCCCTCAGTCAATTTTCTTTTTTGATAAGGTTTGTCGGGTCTTGGTGAGATAAACTGAAAAGGCTTACAGCACATCTCTCATCCTGATAAGTGATTTATATGACCTTAAGTCATTTCGCTGAAAAAGGCTGGCTGAAAGCTGTCACTATTGCCATAGAAATACACAATGAATCCGCTAATGCATTGTTCCGTTAGCACGTCTTTTAATAGTGATTAACGCCGTATATATACAACGAAAATAATCATAAAAACAAATTCATTATCAAAAACGACTCCTTATCACACTAGACGCTCAATAGTGATATCTTTGCTTAAATTTTTTTAAAAAATCAAAAAATACACCCGTATAAAAATGATATGTACGGTAAAAAGCTATCTGGTTTTGATTTTTTGGTTAGTCTGATAATTACGTTATCAGAGTGTTAGCTTGCAGTGCAATTCACCAGTGGCAAATTTTTCTGTGTTGCTTGGTATGAGGCAAGGCAATATCCATGCGTTCATTTTAGATATCATACTAAAGGTTGAGGAAAATATTCTTTTAATGGAGGTTTTAGGTGTTTTATAGGGGATGTTGTGTTTTTATTTTGTAATATCGTTATTTTTTATAGTTATGTGAGAAAATTGTTTATACAAATGTGGTGCATGGTTTTATTTTCTGGAACTGTTAGTGTGCAAAATAATATTTTTTTGTTGTGGATTTTATATTTGCGGTTAGAAGTTCTTACGAAAATTATTTGTGTTATTTTGTGGTAACAATAAAGCATATTTTTTTTGTGGTTATTGCTTGCTTGATCTCCATATTCATTGTTTTTGTCAGGTTATATTGAGATCTATCCGTTGCTCCTGGTTATCTTCATTAAGGAACTTCTGACCCATGGTGACATGGGGGGCTGATTACTCGAAGGCCGTCGTTGATCTGAATATCGCTGGATGTGTCGTTGGTTCTGGGTTTCGACAGAATGGTTCCCTTCCGTATCCTGCTGCTCCTTGCCGCTTGCGGAAAATGGTTGCCGCCGGTTTCCTCATAATTTCGTTAAAACTCAGTAACTGCTTGATTTTTAAGGGCCTATTTTTTGGCACGGTCACTGCTATAAGGTTTATAGCAATGTCATATTCGAGAATGGAAGGTCCAATAATGTCCGCAATTAGTTTTCAAAACGCACTCAGTATACATCCCCAGGCCCTGTTGGTCCGGGCCGAGCGTTCGGAAGTGCTGGCAAATAATCTGGCTAATGCGGACACCCCAGGGTTTAAAGCCAGGGATTTTGACTTCCAAGCGGTGTTGAATGGAGAAGTGGAAAAACAGCGTAGCCTGGAAATGAACACTACTGACAATCGTCACATCGGCGGTCGTGTTCAAGAGAACTATGACCTTCAGTACCGTTGGCCAACACAGCCTTCCATCGATGGCAACACGGTGGATGACAATGTTGAGAATGCAGAGTTCACTAAAAATGCCATGGCATTCAATGCCAGTTTCGAATTCCTGAACCGTAAATTTAACGGCATGACTAATGCCATTCGAGGAGAGTAATCATGTCCCTGACTAATGTGATCAATATTTCGGGTTCAGGGATGACGGCTCAGTCTGTTCGCCTGAACACTACGGCCAGCAACCTCGCGAATGCCGAAACCGTTAGTAGCAGTATTGACACAACCTATCGTGCGCGTAAGCCGGTATTTCAGGTATTACAGGATTCGTTGATCAACCGTGACTTCAGCCCGGTGGATCTAGAGACTGATGTCGGCAGTGGCGTCAAGGTAGCCGCGATTGTTGAAAAAGATGCGCCGCTGGATATCCGCTATGAACCGACTCATCCAATGGCAGATGAAAACGGATACGTCTACTACCCCAACGTAAATGTAGTTGAGGAAATGGCAGACATGATGTCTGCATCACGGAGTTTTGCAGTGAATGTGGAGGTGTTTAACACCGCTAAAACCATGCTGCAAAAGACCTTGACCATGGGTAAATAGGGGAGAATAAGTCATGAGTAATGTGAATGGTGTCAGTGGCCGTAATGGTGTGCTGGACCAATATGCTCTCGATCCGTCATCCAGTGATTCCAGTTCTACAGAGCTGGGCAAGACAGAATTTCTGGAATTAATGATTGCTCAGCTGAATAACCAGAATCCGCTGGACCCGCAGGATAATGCTGAGTTCGTCGCCCAGTTGGCACAGTTCAGTATGGTTGAAGGCATTGAAAACGTGAATGGCTCAATGGCTGATCTGGCGAGTGCATATACCTCCAGTCAGGCGTTACAGGCTTCGAGTTTGGTGGGCAGTTCTGTGACGCTGGATGGGCGTGATGAGAGTCAGCTGGTTCATGGTGACATTATTTATGGCATCACGGATATACCGGAGTCTGCATCTAACATTGTGCTGACTATTAAGAACGAAGACCGACAGATTGTTGAAGAAATTGCGTTGTCAGATCTTGGCGACAAGCTGCAGTTCAAATGGGATGGTGCTTATCTTGAAATCAATGGTGAGATTCTTGACCTCGAAGATATGAATCTGGAGCAGGATGAAGAGGGTAATTACATTGCCCATGATGAAGGTAACTATACGTTCACAGTATCGGCGGACATCGATGACCAATACACCATTCTTGATACTTCCATGAGTACCAAGGTTGAGAGTGTGGCGATAGACAGTCGAGGTAATGTGACTCTGAATCTGTTGGGTGGTGATTCGGTCGGTTTGAAGGACGTTGTACAGATTAATGATCTTGATGGTTAATCAGGGCAACGGGTAAAACGGTAGATTGGTATGCCTGGGTGTGGCTACATGCTGGTGGCCTGGTAGGTGACACTGATTGCATCTGGGTTAGAGGATAAAGCAGGAGAGAAAGTATGAGCTTTAGTACAGGTTTGAGTGGTGTTGCTGCGGCCAGTAAAGATTTGAGTATTACCGGAAATAACATTGCCAATGCCAGCACCACGGGTTTCAAAGCCAGCCGAGCAGAGTTTGGCGATGCTTATACCAACAGCATCCTTGGTACCGGTCAGGATACTTCTGGCAGTGGTGTAACGCTGGAGAATGTTGGTCAGAAATTCGAGCAGGGGGACATAAATGATACTGATTCTGTGCTCGATCTGGCGATTGATGGTACGGGCTTTTTCATTACCAAGTATAACAACGGTGATGTGACTTATACCCGATCTGGTATTTTTGGTACCGACGATGAGGGTTATATCGTCACCACGAGTGGAGCCAAGTTACAGGGTTACGCGACCGACAGTCGCGGAAAAGTTATCAGTGGTGTACTGGAAGATCTACAAGTGGATACCAGTAACCAGGCTCCGCGAGGGACAACATCTGTATTATCAGAAGTGAATGTTCCGGCCGGAGCGAAGGTATTGCAGTCTGACGGTAAAATTACGACAACAGATGGTCTGGCCGTTGGTGCTGCACAGGTAGGTCCAGCAGAAGACAGTGCTACGACTCTGTCCACTGTGGGTTATCCAACGACCGCCGGTACCCGCTCTGAGTTTCAGGGAGCTGGCGATATTTCAACTGTTGGTGTTCTGAGTGGTGGGCCCTGGACGCCTTCGGCAGCAGAGGCAAACTGGTCGTTTGGGATTACCGTTCAGGGACCCAGTATCGCTGGTGGTACAGCAACATTGACCGATACTATTCAGCCATTTTCCGATACCACAACCTATTCAACGGTCTCTGACCTCGTTGGTGCCATCAACAGTGCCCTGCGTGGATCAGATCTGGCCGGTAAAGTCTCTGCTGAAGTGAATGCTGCCGGAACCGGCATCGACTTTGTAATGGCTGGCACTTACGCGACGGATGGCAGCGCGATTGTCTCATTGGCAGATGCGACCGGTAATCTATTGACGGATCCTTATCTGGGGTTTGATGCCTATACGGTTATCGCTCCGGTAACCGGCACCGATTTGTTTGCCAGTGGTGGCTCTATCGATTTGAGCAGTGACCCAGGTACGGCTGCGAGTGTGCAGGGCAATATTGTCAGTGAATTGAATTTCCACGGTGCTGATCCGGGTACTGCTACCGTGGTCTCATCCGGTACTACCATGAATGCTTTGGACAGTGTCGGTAATTTCGCCGATGCTGATGCCGGCAATGACATTGTGTTTACCGCTGTGGTGGGTAGTGCGTCTTCATCCGTGTCGCTGACGGTACCAGCAGGTGGTTGGGCTTCACAGGCGGCTTTTGCGAATGATCTTGAGACGGCCATTAACACTCAGTTAGGTGGCACTTATGTCAGTGTCAGTGTGAATGCATCCACCAATCAATTGGAAGTGGCTGCAGATACTGCCGCTGGTACCGGTCCTATCGGTATTTCATTTATTCACGACGGCACCAACAATACCTCTGCCGGCGTGAATATGAGTACTCTGGGTATGGCAACTGTGTCCTCACCCGGACCGACCACTACGCTTGGTGATCCTGCGGTACTGGCAAATAATCAATTGCAGATATCTGTAGATGGTGGTGCTTATTCCACCATTACGATTCCGGAAGACGTGTATAACAATTACGATGCACTGGTCGCTGCAATCAATACCCAGATTCTGATCACACCGGCATTATCCGGAGAGGTTGAGGTTTCTCACACCAATGGCCGACTCATGATTTCCCGGACTCAAGTGGGTGCATTTCCTCTGGATGTTAATATTACCGGTACTAATGAGGCGCTCGAATCTCTGGGATTGAACAGTGTGTATGACGTGGCCGGTGAGGATCCTATTGATCGGACCAATAGTTTTCGTATTAACCTGATTGTACCGGATCCGGACCCGGAAGAACGTTCTGGTTCCGTGGAGATTTCCCTGAATGAGGAAATCACTTCTATGGATCAACTTGCGGCAGCCATTAATCGTGAATTGGCTTCCGTGGATGCCGATGATTATATCGGTGTACAGGCCGTGGTGAGCAAAGATACAGACGGCAACGATGTGCTGCAGTTTGTAGCTACACAGGAAGGTGAGGCGTCACAGATCACTATTTCCAATGTTCAGGCCATTGGTAGTGATATTGATATTTCTGAGCTGTATGCATTGCTGCAGGTGGATCCCTATGACTCAAGTCTGCTGGAGGCTGGAGAGGCCGCAGTGGATAATGGCTACCCCGAGCAGTCATTTTATCTGGTGGATCCTGATGGTGATTCCACACGTGTTACCGTTGATGAAGGTGCCCAGGCATCTGTTATCGCAGCTCAGTTGACGAACTATTCCGGTATTACTGCATCGGCTGAAACCTCAGTACAACTGCTGGCAGGTGATTACGTGAATTCCGGCAATATGGACATTTACATTAACGGTCAGGTTATTACCGCGGATGATTTTCAGGACATGGCCGATGAAATTAACCAGTATCAACAAACCAGCCTGAACAGTATTACGGCCGAATATGATGCAGACACCGGCAACATCACCTTAACATCGAGCACTGGTATTGACATCAGTGTGCGGATTGAATCTTCTGATAGCAGTGATCAACTCGTTGTGCGCGGGCTTGAGAGTACCGCTTCTCAGACCTTGGGCGGGGCAGATGGTGCAGAAACCAATGCTGTGATTGGTGGGTCGGTTGAAGTCATTCTAAACGAAGGCTATAGCATGACCGACCCGGAGCCACGGGTGACCGGTTTGTTTAATGGTTTGTCTGACTCCAGCTTTGAAGACTACACCATCAATGCATTTGATCCCGATGATCCCGATACTTACAACGAAACCGCGACGATAGCGATGTATGATTCTTTGGGTAATCAGCATGATCTGCAATTGTATTATGTTAAAAATCCATCCGATGAAAATACTCCGCTGAGTCTTAACTCCTGGACTGTGTACGCGCAAATCGATGGCGCCGATATTGGTGACCCGGATACCAGTCTCGACTTTCCGGAAAATACCCAGCCAACGATGGCCTCACACATACTGTACTTTAATGCGGATGGAACATTGAATGTCGATGCTACGGGTGATTGGTTGATATCCAACTGGGATCCGGTGGATGAAGAAGGCAATCCGACCGGCGCGTATTCTTCGGTGAATGTGTCAGAGGGTGGTTCGTTACCGATTTCTGAACCGTCCACCAGTTCCAATTTTGCTATTTCATTTGATGAAACCACTCAGTGGGGCGCTAAGTTCACTAATGATGACTTTCAACAGAACGGCTATGCCAGCGGTAGTTTGACTGATCTGGATATCGCCGATGATGGAACCATCTATGCCCACTATACCAATGGTGAGTCCAGAGCACTGGGTCAGGTGGTGCTGTCAACATTTAACAATATCGAAGGATTGATACCTGTTGGCTCAAGTGAGTGGATAGAAAGCTACGAATCCGGAAATGCGATTGTCGGTGTTGCCGGTACCGGAACTCTGGGGTCCATTGACTCATCCGCACTCGAGGATTCTACAGTGGAGTTGTCAGAAGAGCTGGTGCATTTGATTATCGCCCAGCGTAATTACCAGGCTAGTGCCAAAACTATTGAAACGGCCAATGCCGTTACGCAGACCATTATTAACCTCAGGTAATCGTGTTTCTGGAGATTGAGCAGGTCATAAGACCTGCTCTGTCGCTCTGACTCCCGTCAGAGGATTGAGTGCCAGAAGGAGAGCTGGTAAAGAAATATTCATTTCGCCTTTTACCAGCAATGTTCCGTGTAACCCATCCCAAATCGCCATCACCATCCGGCAGGCGGATAACCCCGTCGCAACAGGCAATGGAAAACGGAAAATTGTTGCCGTTTTTTTCTCACACTATTACTGGTAATGGCTGTAACCCCCGTCGTTTAAGGGTTGCCAATACTTGGCACAACCTTCGCTATATCCTGATTATACGAATGTCATAACCGATTAGTTCTGCAGTTTTGCAGTCAGGGGAAATCAATGGATCGTGCTCTATATGTAGCTATGACCGGAGCCAGCCAGAACATGCTGTCGCAGCAGGCACACGCCAATAATTTGGCTAATGCCCGGACTACCGGTTTTAAAGCCGATTGGGAACAGGCCCGTTCAATGCCGGTATGGGGGGAACATTTTCCGACTCGTGCCTATGCATTGACTGAACGGCCAGCATCTGACTTCAACGATGGCCCGTTGATTGAAACCAGCAACCCGCTGGATACCGCAATTCAGGGAGATGGTTTTTTTGCGGTTCAGGATGCCAATGGTCAGGAAGCCTATACTCGCCGCGGTGACTTTACTGTTACGGCATTGGGAGAGTTGATCAATGGTAATGGTGAACCTGTCATGGGAGTCGGTGGTGCGCCGGTTGCCATTCCGGACTACGAACATCTGGATATTGGTGATGACGGTACCATTACCATTCGGCCCGCTGGCGCCGCCGTTAATGCCTTGGTTGTGGTGGACCAAATTAAACTGGTGAATCCTGATCTGCAGAATTTTGAGAAGGGTACTGACGGTTTGTTTCGTCCAACCGGTCAGGCGGCTGGTCAGGTGTTACCGGCAGATCCGGCGTTACGAGTGGTTCAGGGGTTTGTCGAAAGTTCTAACGTTAACAGTGTGGCAGAGTTGACCAACATTATTTCCCTGAATCGTCAGTATGAAATGCAGGTCAAAATGATGAAAACTGCCGACGAAGTTTCCAGGGCATCGGAAAGTATTTTACAAATGAGCTAAGCAAAACAGTTTTATTTAGTTCCCCAGAGTCGTTAAGCGGGTAACAGGAGCAGGCACATGCACAGAGCATTATGGGTAGGTAAAACCGGATTGGAAGCGCAGGATATAAGTCTGTCGACTATTTCCAATAATCTGGCCAACGTCAGTACCACCGGATTCAAAAAAGACCGCGCCGTATTTCAGGATCTTATTTATCAGATTCAGCGTCAGCCTGGAGCGCAGGAAAATCAGGACTCACAATTGCCCTCTGGTTTGCAGCTGGGTACTGGGGTCAGGACCGTTGGTACCCAAAAAATATTTTCCCAAGGTGATTTGCAGATTACCGATAATCCCCTTGATCTGGCTATCAATGGTCGGGGTTTTTTCCAGATAGTACTGCCAGATGGCACGATCGCCTATACCCGTGACGGTACATTCACTCAGAATGCTGATGGCGAAATCGTTAATAACAGCGGTTATCTTCTGGAGCCGGCCATACAGTTACCGGAACAGACCTCTACTGTCACCATTGGTTCTGATGGTACGGTTTCGGTTGTGTCCGCTGGTGACAATCTGCCGCAGGAAATCGGTACTATTGAAATAGTCGATTTTATTAACCCGACGGGATTACAGGCAATCGGCAATAACCTGTTCCTGGAAACTGGATCGAGTGGTGAACCGCAGATTGGCGTTCCCAGTGAAGAAGGTTTTGGCAAGATGGTGCAGGGAGCGCTGGAAAGTTCAAACGTTAAAATCGTTGAAGAGATGGTGGATATGATTGCCACTCAAAGAGCTTATGAGATGAATTCAAAAGTGGTCAGTACGGCTGATCAGATGTTGGGATTCATTACCTCAAATCTATAGGAGGGCATGAGATGAAACGGAAAAAGAATTGTGTGATGGACGGTTTTATCAAAATCATTTTGGTGAGTCTGGCTTTTTTTCTGCTGACGATCTCCATGGTTGGTTGCTCCACTTACCCCAAGTATCGTGCTATGCCGAATGACCCGGATTTTGCACCTGTCCCCTCGGAGTCGTTGATTCCACCACCGACTCCCAGCGGTTCGATTTACAATGCCGCCTCGGGGTTGCAATTGTATGGAGATAAAAAGGCCCGCAGGGTGGGGGATATTATTACCATTGAACTGGATGAAAAAACCGTATCGAAAAAATCTTCAGCGACAACGACTAAAAAGAACTCATCGACTTCAATCGACAATCCTGTAATCAGTGGAGGTGCCGTCAATATCAGTGGTCTTAGCATGGATGCACAGTTGTCCGGTGAGCGGGATTTCTCCGGCTCAGGTCAGGCAAACCAGAGTAACAGTCTACAAGGGTATATCACGGTGACCATTTCCGAAATTCTGCCTAATGGTGTATTGCGTGTCCGTGGGGAAAAATGGATGACCTTAAATCAAGGTGATGAATATATTCGTATATCCGGTCTGGTTCGACCAGAGGATATCTCTCTGGACAACATGGTGTCGTCACAGAAATTGGCGGATGCCCGTATCAGTTATGCGGGGACCGGAACACTGGCGGATTCCAACTCCAGTGGCTGGTTGAGTCGCTTCTTTAACAGCCCATGGTTTCCATTTTAAGGGGTGACCTATGAAATTTCGTACTTTAATGATTACGTTGGGGCTGGTTACCTGTGCTCAATTTTCCTGGGGACTGGACCGGTTGAAAGATATCGCCCAGGTCGACGGTGTCAGGAGTAACCAACTGGTCGGATATGGTTTGGTCGTTGGTCTGGATGGTACCGGTGATAAAGCGCCGTTTACCAACCAGACGTTCACCAATATGATGAAACAGTTTGGTATTACCATTCCTCCCGGTACTGATCCAAAACTGAAAAACGTGGCGGCTGTTTCAATTCACGCTAGTTTGCCGGCTTTTTCCAAACCTGGCCAGGAAATCGACATTACCGTATCGTCCATTGGTAATGCGACCAGCCTGCGTGGTGGTAGCCTGTTATTGACCCCTCTGACTGGTGCTGACGGCAATGTCTATGCAGTGGCTCAAGGTAATTTGATTGTTGGCGGATTTGGTGTTGATGGCCAGGACGGTTCCAGTATTACCGTCAATGTTCCGGTCGTTGGCAGAATTCCTAACGGTGCGACGGTCGAACGTGCAGTCAAGAGTGGTTTTAATCAGGGAGATTTTCTGACCTTTAATTTGCACAACGCCGATTTTACCACGGCAACACGGGTGGCGAAGGCCATCAACGACCTGTTAGGAGATGGTAGTGCCTACGCGATGGATGCCGGGTCTGTCAGAGTGAATGCACCTCGTGATGCCAATCAGAGAGTTTCTTTTTTGTCCGTGCTCGAAAATATTGAAGTACAGCCGGCAGTAGATCGTGCCAAGGTGATTATTAATAGCCGTACTGGCACAATTGTGGTCGGTAACAAGGTGACGATTGACCCGGTCGCCGTGACTCACGGCAGTTTGACCGTCACCATTAAAGAAAATCCCATGGTCAGCCAACCAAATCCTCTGACTGAAGGTGATACCGTTGTTGTGCCGGATTCCCAGATTAACGTTCAGCAGGGAGACGGACGTATGTTTTTGTTTGGTGGTACCGCAACATTGCAGGACATTGTCGATGCGGTGAATCAGGTCGGTGCCGCACCGGGTGATCTGGTGGCCATTCTGGAGGCGATCAAAGAGGCAGGTGCATTACATGCTGAATTGATTGTCATCTGACCGGTCATGATTGTTTCATCCAGCGTTTATAGCGGATGAAACATTCTATTTTGTCCGGTCAAATAGGAGTGATCCGATACACACAGCGCCGGGCCCCGGCGATGATGTGTTCCTCCCTTGTTATATTCGCTTGTCCGGCCAGTAAGTTCTGAAATATGGATAACTCTGAACGACAGAAATTCTGACATTGCCGGGCAGCTGCACAGATCGGACAATGATTCTCCAATAGCAGCCAGCCATCATCCATTTCCTGAATTGTGGCCATATAACCTTCCTTGCTCCTGATCTCCGCCAGAGAGTGCAGCTTTTGCGAAAGGGTTTTTTGATTTTCCAGAGCCTCGGTGTAGAGCTGACGCATTTTCTGTTCACGGTTATCGATCAGTTGCTCCAATCCGGCACTTCCAAATATTTCCTGTACCGATTCGATCAGTTGCAGTGTCAGCTCTTCATGGCGGTTTTCAAATTCTTCATTGGCATGTTCGGTCAGAGACCAGTAACGCACAGGGCGACCACGAACGGCCGGGCGATCTTCATAGGAGACTTTACCCTGACCTTCGAGGCTGAGGAGATGTTGTCTGACTCCCATTGTGGTGAGATCAAGGGCATCAGCCAGCTGTTTTGCTGACTGCGGTCCTTCTGTTTTCAGGATGTTAAGTATCTGTTGCAGGCTTTTCATGATGGCATTATGGCGAAAAAAACATTTAAGTAAAATTTTTTGTTTACTTATGAATGAGTCGAGGCTATTTTTATTAAGTAAATATTTTTATTTACATAATTAGATGGTCGTGGGAATCGGTCGAATAAAACAATAGGAGAATGATCATGATGCGCATAGAACACGTGAATTTAGTTGTAACAGACATTGAAGCCAGTATTCGCTTTTATCAGGTTGCCATGCCGCACTGGTCGGTCAGGGCTTCAGGGGAAATGGAGTGGTATGGCCGGCATCGGAGCTGGGTGCATTTCGGTGATGACTATCATTACCTGACTCTTAATGATCAGGGGGATGGGCAGGATCGTTCACAGCTAATGCATCAGGTTGGTGTGGCTCACTTTGGTATTGAGACCAGCTCCCTTGATCCGTTGATTGAACGGATGGAGAAAGCAGGTTTTGCCCCGCACCTGCAGGGCAAAAGTGATGAGCGCCAAAATGCATATTTTCTCGATCCGGATGGTACGGAGATTGAGTTTGTGCAGTATTTTTCTGATCAACCAGACGTTCGTAATCGGTAGTTGTCAGCGGCTATTCTGATGCACGCAGGTAGCCTCCTATGGCTTGAATAACCTGTTGTGAGTTTGGTGGTGAGACCCACAAAGCCAGGGCGGTCTGCTGTTGTCCGATATCCGGGGGTGGTAACAATGTGAGCTGCCAGTCCCGATTGCCCTCAACGGACTGCATGCTCATAACAACAAAATCGTGACGAAGAGTTCGGCCCCGGTTTTCTCCAGCTTTAACATGCGTCGTCTCAAGCCCCATCCCCAGGTAGGCGACATAGAGATTGTAGGTTTGGTTCTGTTCAAACGTGACATGCAGGTGATTACCATTCAGGTCTGCCGTCAATCGTCCGGTTGATGACCCCGAATCCGGCCATTGTGTTGCCCCTCTGAACCAGGCCTTCCACTCCTGGCTGTTGATAATAATGCCAGGCGTATAGACCTGACTGATGAGTTTTTCCCGGGCATAGCGGCGCTGACGTTGGCTGAACTCGGGCTTGGCAAAACGATCTTTCCAACCGATGTAATCCCAATAGTCAACATGGAAAGCGATAGGAACAAACGACTTGAACAGGCCCGGGTCATCTTTCAGGGTTGAAAGCCATTGATCCGCTTTTGGGCAGCTGCTGCAACCCTCGGAGGTGAACAGTTCAATCAACTCCGTCTGCTGTTGGGGCGATTGCCATTGTTGTGCCATGGCCGAAGAGATAGCGCAGAGCAGTGTCAGAATTGTTAAAACCACTTTCATTATCGGTACTCCAGTGCAGTCCGTTTCATTGCTTAGACGCAAAGAGATTGCGATAGTTCCCAGAACCGTATAAGTGCTAACAAATTGTAAGGAGCAAAGCAGGTGTCTTGGCTTCACGGCGCTAATCTGGCTTACTACTTCTTGATATCGATCCGTAACCATGAGGAACAAATTAGATGACCAAAGTCTGGGATCCCAGTATTCGAATATTTCACTGGGCTACAGTAGCTATAATTGGTGGGCTCTGGTACACCGGGGAGCAGGGGGGCGATCTGATTTATCTGCATCAGACCTTGGGTTTTAGCCTCGCGGCACTGGTTCTGTACCGGATTATATGGGGGTTCTGGGGCAGTCGGTATGCACGCTTCAGGGAGTTCGTTAGAGGTCCTGGAACGATACTGTCCTATTTGCCGTCCATGTTCAGACGTAATGACGGCCACCGCCATTTGTCACATAACCCTATGGGCGGGATTGCCGTGCTGACGATACTGGGTCTGATACTGGCTCAGCTGATCACCGGTATGATGTCGACTGATGACATCATGTTTGACGGGCCGTTTGTTTCTCTGGTGTCATCCGATATCAGTGACATTGCCAGGGATCTCCACGGCTGGATTTTTGCGATTTTGCAGATTGTCGTGGTTATCCATGTTCTGGCGGTGGTCTGGCATCAGCGGTTTAAAGGAGAGCCCCTGATTCAATCGATGATTCATGGGAGTAAGCCGTATGAAGGGGAGCATGCCCGTTTTAGTGCTCTGCGTGCGATCATTGCCATTGTTCTGGCTGCCGGTATTTCCCAGTTTATCATTCGTTTTTTCGGAGATGTCAGCATCGCTTTCTGATGTGTTTACCCGGTGGCTGGTCTGCCGGGAATCTCCCTCTTGCCCTGGACTCACATAAAGCAAATGCAAAATTTTTCGTTCAACTAGAAGCCACCACAATATTGCCAGTGCGAAGCTGATCGTTATGGTGGAAACCATTGTTAGCAGTAAAAACAGATTGTGGTTCAGGATGTGAAGCTTCTGCAGCGAAATTACGATGAAAAATACCATTGGCATTTTGACAAAAAAAACAAAGTAAGTTGCCTTGCTTAAATGCCATATGGGTTTTCGGAATCGGTTGTTTATGTTTAGTTCTGAAACCCATAACACGGTTGATGCCGCTAGCAAAGCTATCAGCGGATGGCCAATATACAACGTCAGGTGGGACCAATAACTGACTCCCCGGGTCAGAAATTCGAACGTCAGTAATGCTGACAATGTTGTTAAGGTCATGATCATGGCAACGTTACGGATGTTTACATTTGCTTTCAGCTTTTGTTTCCCCATAGCCAGTAAAAAGCCAAATAAAAATGGATCTATACGGATAATTTCCCACCGGCTGTCTGTTTCATTGCCGTATATAAACCGTGCTGCAACTGTTAGTAACTCCAGTGAAACGTATATCCAGAAAGTCGTTTTTTGATTTTTGACAAAGGTAGCGATGATCATCGCCAGCAGAATCATCTGTACACCGGTCGCCAGAGCAAATATACCCTCCATGCCAACGCCGGTGATCTTACTGTTCAGAAACCAGTTGATGGTCAATGTCCATAATGGTAGCTCTGCTCCCGGTCCAACAGACCAGCCCAGGCCCAGATAATCAAAAAACCAATTGCCCGTGTGCAGGTAAATAAGCAGAAATAAATAATAAGGGACAATGATCCGCAATATCCGGTTAACCGTATATTTGAGGTTGGAGCGCAGATTGCTGTGTTCTGAGGATGATAGGCGGGTGAACAGCAGAAAACCGACCAATGCAAAGAAAAAATCCGTGCCTAGCCAGCCCCATCGGCTGACGTAAGCAATCAGTTTAAAAATAATATGGTTGGCATCATAAGGGACAACCAAAGATGCATGGTAAAAGAGTAAAAAAGCAATAGAAAAGATTTTGACGAGATCAAATCCAGTGTGTGCTTTTTGGTGATCCAGAGTGGTTGAATACAACTTTTTTGAATTTAATACTGCCATTCAAAATTCATCCAATGAAAAAAATCGTTATGCCGATAAGTATATTGTCCAGCAAATTGATGAGGAAAAATACTACTTAAGTCATAGTTTTTTTAAACAATTGTTAACAGAAAACATGCAAATATTTTACTATCTGCGCGGCGACGATCCTTTCCTGCAGTTGTTCTTTGATGTGACTGTTGTACCTGAAGTGCCGCATTTATCGGCTCTTGGTTGCAACGATTGAAAACCATCTTATCCATGTCTTTTCTATGGAGATGTATCTCTATAGCTTCTATAATCGCAATGCTTTGACAGCCTATAGCCGAGTTGGGCAGTGAGTTATAAAGTTGACTAAATTAGTCAAGAATACGATAATGAAAGCTCAGTTTTAATTGAGGCAAGGCCATTATGCGACTGACAACTAAAGGCAGATATGCGGTGACTGCCATGCTGGATCTGGCGTTACACGAGAAGAGTGGCCCGATCAGTTTGGCGGATATCTCCACCCGTCAGGAAATATCTCTATCTTATTTAGAACAGTTATTTGCCAAGTTAAGAAGAGCCGAACTGGTTTCCAGTGTTCGTGGCCCAGGTGGCGGTTATCGTTTGGGACGGGATGGTCATCTGATCAATGTGGCTGAGGTGGTTGATGCGGTCAATGAGTCCATGGATGCCACACGTTGCGAAGGCCAGGGAAACTGTCAGAAAGGGGAGCGTTGTTTGACTCATCATTTATGGCAGGATTTGAGTGCTCAGATCCACGAGTTTTTGTCTGGTATTTCTTTGGCCCAATTGGTGGCGCGTCGAGATATTCTGGAAATATCCCTGCGTCAGGATGAGTATCAGGGCCATCAGCAGACTTCTGATGAGCAAATAGCCGTTTCCTCCAATTAATAAATTCATATTGTTATTGAGTCTTTCATGAAATTACCGGTTTATCTCGATTATGCTGCCAGTACCCCTGTTGACCCGCGAGTGGCGAGACTGATGGCGGACTGTCTGACGATGGAGGGAAACTTTGGTAACCCGGCTTCGCGGTCTCATCTATACGGGTGGCAGGCAGAAGAAGCTGTTGAAGAGGCTCGCCGTCAGGTAGCGGATCTGATCGGTGCTGAACCACGTGAAATCGTCTGGACATCGGGCGCCACCGAATCCAACAACCTCGCTATTAAAGGTGTGGTGGAACAGTATGGTGATGAACGTGGGCGTCATATCGTCACTTCCGCAATAGAACATAAAGCGGTTCTGGACCCTTGTAACTATTTGCAGTCCCAGGGGTGTGAGGTAACTTATCTTAACCCTAACAGTCAGGGGCTGATCAGTGTTGAGCAGGTTCGGCAGGCGTTACGCCCGGATACTGTGCTGGTCAGTTTGATGCATGTAAACAACGAAATCGGGATTATCAACCCGGTGGATGAAGTTGGTGAGTTGTGTCGTAGCCGCGGTATCCTGTTTCATGTTGATGCTGCTCAGAGTGCCGGCAAACTACCCGTCGATGTACAGGCAATGAATATTGATCTGTTATCGCTATCCGCCCACAAATTCTATGGTCCTAAAGGCATGGGGGCACTGTTTGTTCGCCGTCAGCCGCAGGTGCGAGTGGCGCCGTTGATCCATGGTGGCGGACACGAACGGGGCATGCGTTCCGGAACTTTGGCAATCCATCAAATTGCCGGAATGGGGAAGGCTGCTCAATTGGCACGGCAGGAACAGTCGGATGAACTGCAACGTATTACTTCTTTAAAGGATTTGTTATGGGATGGCATTAGGGATTTGCCCGGGGTCAGCCTGAATGGGCATCCTGAGCAGCGATTGGCCAATATCCTGAATGTTGCGTTTGACGGCCTGGACGGTGAAATGTTGCTGATGTCGCTGAAAGACCTTGCGATATCGACTGGGTCTGCCTGCACCAGTGCAAGTCTGGAACCCAGTTATGTCTTACGGGCCATTGGTGTTGATACCCAGTTGGCTCACTCTTCTCTCAGAATTTCCCTGGGACGCTTTACTGATCGTGCCCAGGTGGAGTTTGCAATTCAACATATTCGTTCAACCGTAGAACGGATGCGCGCAGTGACTGGCCAGACTGTCTAGTCGGCGAGGAAAGAAAAATGTCTGAACAAATTGATCGTTATTTGGGTAAAGAATATAAAGCCGGATTCGTCACCAGTATTGAATCTGACACATTGCCACCTGGGTTGAATGAAGACGTTATTCGTTTTATTTCAGCCAAAAAAGGCGAGCCGGAGTGGTTGCTGGAATGGCGTCTGAATGCATTTGCCGCCTGGCAGCAAATGGAGTTACCAGAGTGGGCACACGTCTCCTATCCCAATGTGGATTTTCAAAGTGTCTCCTATTATTCAGCGCCCAAAAGTCTGAAAGATAAACCCAAAAGCCTGGATGAAGTCGATCCGGAATTATTGGCTACCTATGAAAAACTTGGTATTCCGCTGCATGAACAGGCTGCCCTGGCGGGAGTGGCGGTTGATGCAGTATTTGATTCGGTATCTGTAACCACTACCTTCCGGGAAAAGCTGGAAGAGGCGGGCGTGATCTTTATGCCCATCAGTGAAGCGGTGCATAAACACGCTGAACTGATTAAACAATATCTGGGCTCGGTTGTGCCGCAAAAAGATAATTTTTACGCGGCTCTAAACTGCGCAGTATTCAGCGATGGCTCCTTTGTGTACATCCCTAAAGGGGTTCGTTGCCCAATGGAGCTGAGTACTTATTTTCGTATTAACGAAGCCAAAACGGGTCAGTTCGAACGCACACTGATCATTGCTGATGAAGGCAGTTATGTCAGCTATCTGGAAGGTTGTACTGCCCCGATGCGTGATGAAAACCAACTGCATGCCGCAGTTGTGGAGCTGGTGGCTCTGGATAATGCTGAGATCAAATATTCAACGGTACAGAACTGGTATCCAGGCAACGAAGAAGGCAAAGGCGGGATTTATAACTTTGTTACCAAGCGTGGGATGGCGCATACCAATGCCAAGATATCCTGGACTCAGGTTGAAACCGGGTCTGCGGTGACCTGGAAATATCCCAGTTGTGTATTAAAAGGTGATAACAGTGTCGGTGAGTTTTACTCCGTGGCGCTGACCAATAATTTCCAGCAGGCTGATACCGGTACCAAGATGATTCATCTTGGTAAGAACACCCGTTCCACGATTATTTCCAAGGGGATTTCTGCAGGTAAAAGTCAGAATGCCTATCGCGGTCTGGTACGTATGAATCCCAGAGCCGAGGGGGCTCGCAATTACACTCAGTGTGACTCTCTGTTGATTGGTGATCGTTGTGGTGCCCATACCTTTCCATATATTGAAAGCAAAAACCCCAGTGCAGTGATCGAGCATGAAGCCACAACCTCAAAAGTCAGTGATGACCAGTTGTTCCTGTGTCGTCAGCGTGGCATTGATGTTGAGAAAGCGGTATCCATGATTGTTAATGGATTTTGCAAAGAAGTATTCAAAGAGTTGCCCATGGAGTTTGCGGTAGAGGCCGGTAAACTTCTGGAAGTCAGTCTCGAAGGCTCTGTTGGTTAGAAAAAGAGAGGAAAACAAATTTAATGCTGTCCATCAAAAATCTGTCTGCTTGTGTTGAAGACAAGCAAATCCTTAACGGACTGAATCTGGAAGTGAAGGCTGGAGAGGTTCACGCAATCATGGGTCCTAATGGTGCCGGTAAGAGCACATTGGGTTATGTATTGTCTGGTCGTGACGGTTATGAGGTTACCGAAGGCACTATTGAACTGGATGGACAGTCTATCCTGGACCTGGAGGCTGAACAGCGTGCCCGTTCCGGTCTGTTTCTGGCATTTCAATATCCGGTAGAAATTCCCGGTGTCAGTAATCTTGAGTTCCTTAAGGCGTCGGTTGATGCTCATCGCGAAGCCCGTGGTCAGGACCCTCTGGATGCTGTCTCCTTTATGAAGCTGGCCAGAGAAAAGTGCAAACTGGTTGATCTTGACCAGAACTTTCTGAAACGCGGTGTGAATGAAGGTTTTTCGGGTGGCGAGAAAAAGCGCAATGAACTGATGCAAATGATGCTGTTGGAACCCAAACTGGCCATTCTGGATGAAACCGACTCCGGCCTCGATATTGATGCGCTTCAGGTGGTTGCCGATGGCGTTAATTCCCAACGTTCGCCTGATCGTGCCTTTATCGTGGTAACCCATTATCAACGCCTGCTGGATTTTATCGTGCCGGATTATGTGCATGTGCTGGCAAAGGGCCGGATTGTGAAGTCGGGTGGAAAAGAGCTGGCCCTTGAATTGGAGCAGAAGGGTTACGGCTGGATAGAACAAGAGGTGTCCTGATCGATGTCTGTTATTGAAAGGACCATTGAGTTAAGTGAAGACATTAGCCGACTGCCGTGGTTGGATCAATATCGTCAACAGGCTAGAGCGGTTGTGGCATCGATGGTTATGCCCGCACGCAAAACCGAGCATTGGCTGAATACTCCTGTTACCCGAGTGTTGAACACCCTGGCAGATGAAAGTACTTATGATCAGCCCGAAACAGAGGATATCCAGTCAAGTTATCGTGTTAATGATCTCGATGCTGATACGCTTGTATTTGTCGATGGTGAATTTCGTTCAGAGTTATCAGATGCTGTAGAAGTCGAAGGCATCACTCTGACTGCGTTCAGTGGAGCCGATGATCACCACAGGGCCATGATCACCGAGCATTTGGGCAGTGTTTTTTCTCAGGTGCAGAATCCTTTCGATCACATCTTTGCTTATCAGAACAACAGCCTGATAAAAGATGGCATGTTGTTGCGGGTTGGTAAAAATGTTCGCTTGCCGCGGCCTTTACGGGTGGTCCATGTCTCTACCCAAGGCAGTCGTGCAGATCTTCCGGCCCACCGTTTATTGTGTTTGCTGGATTCCGGTGCACAGGCGAGCCTGATTGAACAGTTTGTGACCCTCGGTCAGGGAGAAGCTACATTTGGTAATCATCTGGCAGAGATCTCGCTGGCCGATAATGCCCAGTTAAAACATTACCGGTTGAGTCTGGAAACTGATGCGGCGGTCGCGATTGCGGGAGTTCACGTCTCGCTACAGCGTTCAGCGGTTTATGATGCTTTTAATATTGGCCTTGGTGGATTATGCAAGCGGACGGACATTCACGTGACCCATCGAGGAGAAGGCGCTCAGTGTGTGTTGAAGGGCGTTTATTTGCCGCGTGAAAAACAACATATCGATTATCATACCTGTATTGAGCACGCTGTCCCGAACTGCACAACCGACGAAGTTTTCCGCGGTATCATGGCAGATGAGTCCAAGGCAGTATTCAATGGCCGGATTCACATTCACCCTGACGCACAAAAGACTCTGGCGGAGCTTAGCAACAAAAATCTGTTGTTGAGTCCAAAAGCTGAAATCTATACCAAGCCGGAACTGGAAATTTATGCCGATGACGTGCGCTGTGCTCACGGTGCCACAGTCAGTCAGATCGATGACAAGGCTCTGTACTATATGCAAAGCCGCGGAATTTCCCGTAAAGAAGCCGAAGTCATGTTGAGTTTCGGCTTCATCAATGAGCTCATCGAACAAATTGAGATAGAAGCTCTGGTAAATTTGCTTAAACCACTGTTGGTGGGCGTGTTTGTTAAAGACAGTGAACTGAAAAGGCACATCATATGACCCAGAAGCGCATGTTTAATGTTGATGAGGTTCGCGCCGACTTCCCGATTCTGGAGCAACAGATCAACGGCCAGCCGCTGGTGTATCTCGATAATGCTGCCACCACGCAGAAACCGAACCAAGTCATTGATGCTCTGAGTGATTACTATCGTTGCGATAATGCCAATGTTCATCGTGGTGCACACACTCTGAGTGATCGGGCCACTCATAAATTTGAAGCGGCGCGTGAAAAAGTCCGGGACTTTATTCATGCTGTTCACAGCCATGAAATCATCTGGACCAAGGGCACAACTGAGTCCATTAATCTGGTGGCTTATTGCTACGGTTCGATGGTATTGGAAGAAGGCGATACTGTCCTGGTCAGTGCTATGGAGCACCACTCCAATATCGTACCCTGGCAACTGATTGCTGCCCGTAAAAATGCCCAGGTGCTGCCCATACCGGTCTCTGATAAAGGAGACATGGCACTTGAGGCACTTGAAAACCTGTTACAGCAGCATTCTGTTAAGATGGTATCAATTGCCCATGTGTCCAACGCACTGGGGACAATTAATCCGATCAGTGATGTTATTGATTTGGCTCACCGTCATGGTGCCAGAGTTTTGGTGGATGGTGCTCAAGGAATCAGTCACTGGCCAGTAGATGTGCAGGAACTCGATGTCGATTTCTATGCTTTTTCCGGTCATAAGATGTTTGCACCGACGGGTATCGGTGTGTTGTACGGTAAAGAAGAATTGTTAAATGCCATGCCGCCGTTTCTAGGGGGTGGTGAAATGATTGAAACGGTCAGCTTTGCAGGGACTACTTTTAATCAATTGCCCTTTAAGTTTGAGGCTGGTACCCCCAATATTGCTGATGTGATCGGTTTAGGGGCGGCCATCGACTATCTTGAACAGTTTGAGCGTCAGCAGCTGATTGATCATGAGAATGATATTCTGAACTATGCTTTTAAGCAGGCGGAAGAGTGCCAGGGAGTCAATGTGATCGGGCAGGCGCGGCATCGTGCTGGAGTCCTGAGTTTTAATCTCCAGGGTGCTCATCCATCGGATGTTGGCATGTTACTGGATCAACAGGGAGTTGCGGTCAGAACAGGACACCATTGCGCCCAGCCGATTATGGCGCAACTGGGTATTCCCGGAACTGTGCGGGCATCGTTCAGTATTTATAACCATCGTCAGGATATCGATCGGTTGTTTGCTGCTCTGGAGAAAGTAAAGCAGTTTTTATAGGTAGGAGAACATCATGAGTGTCGAATCATATATTCCTGGCAGGGATACTATATCCGTGACCCAGGCGGCACAGCGGCATTTTGTGAAGCAGCTGGCCGGCCAGCACGCGCAGGCGGTAAGAATCAGTGTAAAAGAAAGTGGTTGTACTGGTTATGCATACGTTATGGACCTAGTGAATGAACCAGCCAGTGAAGATATGGTGTTGGAGCTGGAACAGGGATTAAAGATATTTGTCGATTCAAAAGCGTTACCGGTTATTCGCGGTACTGAGATTGACTATGCATTGGACGGTGTGAATCAAGTCGTTAAATTTAACAACCCCAATGCTAAGGATTTTTGTGGTTGTGGTGAAAGTTTCAGCATTAACTAAACGATAACAGCTTTTTATTCATGCGGAGATCATCACGTCTGGTGGATGGTGTTTTGTGTGAACAGCAAAGAGGTATTTCCCTTGGAACGTAAAATGGTTGCAACCTTGCGTGATGTCCCCGCCCGGATTGTTCCGGCAGGTACGCCGATTACCATTCCGGAAGGTAGCTTCATCACCATTACCCAATCTCTGGGTGGTAATTACACCGTGACCGTTAATGGGAACATGGCTCGGATCGATGGCACAGATGCCGATGCGCTCGGATTTGAAAAGCAGGAGTTGGTCTTTACCGGAAATGACGGTGAAGATATACAGGAGGCACAGGTCTGGCAGGCTCTGGAAACTATTTTTGATCCTGAAATTCCTGTTAACGTCGTTAGTCTTGGATTGATTTACAGTGTCGTGGTGGATCAGCAAAACAAGACTGTCGATATCAAAATGACGTTAACCGCACCTGGATGTGGCATGGGGCCCGTGTTGGTGGGCGATATTGAATACCGGGTTGCGAAAGTGCCGAATGTTAAATCCGTTAATGTGGATCTGGTTTTTGATCCCGCATGGCACCGGGATATGATGTCTGATGAAGCAAAGCTGGAAACCGGCATGTTTTATTGATTGTTGTGTAGACAGGTTTTTGTGATAGCTGATCCATTCCATTCTGATAGAGAAATGTATGAACCCATTTGGAACTGAAATTACCACTGATGATATCGTCGAAACTTTGAGTTTTTTTGATACTTGGGAGGAGCGTTATAAATACATCATCGATCTTGGTAAACAGATTCCCGCGTTGCCTGATGCGCTGAAAACAGAGGACCGTCTGGTCAAAGGGTGCCAAAGTCAGGTGTGGATCGAAAGTCAGAAGCAGGATGGCAGGCTTTTCTTTGACGCGGACAGCGATGCTCACATTGTAAAAGGGCTGCTGGGAGTGGTTTTGGCTGCATTTAATGGTAAAACTCCTGAACAGGTGCTGGACTTTAATATTGAACAATATTTTGCTGATCTTGATTTGCTCAGGCATCTGAGTCCCACCCGTGGAAATGGGCTGCGTGCGATGGTCAAACGTATTCAGGCATTTGCATCTGCCTGAAATCAAACCCGGACACGAATGATATACATAGACGGGGCATGTGTTGGTCGATTACCCCGCTTTTTTTAATCCCATCCGTTCTTGTAAAATAGCCCGTCTCATATTACCGATAAGTCTAATTGATTTTCGACTGCTATATATTTTTATATGCGTAATTATGGGTGCTTGCCGGTATATTTTGAAATACAGCCAAAGATCCCGTACTGAAGCATGAGGTGTCTGAGCAAGAAAAAACTGGCAATTTCTTGACCCCCCAGGTATTCAAGTGTAAACCTAAATATATTGGGCTGAACGGTTTTAAAACAGCCATACAAGAATAATAATCCCACCGAAATCGAGGGTGTCCCATGACAATCAAATCTATCAGTGCCAGTGAATATCTCACCAAAAGCCCCGTGACCCTGTCTGAAGACGCAGACCTGTTTGAAGCCATACACGTGCTGCTCGAAAAAAAATTAACTGGTCTAACTATTGTGAATGCCAATGCTGAAGTAGTGGGGGTATTGTCTGAGCTGGATTGTCTGAAAGCGATTCTCGACGGTAGTTATTATGGCGAAGTCGGCGGGAAGGTACGAGAGTTTATGACCAAACAAGTACAGACTTTGGAGAATGTCGACAAAATGGATGTGCTAGAAGTGGCCAGAATTATGATAGATTCCAAGCGCCGTCGTATTCCGGTGGTTGAAAATGGCCAATTCAAGGGGCAGGTCAGTTGTCGCAGTATTCTCCAGGCGGTTAAGGATTTTGTTGGCACTCACGATGCTTCCGAAAACTGTATTTATGAGTAGAAACTTGAGAGTTGCGGATTTCCTGCTAGCTTTCTAAGTAGCTATATGGGTGCCAGGAAATAAACATATGCTGAAGTTTGGATTACTGCCCAGCCCGGAAATGAAACCTTTGATCGACGCCCTGCTTGAACAGGATGTCGATGTTTATCTCCACGGCTATTTGAAAGATAAATCAATGCCATTTGTCGATATTGGTTGGAATACGTCTGCCCGGTTGAATGAAGTTGGATTACCGTCAGGCTGGACTCTGATTTATGCTTTTTTTATTTCATCTGAAGCTGTGGCCCAGAATCAATCTGATCCATTGATGGGTAATGTCTCTATTCATGAAATTCTGCAGAATTATCAACCAAAACACCTTTCGGAAGCCCAGTTCAAGGAAAACATGCAGGGTTTGATTGATCAGGCGGAGTATCTGATGGGATTTCCGCCTTCACGGTTAGTATGGTTACAACATGATATGCCTGGAAGTGAGGATATCAGAAAGTTAATTGATCAGATTGTGAATTAGTGCTTTCTCAATTGTCGGTGGGTCTAACAAACGTTTCAGGCAGATTTATTGATTAACCTTAATATTAATAATGAGGAGGCGGGCTGCTTTCGCTTTCAATATTATTATCCAGATCCAGCTGTTTGAATTTTTTAGACAACAACGTTATTGCAGATTTCAGATATTTTAGCTCTTCCGCCTGACTGATAACGGTTTCATTAAGCGTTTCTATCATTTGTTCCTGGAATGCGATTTTTACTTCCAGTTCTTCCAGTCGGTTATTCATGCGTTCTTCCACAATTTATCCCTTTGGCAAGCGTCAAAGAATTTGGCATTATGTTGGTCTCCTCAAATAGTTTTATCAAGTTTTGCATAGAACAGGCTTGGCAAACTGCCAGTTTATTAGTACCGAGGAGACAAATGTTACAACAAAAACAAGTTGATATTCGTATTAGAAGGTAGAATAACGGCTATGAATTTAAAAATATTTAATATTCGTCTGATCCTGAGTTTAATTATCGCGCTAGCAGCCCCTTTTATTTTTCTTGCTGTGGCTAAGCTTAGTATGGAAAGCACAGGTTTATATAGTTTTATTGCCTCACTTTCCGGAACCAGTAAGGTTACCATGTATGCGATTGGAGTAATCGCAACCGCCATTGCCATTTTATTCGGTTTATATATTGATGCCGCTCTTAATGATTCTGAGGTCATTGATGACCGTGAGGAAGGAGTGGTGAAATGGTTTAATGTCAGTAAGGGGTTTGGATTCGTCACTCGTGAAAACGGTGATGATGTATTTGTGCATTTTCGTTCTATCCGCGGACGTGGCCATCGTTCTTTGCAGGAAGGTCAAAGAGTCAAGTTTGGTCTGGTGGAGAGTTCAAAAGGCCTTCAGGCTGAAGATGTCAGTGTTATTCGGCATCAGTAAAGCGCTTTTCAATGTTCGTTAAAAATGGCTCCTCGGAGCCATTTTTTATGTCCGCCACAGAATTTCCCGACGTTCTTCGGTAGTCAGTTTTATCCAGTTGTCGTTTGTTTCTGTATCCTGCTCTTCCGTCCAGCTGTTTTTCGCAAAACGTACTTCCAGTTGGAGGTTTGTCACAATATCCTTGGCCAACATTTCATCATCGTCCCAAGGGCTGTGACTGCTGTCTATCCATAAAGATGCAAACTTACCGATGGCTTTTTCCACCAGAACAATTGGCAGAGTATGATGTTTATATTCAGCCTGATAACTAAAACTGGCTGGTTTGCCTTTTTTTTCCTTCAATAAGACCAGGGACGGAAACTGCCTGGCAAGCCATTCCTGGATGACTGCGATATCCGGACACAGGATATATACCTCAAGGTCCGGGAGACGTTGACTCATGCTTATTTTCACCTGCTTGATCTGGTTTTTTAAATATTTTCACCATAATAATGGTCAGATAATTTTTGAGCCAGAAAACACTTCCCGTAACGCAGATAACCAGTCCTGCCAGGGCGGTAAGTTCCTGTCGTATTGAGGGTGTCATATAATGGTTCGACGCAAAAATGACCAGATATCCAAGCACAAATATCAATCCTCCCTGAATCAGACCGCTAAATAAACGGATTGGTTGACTGGTTTTTTTATCTAGCCAGCGTTGGAGGCGAGTTCCCATACCTGTACCCGAAAGTGCCCGACCATCAATTTACCGGCTAATTCTGTAATCGCTTCTTTTTTTTCAGGTTTGACCCGCCAATTGTGAGGGGTCATGGCCAGCAGGTCATACAGTTCCTGGTCGTTTTCAGGTATCCACTCAAACTTGATTTCTTTGTCGTAAGCGAGTTCGAACTGTGGAGTCAACTGCGTAGATGGATCAAAATGGTTGAAATTGACCTGTTCGTACAATAACTCTCTGAGTGGAAGTAAATGATCAGAACCTGCTCCTGCGATTATCAGGCTACCGCCCGGTTTGAGTATGCGTATCAGTTCCTGTGGTTCGAGCTGTGCGAACAAAATCAGCGCGGCATCTATGGACTGATTCATAAAGGGGGCTCGAGCGCTACTGGCGACATACCAATCGACCTGCTTGCTGCGTTTGCAAGCTGCCATCACCGCATGTTTGGAAATATCGAGTCCAAAAGCTCTGGCGGAATCGAGGTGCTCGTTCAAGCGCTGTGTGTACCAGCCTTCGCCACAACCAAGGTCAACCCAGCTCTGGACGTCCGGCCAGAACTTGTCGGCACAATGAATGATAGCTTCAATTAAGGGTTGATAGCGTTGAAGATCCAGAAATCGTGTTCTGGCAGTGACCATCTCTTTGTCATCACCTGGTGAGCGCGAGCGCTTATGGTTGGACATCAACAAATTGACGTAACCTTGCTTGGCCCTGTCAAACGTATGAGGGGCGGCACATGCCAGTCCGAAATCAGTGTTGTCCAGCGGTTGTGAGCAGACCGGGCATTTTAAAACGGGTTGTGTTTTATTCATTCGAACTTACGGTTAGATTCAGGCTCAGTTATTATACGCAGCCTTTTGCGCTGGATTCGAGTCTTATGAGTAAAACAATTGAGCTGACCAAGGAATTAATCAGCCGACAGTCGGTTACACCGGAGGATTGTGGTTGTCAGGCGACCATGGCAGAGCATCTGTCTCAGGTCGGCTTCACCAATGAAACCATGCAAATTGAAGAGGTGACCAACCTCTGGTCGCTGCGTGGAAAAGGGGCGCCTTTGTTTGTATTTGCCGGCCATACTGATGTTGTTCCGGTAGGTGATGTCAGTAAATGGAACTCTCATCCGTTTGATCCCACTATTGAAGGCGACGTGCTGACTGGGCGTGGTGCTGCCGATATGAAAGGCAGTCTGGCTGCCATGGTTGTGGCAGTTGAACGGTTTGTGGCAAAACATCCGGAACATAAGGGCACCATTGCTTTTCTGATTACCTCAGATGAGGAGGGAGATGCCCATCATGGCACTAAAGCCGTCATGGATATCCTCTCAGACAGGGGGATTCAGATTGATTGGGCTTTGGTTGGTGAACCATCCAGTACTCAGCGTGTTGGTGACGTAATTAAAAATGGCCGTCGTGGTTCCATGCTCGGGCATCTGGTGATTCACGGTATTCAGGGGCATGTAGCCTATCCGCATCTGGCCAAAAACCCTGTTCATATGGTCGCACCTGTACTGGCAGAACTCAGTACCCAGGTATGGGATGAAGGGAACGACTATTTTCCGGCAACCAGCTTTCAAGTGTCCAATTTCAATTCCGGTACCGGCGCCAGCAATGTGATTCCGGGAACCGCAGAAGTTCAGTTCAGCTTTCGTTTTTCAACTGAAGTGACACCGGAGCAATTGCAGGGCCGGGTCAGGGATATTCTTGATCGCCATGCGTTGGAGTATGAACTGACGTTTGATCTCAAAGGTGAACCGTTTCTAACGGATAAGGGAGCCTTGGTGGCGGCAGCCGTTCAGGCGATCAAAGAGGTTAGCGGTGAGGAGCCGGTATTGTCCACGGCTGGCGGTACTTCAGATGGTCGGTTTATTGCGCCAACTGGGGCTCAGGTGCTTGAATTAGGGCCGGTTAATCGCACGATCCATCAGATCAATGAATGTGTCAGTGTGAAGGATCTTGAACTGCTGACAGATATGTACGAGCAGATTCTGGTCAATCTGCTCGCATAAGGAGTAAATGCTCAGGCCCGGGAAATGAACTCGTAGGTCTGAGTGTTCACTTTGATCATTTCTTCGTTTTCGACGTAGTCGGGAACGTTGATAGAGATGCCGCCTTCGATTTTGGCCGGTTTGGCACTCTTGGTGGCAGTGGCTCCCTTCATTCTGGGGGCCGTATCCAGGACTTTACGAGTGACTGTGTTTGGGAGCTGGATGCCCACCAGCACTTCATTGATGAACATCCCCATGATGCCCTCCATGCCATCCTGCAGCCAGGATACCTGTTCACCAAGTTCATCATGATTGAGGATATACTGACTGTAATCCTCAATGTCCATGAAAGTGAACTGTTCTCCGTCGCTGAATAAACATTGCAGAGAACGGGTCATGTAATCGACATCACCGACAATATCATCGCCTTTGAAGGTCTCTTCATATTTCTGCTTGGTCAGAATTTCGTTAAATACGAATTTGTACAGAGTGGCTGCTCCACGTGCGGAAGGGCTTTTCACTTCCACACTTTTAACGAAATACTGCTTACCATTGATTTCACAAATTTTTCCGGGTTTCAGTTCGGCAGCACGCGCCATAAAAGTATTCCTAACTGGTCAAAAGTTGCGGAATTATATGTTGCATTGAGTCTGGAGAATACTTGCTCATATGGAAATCTGAGAGGTTATGAGAAGATTTTTTTGCTTCAGAGCCCGGCTGGTTGAAATTAACGGTGATCCAGTTTCTATCGTCGTGCCATGCGGGTAGAATTGCGCCCCTTTTTTAATGTGCTTGCCAGGGTAACATCATGTCTCAGACCAACACCAGTTCCGGAAAAGTCGGTTTTGTCAGTCTCGGCTGTCCTAAGAATACTGTCGATTCCGAGCGTATTCTGACCAAACTCAGAGCCGAGGGCTATGACATCGTGCCGAGTTATCATGATGCCGATGTGGTGGTGGTCAATACCTGTGGTTTTATCGACAGCGCCGTGCAGGAGAGCCTTGACGCCATTGGTGAGGCACTAAAAGAGAACGGCAAAGTATTGGTGACTGGATGCTTGGGGGCCAAAGAGGATCAGATTCGCCAGGTCCACCCTAATGTGATGGCGGTTACTGGTCCTCATGCTTATGAGACGGTCGTCAAGCAGGTACATGAGGTTATTCCTCCTCAGCACGATCCGTTTACCAGCTTGGTTCCGCCTCAAGGAATCAAACTGACACCCCGCCATTATGCATACCTGAAAATATCCGAAGGTTGTAACCATCGCTGTACCTTTTGCATTATCCCCTCGATGCGTGGCGACCTGGACAGCCGTCCGGTGGGTTCGGTGCTGGATGAAGCCAAACGTCTTGTTGATAACGGGGTCAAAGAACTACTCGTGATCTCCCAGGATACCAGTGCCTATGGTGTGGATATCAAATATCGCACCGGATTTTGGGACGGCATGCCGGTTAAATCGAGATTGCAGGAGCTGTGTGAGCAGTTGGGCAAGATGGGGGTGTGGGTGCGGTTGCATTATGTATATCCGTATCCGAGTGTCGATCATCTGATCCCCTTGATGGCAGAAGGAAAAATACTTCCGTATCTGGATATTCCGTTTCAGCATGCCAGTCAAAAAATTCTCAAACTGATGAAGCGTCCGGCTGCCTCTGAAAAAGTACTGCAACGAATTCAGCAATGGCGTGAAATCTGTCCGGATCTGACGATTCGCAGCACCTTTATTGTGGGTTTTCCCGGTGAGACTGAAGAAGATTTTCAGGAATTGCTGGATTTTCTCGAACAGGCTCAGCTGGATCGGGTGGGATGCTTTAAATACTCACCTGTGGATGGCGCTGTTGCCAATGAATTGCCTGACCCGGTGGATGAAGCGGTCAAACAGGAGCGGTTTGAACGTTTTATGGCACTACAGCAGCAGATCAGTACAGCGAGACTGCAGCAGAAAATCGGTAAAACCATGCAGGTCATCATTGATGAAGTGGTCGAAGAGGGGGCTGTTGGGCGCAGTCAATATGATGCACCGGAAATTGATGGACAGGTATTTCTCGATGGCCAGACCCAATTACAGGTAGGGGATATTGTGACGGTCAGAATCGAGGATGCGGATGAATATGATATGTGGGGGCAGCCGGTTTAACGGCTGCCTTCTTGGGCGTTTGTGAAAAATAGGCTCTTCTCGTGCTTCCCTAGACTCAGCAACGATCCAGCAGGTACTGGGTCAGCATTGCCACTGGTCGTCCGGATGCACCTTCTTTGCGGTTATTCCAGGCGGTACCGGCAATATCAAGATGGGCCCATTTGAATTTTTCGGTGAATGCTGACAGGAACGCTGCGGCAACATTCGATCCACCAGCTCTGCCTGCGGTTCCTATATTGGCAAGATCAGCATATGGAGATTTCAGTTCTTCCTTGTATTCGTCCCATATTGGCATTGGCCAGCCTCGGTCCCAGACTTCCTGACCGGCTGTCACGAGTTCTTGTTGCAGGGTTTCGTCATTGGCAAATACCCCCGTCGGATGGTGTCCCAGAGCGACGACAATCGCTCCGGTCAGAGTGGCTATGTCTATGACGCTTTCAGGTTCAAAACGCTCTGCGTAGGTCAGTGCATCGCACAATACCAGCCGGCCTTCCGCATCTGTATTCAGAATTTCCACTGTTTTACCTGACAGTGAGGTCACAACATCGCCAGGTTTGGTCGCGATTGCCGAGGGCATGTTCTCAACTGCCGCGATAATGCCGACAACATTAATAGAGGGTTTTAATTCGGCCAGAGTGTTCATGGTTCCCAGAACGGATGCTGCACCGCACATGTCGAATTTCATTTCATCCATACCTGGACCAGGTTTCAGGCTGATTCCGCCGGTATCGAATGTCACCCCTTTACCAACCAGGACATAAGGTTTCTGATTTTCTTCGGCACCTTTGTATTGAATGATGATGAGTTTGCCTGGCTGATCACTGCCTCTTGAAACAGACATGAAACATCCGGCACCCATATTATCAAGTTCTTTTTCATCAATGACTTGTGCTTCGATATCTGAATAAGCCCCGGCAAGTGCCAGCCCCTGCTCTGCCAGATACGTCGGGGTACAGATATTGCCAGGCAGGTTACCCAGCTCACGAGCGACGTTAATGCCATGGGCTATACTGCGGCCAGTATCTATGGCCAGTTCCAGGTTGGTCTCCTGAGAATGAAGGGTCAATTGCTCAAGGCAGGGTTCGCCACTTTTATCTGACAGTGTTGCATCATATTTATAGAAAGAGGATAAGCAAACTTCTGTGAACTTTTGCGCTTTCCAATGAATGCTGCGATGTTGGATGGACAGGTTATCAAGTGCCACTGTGGCGTCGTTTAGCTTAGCCTTGGTCATGGTCTCGGCAATGGCTTTGATGGCTTTGATAAATGCATTTTCGTTGAAGTTATCAGCTTTGCCACAGCCGACAGCATACACAATTTTAACTGCCAGTCCTTCTGCATTGAATACTGGAGTAATAGTGCCAGGCTCTGTAGACAACAGTCCTTCGTCTGCAAGAGCGGCGATGGATTTACTATGTTCTGCCAGTAAGTCGATTGTTTTGTTGTTACCATTTTCAAAATGAAAAACAAACAATGCCTGACTCTGAATCTGAGTGATTGAGACATTTGATGCGGATACTTTCATAGATTGTCCTGTAAGGCTTGGCATTAGGAAATATATATCGCCATGATACACGAAAATCAGAGCCGACATGGAACCGTTCAACCGGAGAAATCATAGCAGCGGACATTCCATGGACAGAGCCTACGCTTTAATTTTCCTTCTCACAGGGGAGAGCCGGTGACACGGATAAAATGTGGCCATGAAAACGGTTTTTTGTATCAGGCTTTGGAAATATGATGGTGTCGGTCCGGAAAATTCCAACCGGGCCCACTGAATAGAGGCAGGGGTTTGCATGATCATTGCAATCGTGTGGTAAATACGATTTGATTGACAGCTTTGGAAAATCATCCAAGTAACAGACATTTGGACAATTATTGGTACAGCAGGTTTTCTGACCTGTCATTTAGGTAAACACAGTTTGATCATCGTTCGTTATTTATCCCGGCAGATATTCTTTCCAACCTTCGCGATTACCGGTGTTATTGTGGTAATGACCATGAGCAATTGGCTGCGGCGCTGGTTGGAGGATGCGGTATCCGGACAGGGTGCGTCGGGCGAGTTGTTCGTTATTATTCTCTATTATGTGCCGTTATTTCTTCAAGAAGCTCTGCCAGCCGGCTTTTTGCTCGGAATCTTGATTGCCTACGGGCGTATGTATTCAGAATATGAAATGACCGCACTGTTTGCCTGCGGTTTTCAATATCAGCAGCTGGTCAAGGTCACTCTGGTACCAGCGGGTTTGCTGGCAGTGTTTCTATGGGTCAATAACCTATGGTTGTCCCCCTGGGCTCAACAACATGCGGCTCAGGCCTGGGCAGAACAGGACAGCCTGACACCATTTGATTTGATAAATGTCGGTCGTTTTATGAAAGTCGGCAATAATGGTCAGGTGATGTATGTTGGCGGGAAGTCTGGAGATGGGCAACTGCTCAGCAACATCTTCCTGGTCAACAGTCCGGAAGAGATCTATTACGCTCAGGGTGGTGAAATTCGGGTGGATCGTAACTCCGGAGCCCGGTATCTGGTACTGACTCAGGGGGTGCAGCAGCAGGGTATTCCGTTTCAGGGCGAATTTAATTTGACCGATTTTCGGGAATATGGCGTGAAAATCGCCGAACAGCAAAAGCGCCCGAGAACGCGTAACCGTAACATCAGTACCGTTGATCTGTTTAAATCAGACAATATAAAACACAAAGCAGAGCTGATGTGGCGGATATTGACGCCTTTAAACATCCTGGTGGCCGTATTTATTGCTGTTCCCCTCAGTAAAATCAATCCCCGGCAAGGACGCTTTTTGAAAGTGTTTCCTGCCGTGCTGTTATACGCCGTATTTAATTTTCTTCTGAATGATTGGGATAAGAATGTCTCGAAAGGTCGTATTCCACTGGAGTATGGGATCCATATTTTGCAGTTTGGCACGGTGGCCTTATGTCTGTTTTTTACCGCACTGCCTTCATGGCTTCGTAAAAGGAAGCATGGATGATCCTTAATGTTTATTTGTGGAAGCGTATTTTTACTCACATTCTGACTGTTTTGTTGGTCTTCGGCATTATTGAGTACATGATGACGGGGTTGAGTGAGTTCAGCTATGGTCTTGAAGGGGATTATCAGGTGGTTCAGGCCTTATGGTTTGTGCTGGTTACTTCTCCGAGTCGATTATATGAACTATTCCCACTGATTGTATTGGTTGGTTGTTTGACCGGTCTTGGCTCTTTGGCCAACTCAAGCGAACTTACAGTGATCCGGGCGGCGGGCTTTTCTATTCCTGCCATTACTATCAGGGTATTACAGCCGGTTTTGGTCATTATGATTGTGGTGGGATTATTAGGGGAAACCTTCATCCCAATGGCAGAAAGTTATGGTCAGGCCTACCGCAGTACCCGAAGCCATGAGGACACCTCTTCTGGTCGTTACGGTTTCTGGCACAAAGACGGCAACGAGTTTATCTATTTTGGAGCGTTGACACCTGAGGGAAATGTTGAGGGGCTGCGTCGTTATATCGTGAATAGCAACGGCCGGCCGGCAGGGATGATCTTTGCCAAAAGAGGAAAGTTTGAAAATAATCAGTGGCAATTATTCGAGGTAGAACAGGACAAGTTTCATGATCGTTCTATTGAGCAGCAGCAATATGATGTGATGAGCTGGAACACTGATGTCACACCTGAGCTGCTAAGTACCCTGATCGTTGAACCGGGTAAGCTGAGCATTCTGGGGTTGTGGAAGTATGTTTCCTATTTGAATGCTCAGGGAATAGATGCCAGTAAATATGAGCTGGCGTTCTGGGAGAAAGCCTTGCGACCTGTTATGACCGCCGCGCTGGTGCTGGTGGCCATCAGTTTCATTTTTGGCCCTTTGCGTGAAGTGGCAATGGGAACACGCATATTTGCAGGTGTGCTGGTTGGCCTGCTGATTAAAATGAGTGAAAACATCCTGCCATCGTTCGCGATGATCTACGATATCGATCCGATTATCATAGATTCGTTGCCGATAGTGCTTTGTGGTGGTCTGGGGTTGTGGTTACTTCGCCGGGTTGGCTAGCAGGGTGAATTAGGCGTAGAAAACTACCTTAAGATGCTCATTTATGATCTCGTGGCTTCAAGTAACAACTGCGCTTTCTCGATGTTTTACACCTTGTCATCACACAAAAAAACAGTAACCTGCCAGTACTGCCATCCGTTTATTTGGTTTTGAGGCTTACAATATGACTGCCACTGATGAGGTCGTGCAGCATTCTGTACCGTGGACCAACCAGCAGCATCAGGTAACCGATCAGGGCGAGTGAAAATGACAGCTGTCCGCCAACAAAACGTATAAATAGTTTGGGCAGGGTCATGGGTTGGGGAGTGTCACTGACCAATCTCAGTTTCCAGGACTTCATTCCAATTGTCTGTCCTCCCCGCAACCAGGAAAAAGCGTAGTAACCAAAGACCACCAGATAGAGGATAATACGGAACAGCCAGTTGCCTGCCGGAATGGAATCTTCATGTGTCACTCCATGATAAATAGGGATTACGATAAATCCAGTAATCATGAGGATGCCGCAGACCACGATCAGATCGTAGAAAATGGCAGCGAGTATTTTAGACAGAGATGGCTTAGGTAATGATTGTGATGACATAGACAAAGGACTTAGGCAAAATGCAACTGCTTTTTATTTTCGATTAAACTAGTTTACGATAATTAACCACGAATGAAACCTTCTACAGGAGTTTTTAGCATTGGATATGGCTTCTCAATCGATTGATGAACTGAGTAGTAAAGCAGGTCAGGTTGCTGCATTGCTGAAGGCACTCAGTCATGATTGTCGGCTTATTATTATGTGTAATCTGTTGGATGGAGAGATGTCTGTATCGCAAATCAATGAGAAAGTCCCATTGAGTCAGTCTGCGTTATCACAACATCTAGCCAAACTTCGTCACGATCAGCTTGTGGCGGTACGCAAAGAAGCTCAAACTGTTTATTATCGTATTAATGACCCTAAAATCGGTCGGCTGATGGCATTGTTGTACGAAATGTATTGTCGCCCGGAAGACGGAGATATCCAGGGAATCTGTTAGTCAGGTGAGAATTGGTTCTCAGTTCTGCAAAAAACAGCAGCATGGAGCGCTTTTAGCATGAAAAAATGGCTGTTTTATAATTGTTTGTTTTTTGAACAGCTATACTCATTGTCACAGCCCCTTGTTTTTAACAGCGTGTAGTTGACTAATTGGATATCCGTGTCATGGTTTTTGCAGAAAATTTATTTGAATTTAACCTGGAACAGCCTGATATCCCCTTTCTCCCCCCTAAAAGACGCCTCTCCCGGAACAGTTGGGAGCGGTGTTGGTGGCTAAAAGTCAAAACCCCGATATCTTCGCCGGAATTGCTGACCGCATTTGCTGAGCAATGGCAGATTGATAATCTGTTTATCAAGAGTCATCAGCGATGTTGTAGCCGTTTGTGTCTGGTTGTGACAACAATTGGTATGGATGATGAAGAGTCTTTTGGATATACCATGCAAATTATCTCTGCTTTTGAGCAGCAGGTGGCTGAACTGGAGAAGATTGAGGATCGTCCTGCAGATTACTGGCCTTACAAACACTATTGCCCTTAACCTGAAAAGCGGTCAAATACCACTGCAATCCAGATGATTGCCGTAAGGATCAGCGCCAGAAATACCGCTGCAGACCCCATATCTTTGGCACGACCTGACAACTCATGGCGTTCTTCACCAATTCGATCAACCACCGCTTCGATAGCAGAATTGATCAGTTCAACTATGACCACCACCAGACCACTTCCCCACAGCAACGCAAACTGCAGATAACTACTGGCCAGCCAGATCGCCAGAGGTAGAATACAAAGCAGCCCAAGTACTTCGAGGCGGAAAGCTTCTTCATTTTTCCATGCAGCGATCAGTC
Source organism: Gynuella sp. (assembly GCF_050297175.1). Taxonomy (NCBI): domain Bacteria; kingdom Pseudomonadati; phylum Pseudomonadota; class Gammaproteobacteria; order Oceanospirillales; family Saccharospirillaceae; genus Gynuella; species Gynuella sp. The sequence continues at coordinate 262,705 of NZ_JBNKSF010000035.1, read as the reverse complement.
CCTTAAATGTAAAACGGGTTGCATTGATTAATCTGCTGAACCCTTTGGTTCCTCTCTTGGTCACTGTTCACTCCTGGCGACGTGGCGTTTGGTATAGGCAGTCGGTTTTGCGTTGATAGGATCTTCCGGCCAGGGATGTTTTGGATAGCGGCCACGCATCTCTTTGCGAATCTCCTGATAGTTGTGGAGCCAGAAGTGTTCCAGATCTGCGGTGATCTGTAATGGCCGACCGGCGGGGGATAACAGCTCGAAGACAACCGGAATACGGCCTCCGGCAATCGTTGGATTTTTGAGCAACCCAAAAGTCTCCTGCAGTTTAATGGCAATGGACACCCGACCCTGTTCACCGTAGATAAGCGGTCTTGGCCGGTCATTTATAACAATCGACACGGGCAGCATGTTATCCAGGGTCCGTCGTTGTTCCCAGCTCAGCATCATATCCAAGGCTCGACTAATTTCAATGTCATTTAAGCTGTTTGCATCAGTACATATGGGAAGCAGATACTGTTGTCGATGTTCGTACAGAAAATCAAGTGGTGGACAGTTTTTCCCTGGCCACTGTTCGTCATGAGTGAGTTCTGACATCCAGGACATCCGTTTGAGCAGGGTTTGTTCCGCATCCGTCAGGGTAATATGGTTAAGGCCATGGTGCTGGAAATAATCATCCCAGAAATGAAGTCGTTGCTCTGCGCTCACTGGGATATTCCGCTGCTTCAGCTGGATACGACCGAACAGCTCGATTTCTTTAGCCTGAAGGCGGTTATTTTCCAATGCCAGGTGCTTTTGGTTTATCAACATATTTGGGAATGTCTGAGCCTGGAAATCCCTCAGGTCTATCCAACTGATAATCCTGTGATCGTTGAATTTGAGTGCCAATAGCCAGGAGGCATGGTTGTCCGGTTTCAATATTGTCAGTTGTTGGCCATTGGCGAGTTTGACTTTATTGTCGCTCAATCGGTGGCCAATGTGATCGGGAAAAGCCTGGCACAGGGCGGCTTTCCAATCCGGGTGGTGACCCATGGATACGTGCGCCGACAACCTTTGCTGTAGTTGACGTTCGTTTGTGGTCAACGGCTGCTTTAACCAGGACTCATCAATCATTCCCTGAGGCATGGGGCGTTCCTGCAGTAATACCGCTAGCCTGATGGTCAGCTCTCCCGGTTGTTCGCAGATCATATGTGCCAGTCGTGGGTGGCAGGGCATAGACAGCAATTTCTGGCCGTGATCAGTAATGTGTAGCCCTGATTCGGAATGCAATGCAGAAATGGATTTCAGCATGGTCTGGGTTTCTGTGACATTGGCCGGGTTTGGCTTGGTCAGCCAGTTCAGTTCATCGACCTGCATGCCCCAGGCCGCAATCTCCAGCAGCATCCGGCTGTAATCCGCCTGTTCCATTTCAACGGTTGGAAAGGGAGCAAGACCATTTTGTTGATCTTCACTCCAGAGTCTTATGCATATGCCCGGTGCCGTTCGTCCTGCCCGACCGGCCCGCTGGTCTGCGCTGGCTTTGCTGATTTTGCGGGTAATCAGGTGGGTCATGCCGGTGTCCCGGTCATAGCGGGGGAATCGTGCCAGACCGGAATCGATGACGACCCTGATATCCGGTAAGGTAATACTTGATTCGGCAACCGGGCTGGCCAGAATCAGTTTGCGTTGCCGAGTGAGTTCCAGTGCCTGCTTTTGTTCCTGTATTGTACAACTGCCATGCAGTATATCGATTTGAAGAGTGTCGGGTAGCTGTGACTTCAAAAAGTCACGACAACTCAGAATTTCTTTCATTCCAGGTAAAAATACCAGCAAATTTCCGGGTTCCGTGGCAAATACGCTACTGATGGCCTGCAGTATCGTTTTGTTCAGATCCGGTGCTGCTACAGAGTGATAGCGAATCTGTATGGGAAACGATCTGCCGTCAGATTTGATTACCGGTGCCCCAAGTTGCTGACTGATCCTACCTTCATTCAGTGTGGCAGACATCAGCAACACTTTAAGGTCCGGGCGAAACAGTTCCTGACACGAGCGAACCAGTGCCAAACCAAGATCAGCATCCAGGTTCCGTTCGTGGAATTCATCAAAAATAACCCAATGATAGCCGGCTAATTCAGGGTCGGATTGTATCAGCCGGACAAATACGCCTTCGGTGACTACCTCAATCTCAGTATGTCTGGTGATACAGGTATCGAACCGCATGCGATAGCCCACTGTGCCTTCCGGTTTATCATCAAAATTACGGGAGAGCTGGTGCACAGCATTCAATACTGCAATCCGACGTGGTTGAATCAGCAGCACTCTGCCACCGAGACGGTTGAGCCAGATCGGTACCCAGCTGGTTTTACCCGAGCCGGGAGGTGCCTGTAATAAGGTGATCGGATGATTGCTCAGAGTGCTTTGCAGGGGTTCCTGAATATCAAATACCGGTAATGTCACAGTACACTGCCATAAGGAAGAAAGCGGTTTTCGGTATGCGCTTTGATCCAACGGGTCAGCTCTTTATCTGGAAACTGCCCTCGTTGCTTAAGGATTCGACAGAGCCAGATGACTGGGGATTTATCCTGGGCCTCCCAGCCAGGCAGTTGTGCTTCTGCCAGCGTAAAAAAGCGAATTAGCTGGCGAATCTCGTCATCATTAAAGTGATTTGCGACTGGCTGCCAGGCTGCCAGATCAAGTTTCATCAGGTACTGATTGTCAGCCAGGGTTGGGGCATCAATATGTTCAGCGAGATTGGCCGTTTGTTCATCCGTCAGAGTCAGAAATTTTGCCAGTACTGCGGAGTCGGGGGTTCTTGGGGTTTGGGGTTCTGGTTCCCAGGTACCGGTGCTCATGTGGTTTGCTCTCTATGTCTGCGATAAGACGAACCATTATGCGGGCACCGGCGCCAACTGCAAGCCGGTCAGTCTCAGTTTGGATACTCCATGGCCCATGGAGTTTCAAACTGCTGCTTGATCGTTTCCAGTTCCTCGAAGTTGGAAAATAATATCGTCAGTTTGGTGATAATCGCTTCCAGGGTCATGGTTTGTGAGCCAATCGCTCCGCTGTCCAGTAATTGTGCACCGGCGCCATATCGGGCCATATTGACCAGAGGTCGAAAGCACTGACTACTGTTGATGATCAGCTTCCGTTTCTGCTGTGCCTGTTTTAAGAGTTCATAAAAATCAGGATTGTCAGGACCATTACCGCTGCCGTAGCTGCGTAATACGATGGCTTTGCTGTCACTTGCCACCATGTTTGCCAGAGTAGACAGGGGGGCTCCAGGGTAAAAATGCAGAATATCGATATGTGTTGCCTGAGCCTGAAATAATGAAATATCACCACTGCCGGTCTTGTTATAGTGGAAGCGCAGGTCCAGAGGGCCACTGACGGGCGCGGCAAAGGCATCATGGTCCATAGAGTCCATTTTGGTAATATGACTACCGGGAAACAGATGCCCTGCGAAATAAACGCAAACCTGCTGGTTTGCTGGAAACGTCAATGCATCGAAGGCGCCAAGAATATTGCCCGGGCCGTCGGATCCGGAATCGACAATAGAATACATTGCGCCGGTCATGACTACCGGCTTGTCGAGATTGCGCAACATGAAGCTGAGCGCTGATGAAGTATATGCCATCGTATCCGTGCCATGAACAATCATAAAGCCATCATAATCGTCATAGTGGGCAATAATCCGATCAGCGATGTCATTCCATATCTGCGGCTGTATTTGGGAAGAATCCAGTACAGGTTTGAATTCAATAAAGTCGAACTCAGGTAGTTTGTGAGAGCGGCAAAAATCCTGGCTGCGCAGATATTTTTCAAAAAAACCAGTGACCGGGACTAAGCCTTTGGCTGATGGCTTCATGCCGATGGTTCCGCCCGTGTACAGCATTAATGTTTTTTTCATGGATATGCCTGTTCAGGTCAGAATCGATACCGAAATAGGGGTATCGGAATTTAACGATGAACGCTAGTCGAAGATGGTTATGGCGCTGTGCAGTGCCGGGCTCAATGCTTTGTGAGTATTGGTTCGCCGACAAACTTCGCTCAGATTTTCTGCCAGATATCGCATCTGTGGTAGCGCATGTCGTATTGTCTCAGTCACCGGTTCATAACGGTAGTGGCCATCCTGAATGCTGACTTTGTGTAGCTCTATGGCTTCCTGAGTCAGCAACCAGATGACGTTGTGTATGGTATCCTTGTGATCAATACTGTTGGCTTCCCAATAAGCACGATCCAGCAATGGCAGTAGATCGTCTATTTCTTGGGTTGCCTGTAATATGGTGATGCTCATATTTTTCCTCCTATATAAATTTAATTTAGCAGAGCGAAAAAAAATCGCAGGTTTTTTTAGTTGATTTTGTTTGGGATACGTACGTGATTATTGAACAACTGGTAGTGTGGCAGGCAGTGGCTGGAATTGCTGTATTGTTGGTGTTACTGCTACTGGGATGGATCTTCATTACTGCTGCAAAGCGGCGGGCTCAACGGGATGAGCTGGAACAACTGCGTCATCACCATGTTGCTTCAAACCTCAAGGAACAACAGCAGTCTGCCCAGTTAGTCGGCCAGGAGCATGAGATCGTAAGATTGCGTGACAAACTGGATCTAAGTGATAAACGGGTACGTCAGTTACAGCAGCAACTGGCTGTTATTGAAACCCGCCGTAGCGAGGAGAGCCGACGGTATCGGGAACAGATGGAGTTGGTGCAGCGTGAAGAAGAGCGGTTGACGCAGTCGTTTCAAAACCTTGCCAACAAGATATTTGAAGAGAAACGACAAGCTTTCAAACAGGACAACAAAGACTCGCTTGAAGCGTTGCTGAATCCTTTGCGGAGTCAAATGCAGGATTTTCGCCAACGGGTGGAGGATGTTTATGAAAAAGATACTGATGACCGAAGGATGCTGCGACTCGAGCTGGGAAGTTTAAAAGACCTGAATCTGAAAATGTCTCAAGAGGCACAGGCGCTTACCCGTGCTTTGAAAGGAGATAACAAGATCCAGGGTAATTGGGGGGAGATGGTACTCGAAAAAATCCTCCAGGATAGTGGCTTACGCAAAGGTCATGAATATGATGTCCAGGTTGTGCTGAAGGATGAAGCCGGTAAACGCCAGATACCCGATGTCATTGTTCATCTGCCTGAAAATAAAGACATTATTATCGATTCGAAAGTCTCTCTGCTGGATTATGAGCGAACCCGCAATGCAGAGACTGATGAGTTGCGTGTTAAGCATTTGCGTGCCCATGTCGATTCTGTGAAGCGCCATATCCAGCTGTTGTCAGCGAAAAACTATGAGCGCCTCGAAGGTGTGCGTAGCCTGGATTTTGTACTGTTGTTTATTCCGGTTGAAGCGGCATTTATGCTGGCGGTGGAAACAGACTCCGCTATTTTTACATCTGCTTTTGAAAAAAACATAATTCTGGTTAGTCCGACAACCTTGCTGGCCACTTTGCGTACAGTGCAAAGCATCTGGCGCTATGAAAACCAAAACAGCAATGCTGAACGCATCGCCCAGGATGCTGGCCGTTTGTACGACCAATTTGCAATGGTGCTGGAATCGGTAAACGAAATTGGCCGGCATTTGAACAAAGCATCGGACTCGTATGAACAAACTGTCAAACGGCTTGAGAGCGGTCGTGGCAACCTGTTGGGACGAGTGGAAAAGCTCAAGGCCATGGGGGCCACGGCCAAAAAAAATCTGCCGGAAAATTTTGCTCGTGAGATTGATGACGTTTAGAGTTCAAGCGCAGCTAGCAGCAACTGATTTTAAAAATAAAAATGCAATAGCTCTATGCTGATCGCCATGATCACTGCGGTGGGCAAACCCCATTGAAAAAGCCGTCCTGCTTTTAACCCGAAATATTTGTTTTCCCGGTCTGATCCCAGAATGATCAGTAGCCAAACAAACATCACCATGATGGAAAACAGTGCCGTCAAAAACATGATGAAATCTCCGTATTACAAATACAAATAATTATTGATTGCATATTATAAGTATTTTGTTAACATTTTAAATGATAATGATTATCAATTAAGTAAACGGGGAGTAAGAATGATGTATCGTGTCAAGCTGGTTGCCGGAATCATGGCAGCTTTATGTGCTGGGGCGGCATCCGCTGTTAGCCTGGAAAGTAAGATCGTCAAGAATTATGCAGATATCGCTTATGCTACATATGCTGATGCGCTAGCCACTGCCCAAGATCTGCAGGCTGCGGTTGACGCACTGGTGAAAGCGCCTAGTGCTGAGACTATGGCTGCTGCTAAAGCCGCGTGGAAAGTTTCCCGAATTCCTTACCAACAATCTGAAGTATTTCGTTTCGGCAACCCGGTTGTGGATGACTGGGAAGGGGGGCTGAATGCCTGGCCATTAGATGAAGGATTGATCGATTATGTCGACCAAGGCACATACATCTACGAGTTGGGTAATCCGGGGGCGACCTTGAACATTATTGCCACGCCCAAACTGGAAATTGGTGGTGAAACGATTGATATGACAGAACTGACGCCAGAGCTGTTGTCTAGTCTCAATGAGTTTGCCGGGTCTGAAGCCAATGTGGCGACCGGTTATCATGCAATAGAGTTTTTGCTGTGGGGACAGGATCTTCATGGCTTAGAAGCTGGAGCAGGTGAACGTTCCTTCACTGATTACCTGACGGGTGCTGGTTGTACTCATGGCAACTGTGATCGTCGGGGCCAATATCTGCAAGCGGTCACTCAATTACTGGTCAATGATCTGGAGTGGATGACCGGCCAATGGCAGGCAGGTGTCGCTGATAATTATCGCGCTGAACTGCTGGCTGAACCTGAGCAACAGGTCATCCGCAAAATGCTATTTGGTATGGGCAGCCTGGCCCTGGGTGAATTGGCTGGAGAGCGCATGAAAGTGGCTTTGGAGGCAAATTCCACTGAAGACGAGCATGATTGCTTTAGCGACAACACCCATAACTCCCATTTCTACGATGCGCAGGGTATCCGCAATATTTACTATGGTACCTATGTTGCTACTGATGGCAAAAAAACCAAGGGTGCCAGCTTGCGCAAACTGCTACGGAAAACTGATAAGGCATTATCCAAACAGCTTGATGCCGATTTCAAGGCAACCTCTTCTGCTCTGACGGTAATGGTCAATTCAGCTGAACAGAACCACATTGCGTTTGATCAGATGATTGCTCCTGAAAATGAAGCTGGGCATGAGATTATTCGAAACGCTATTTTGGCCCTTGTCACCGAGACACAGGGGATCGAAAGTGCTGCGAAAGCTTTGGATATTACCAATTTGAATCCGGATACCGCGGATCATGAATTCTGATACTAATCTTAATAGAGGAGTCATGGCGTTGAGCCATGTTGAAAAAGGCTGGTGCTAAACCGGCCTTTTTCGTTGTTGTTATGAAAGAAAAAATATTCCCAACTTTTGTGTTTCTGCTTTTTGTTTATGGTGTTGCTAACGCGGCTCCGAGTGGCGGACAAACCACTGTCAGTGCATCCGGTCGCCAGGCTTTCTCCCTTCCTGCAGCCAATCTAACTCCTCTGCAGCGTCTGGATTTTAGTGTTGGCAACAGCTTTTTTCGTAATCCCTGGGTGATCGCGCCGTCTTCAACCACCGCGCGCGATGGCCTCGGGCCATTATTCAATACCAACGGTTGTCAGAACTGTCACATTAAAGACGGTCGAGGTCATCCGCGTGAAGCCGGTGAGCAAAATGCAGTATCTATGCTTGTACGGTTGAGTGTCGCTGGTACGACGGATCCAGAGCAACTGCAGCGGGAAGGGGTTATTCCTCATCCTGTCTATGGAGGACAGTTACAGGATATGGCCATTCCCAGCGTCCCGGCAGAAGCGGAGATCTTTATTGATTATCAGGATAAAGAAGTTCGTTTTGCCGATGGTAGGACTCTGCAGTTGCGAGAACCTCATCTTCGTTTGGAAAATTTTGGCTACGGCGCCCCTGGGCCCGACCTACTGACCTCTGTTCGCATTGCTCCACAAATGATTGGTCTGGGGCTCATACAGGCGATACCAGAGGCCGATATACTGGCCGAACAGCAGCGACAGGCAGAGCAGGGCATGGTATCTGGCAGACCTAATCAGGTCTGGGATATTGCCCGTCAACAGACCGTGATCGGGCGGTTTGGCTGGAAAGCCGGTCAACCTACCTTGATGCAGCAGAATTCGGCAGCATTTTCTGGTGATATGGGGCTGACCAGTTATCTGTTTCACCAGACCGACTGCACACCCGCGCAGCAGGCTTGTCTGGCTGCTCCCAACGGAGGAGATCAGGAAGTCAGTGATAATATCCTCTCTCACGTGGAATTTTACACTGCTCATTTGGGGGTTCCTGCGCGACGGAATACCCATGACCCCGTCGTACAGCAGGGCGAAAAGTTGTTTGCCGAAATGGGATGTGCGTGGTGTCATAAACCGCAACAACGAACGGCTTCTATTGCGGACCTATCGTTGGCTAATCAGGTTTTTTATCCTTACAGCGACTTGTTATTGCATGATATGGGAGAAGGTCTCGCTGATCATCGTCCTGAATTTGATGCGAGCGGTTCAGAATGGCGGACCCCGCCACTGTGGGGGTTGGGGCTGGTTGACGAAGTAGCCGGCGGAAAAGCGTTCTTCCTGCATGATGGTCGTGCCCGGTCCATTGAAGAAGCCATCTTATGGCATGGTGGCGAAGCCCAGGCCGCTCGCGACCGCTATCTGAGAGCTGATCGTGATAGTCGTCAGTCATTATTGAAATTTTTGGAATCACTCTAATGAAAGTTGCTGCTTTTTTATTTGCTTTGATCACGGTTCCTGCATTTGCTGCGACTCCGTGGGAAACCTATGAAACCCAAAAACTAGCGATGATCCATCAACAGCTTGAAACGTTTGAGCACGATGTGACGGCGTTGTGTACCGCAGTTGATGACGACAGTCAGTCTCTTGAGGAGCAGGGGGCGTCTTACCAACAAGCTCTGGACTCGTTGCAGAACCTACACGGGAACTGGCTCGGCTATCAGTTGCTGGCACCGTACCGGTTGGAGGCGTCGGGGTTGGCCTTTCGGTTCAGCTTCTGGCCCGACCGAAAGGATCTTACCCGACGCCAGGCCCAGGCTTTATTGGCCAGCAATACTATGGACTTCGGCAAGGCACCGGCACCAGCAGTCGCGTTGGGGGGCGCTGAGTATGTTTTGTCAGCCCAACAGGCTCCAGCTTCGCAGTCATGTCGTTACTTTACTGCCTGGATCATAAACTTTAGCGCTATGTTGCAGCAGGTCGAGTCAATCACCAATACTCCGGATCAAGCCACCCTGGCATTCCAATTCAACCAGTACACCTCGTTATTGGGCATGACTGAAAAACGTATCGATGCGGTTGCCGGGAGTAAAACCCAGTTGAACCTCTATGGTATGGAAGGATGGCGGACTGGTTCTCAGTTAATAATACTGGGGCATCTGTTTAATGCCATCCGGGAGATGGAAGAGGTTTTGAAACAGCAGACGGATGCTGCTTTATGGAATGATTTTGATGCTGTTATGGTGGTGTTGAGCACTGGTGAAGAACCGCAGATGCCACTGAAATCCTGGGTTATTCAAAAGACTATTGTAGAAAGCCTGGTGAAGCTGCTGGTGACGGAAATGGCCCCTGAGCTTGGAATTACCATAGGGTTCAGTAATTTAGATGGCGATTAATCGTAGAGACTTTATTAAGGTTACAGCGCTGGCCGGAATGAGCTGGCATACCCTGGCCACGAGTATGCCAAGTGGTCAGCAGAAAAAGGTTCTGGGAGTGATTAAAACAGGAGGCGGACAATGGTCTGCAATCTGTTTTGATTTGACTGCCGGCAGAGTCACCTACCAGATTCCACTGCCCGGCCGGGCTCACGGCTCAGCGTCAGTGGTGCATCAGGTTGCCGCAGTGGTGGCCCGTAGGCCGGGTACATTTGTGATCGTGTTTGAGCCCGATACTGGCAAAGTTATCCGTCGTATCACGGCACCGCAAGGTTATGTGTTTAATGGTCATGTGGTATTTACCGACAACGCCATGCACGTTTCCGGAGAAAAACTGGGGTCCAGTGATGGGGTGTTGTTTCATTATGAACGTGAAAGCTGGTCATTGCGGGATATGGTTCCTCTGGATGGATTGGGGCCACATGAAATCCTTCTTCATCGCCCTGATTATCTATTGGTTGGTATTGGGGGCCTGAGGACGGCTGGTAGAGAGATCTTGAATCAGGATATCATGCAGCCTTCATTGTTATGCGTGCATCCGGGGACAGGTGAAGAACACTGGCGTCTGGCACCGGCGGATCATCTATTGAGTACGCGGCATCTGACTTTGACGGATAGCGGGCATGCAGTGATTGCAATGCAGTATCAATCCGACATTCCGCAAACCCTTCCGCTACTGGCGATTACAGATCGTCCGGTCGACCAGCAGCCACAACAGCTGTTACCCTTTGAGGCCAGTGATCTCGATTGGATGAATTTCAAAAACTATATCGGGTCTGTTGTGAGCTGTGGACATCAGATTGTAGCCAGTTCTCCGCGTGGACATCGGGTTGGCGTATGGGATGTCGCCAGCCGGGCCTTTCTATATAGCGACTATATTCCGGATGTTTGTTCTCTGGTCTCTGATGGACAGCATTGGTGGGCCGGTAGCGGCATTGGCATGATCAAGGCGGATGATCAGTCAGCAAGTCTGCAGACTGGGTTGCGCTGGGACAACCATTGGAGTTTTATTCAATCCTGAAAGTTTGTTACAAAAAAATAAGCTCAAAAAGGATATTAAGGGATAGAAAATTCACTTTGAGCATCAAAAAGCGTTACTATTCTGTAATAAAACTACAATTTGTTTATCTGTTAATTGCCCGGCGCGATTAAAAAATTGAGGGGAAGGTAATTATGAAAGCATTATCGGATATCGGTCTGGTGGGTTTGGCAGTGATGGGCGAAAACCTGGTCCTGAATATGGAGAGCAAGGGGTTTACCGTCACAGCTTACAACCGTTCCGTAGAAAAAGTGGACAATTTTCTGGCTGGTCGTGCTAAGGGTAAAAATATCCGTGGTGCCCATTCCATTGAAGAGTTGGTAGCTTCTTTGTCCAAGCCTAGAAAAGTCATGCTAATGGTTAAAGCCGGTCAGCCGGTTGACGACTTCATCGAACAGTTGATTCCTCATCTTGAACCCGGTGACATTATCATTGATGGTGGCAATACTCATTTCCCGGATACCAATCGCCGAGTGGCTTATCTTGAAAGCAAAGGCTTGTTGTTTGTCGGCAGTGGTGTATCAGGCGGGGAAGAAGGTGCTCTGACGGGTCCTTCGATCATGCCAGGTGGATCGCCCGCCGCCTGGGAAGCGGTTCGGCCGATTTTTCAGGGTATTTCCGCCAAAGTAGAAGATGGTACTCCATGCTGTGATTGGGTGGGTGAGAATGGCGCCGGTCACTTTGTCAAAATGGTTCACAATGGCATTGAGTATGGCGATATGCAGCTCATTACGGAGGCTTATCAGATTATGAAAGTGCTGCTGGGCCTGAATGCCGATGAACTGCATGACGTTTTTGCTGCGTGGAACAAAACGGAGCTTGACAGTTACCTGATCGAAATCACCCGCGATATTTTTGCTTATAGAGAAGATGGCGAAGCGTTGGTGGAAAAAATACTTGATACTGCTGGACAAAAAGGTACGGGTAAGTGGACAGGGGTATCGGCACTGGAAATGGGTGTCCCGCTGACCTTGATTGGAGAAGCTGTTTTTGCCCGTTGCCTGTCAGCCCAGAAAGAAGAACGGGTTGAGGCTTCGAAGGTGTTATCTGGCCCTCAAACAGTGTTCGAAGGTGACAAGCAGGCGTTTATCGAGGACCTGAGACAGGCATTGTTTGCGGCCAAAATCGTCTCCTATGCTCAGGGATATGTATTGATGCGGGAAGCTGCCAAAGAATATGGCTGGAACCTTAACTACGGTGGTATCGCACTTATGTGGCGTGGTGGTTGTATCATTCGTTCCGTTTTTCTGGGCAATATCAAAGAGGCGTTTGACAATAACCCTGCGCTGAGCAACCTGTTACTGGACCCGTATTTTAAAGAAAAAATTACTCAGGCTCAGGCCGGATGGCGCAGAGTGATCGCCGCGGCTGTTACCAACGGTATCTCAGCACCTGCGATGACATCAGCGTTGAGCTATTTCGATGGTTACCGAGCTGAACGTCTTCCGGCAAATCTGCTACAAGCTCAGCGTGATTTCTTTGGGGCTCATACTTATGAGCGTATTGATCGTCCACGTGGAGAGTTTTTCCATACTAACTGGACTGGTCGTGGCGGAGATACCGCATCTTCAACCTATAACGTGTAATTCAATACAGGGAACTGACACGATGTGTCGGTTTCCTTTTTGTCGCATGTCTTACTAAAAAGCCGATTTTTTCAATCTTTCCTCTCAAATAGTACTCTCCTCAGTTTTTTAACCAGTCTAGCGGTCGTGAAAATTAGGTTCTATGGAAACTTTCTTACTTAAAAAATAAAATATGATGCTTACTAGATATTTACTAATTGTAAGAGAATAATAAAAGTGTAAATATTGCGGTTATGCTTTCATCAAAAAAATTTTCGTAGAGTTTGTGAGACTGTTGAGGTTTTGCTCAGTCGGACAAATTTGATGATTGTCTTTGGGTTTCCAATAAGAGGACCCCTGAATGACATGGCGAATCCGGAGTGGTAGCAGTTTTTAGTTGTTCAAGAAATAAACGAGAGAGTACGGAAGTTATCAATATGAATTGTCAATTAGCTCGTCAGGTTCGAATATTTTTTAAAATAGCGTGCATTTTCATGGCCTCAACTTTTGTCAAGGCCGGGGAAGTAGAGGTTTTACACTATTGGACATCCGGTGGTGAGGCTGCGGCGATCAATATCCTCAAGCAAATGGTCCAGGATTCCGGCCATACCTGGAAAGATTTTGTCGTCACCGGAGGGAGTGGTGTACAGGCGAGATCGGAACTTAATCATCGAGTGTTGCTGCGTAACCCGCCGGCAGCCACCGTTCTAAAAGGCGAGTCAATCAAGCGCTGGGCGAGATTTAATTACCTGGCTAATCTCGATGATATTTCCAAACGTGAAGACTGGGACTCCAAATTGCCCAAAGTCATCGCCGACGAAATGAAATTGAAAGGGCATTATGTCGCCACGCCTGTGAATGTGCACCGCAGTAATTGGATGTGGGTGAATAAATCGATTCTCGATGCAGTTGGTGCCAAAGTTCCAACTACATGGGCAGAGTTTGAGACGGTTGCAAAAAAAATTCAGAAGGCCGGGTATCCTGTGATTGCGGCTGGAAATGAGCCCTGGCAGGACGCAACGTTGTTTGAATCGGTTGCTCTGGCTGTAGGTGGTACGGAGTTTTATCTCGATGCATTTGTCAAGCATGACACCGGTGTTCTGCGCAGTAAAACTATGGAGAAAGTATTTGAGCAGATGGGACGTCTTGAGCCATTTTTGGCACCGAGCAAGGGGTCGGAGGCCTGGGACGCAGCCACCAAACAGGTTATCAATGGAGAAGCCGCTTTTCAGTTCATGGGTGACTGGGCCAAGGGTGAGTTCATTCTGGCCAACAAACAAGCTGGTCGTGACTATATCTGTGCGACGACACCGGGAACGGAAGGCAGCTTTATTTACGTGGTTGACAGTTTCGCCATGTTCAAACTGGAAGGTGAAAGCAAAATTGAAGCCCAGCTGGCATTAGCATCAGATGTCATGAGCGAGCGCTTTCAAATAGCGTTCAATAAAGCCAAGGGTTCTATTCCTGCACGCACGGACTTGTCTTTGGCGGGTTTTGATCAGTGTGCCCAAAAAAGCAAAAAAGACTTTATGGCTGCCTCTGAAAATGGCAAGTTGCTGCCCAGTATTGCCCATGGAATGGCGACCACTGAACAGGTGTTGGATCAGTTTTCACCCAGTGTGTCAAAAAGCTGGAGAAATGGTACTGCAGCAAGTCAGGCGGCGGCTGATCTGTCAAAAGCCATTCGCTATGGTGTGTACTATCTGCAATGATTTTGTCTGAGTTCACTCCACCCTGACCAGGTGGAGTGACAGATTATTCTTGCCAATGATTCGCAGTATCGTCGAATGTGTTTCCCGGTTCGGCCTGTACCACACAAAAACGATGGCCTGTCGGTGCTTCCATGATGACCCAGGTTTTAATCCTTTCTATTTCTTTGGCCCCTAACCGTTGTAGTCGGCTTACTTCCGCTTCAATATCATCGGTTTCTATATCCAGGTGAATACGGCTGGGGTGAGTAACGGTCTGTACCTCAATATTCAGCTGAGTCTCCGGCGATTGAAGTTTGATGTACTTTTCTCCCGCCTCCCCAGGAAATGTTTCCGTTATCATGCCTAGTGCTGCGCCCCAGAATTCTGCAGAACCCTTCAGGTCAGGTGTCTGGCAATCAATGATAAAACCGGCCAGTTTGCTTTTGTGCATGTGTTCTCCTGTTATCTGATTGAGTTTTGATGGGCTGCTCTGTAAGCATCTCCCAGTAAAAAACTGTCTCACATTAGTCTGAGTTGAACCCTTCCGGTACCCGTCCTCTGAGCCAGTAAGACATGGCGATAATTTCAGCAATTACTTCAAATAGCTGATCGGGAATGGCCTGGCCAATATCCAGGCTCGTTAACATAGCCAGTAATTCTTTATTTTCCAGCACGGGTACCTCATATTCCCTGGCCAGTCTAAGAATCTCCTCCGCGAGTTCTCCCTGACCGGTAGCCACAACCGTTGGAGTATCTTTGCCATTGTAGTGCAGCGCCAGCGCTGATTGAGGGTCCGGTTGGTTCATACTTTAAAGTCCACCATTGATTGGCTGTGTTGTTGTTGGGATATGTGTTCTCTGGCAGGTAATCCCCGCTTGGATTCAAACCGCTCCACGTCGATGCCTTTGCTTTGCAGGGCTGACTGCAAGATGTCCTGGTACTGATTAAAGAGGTTCAGCGACAGTGGGTCCTCACTCCAGAACACTAGGCCCAGCTGCTGGATTTGATGTTCATTTTTCAGCGAAAAAAATAACTCCACACAATGCGGTGGCAGTGGTTTGAACTCCATATGCAGGCGCAGGTGCCATTTACGCTGTTGTCGGCTGTTGGTTTGCTCGGATGTCTCATCGCTGTTATCCAAAGGGTGCCATATTTCGGCGAAAGCATGAGTCATGACACCCGGCAGATTGACAGGGATTTCGAACTGCTGGAAATGTGCCCGATGGTATTCCGGTTCAAATTGAAACTGCAGGTTATTCATTTGCTGAGACTGAATTTTTGCCAGTGCTGATCGGCTTTCATTCAAAACCGCTTCCAATGCCTGAGTATTACCCTGTGAGCCCGGTCTTAATGCGCCGTGAGCCTGTTTTTTGAGACTTTCCGGCGTATACAGGCCGGTACTGCTGAGTATTCGTTGTGCTTCTGTTTTGAGCCGGTTGGCAATGCTGTCCGGTCTTTGTCTCAGTTCCTGGTTGAGACTGCGTTCAAGTTCCATGAGCAGAAGCGATAACGGCAGGGTTTCCGTTTTCCTGGCAATTCGTTCGACCAGTTGTGGTATCTCCGATGTTGCCGTTGTTTTGGGGGCAAAATCAGTTGAGACAGGGTGAACACCGGCATCTGTCGTTGTGCTGTTTGTGGAGACCTTGGCCAGCAGTTCGATGAAGCGCTGACGGATTGTCGCAGCCTGCTCCGGACCTTGTGGTGATGACCCCGTAGCAGCTGTTGCTGGCTGTGATGTTGCCGGGTCGGTGTTTTCCTGTTTTTTAATGTATGGCTGCAGTTGAGTAAACAGCGACTGCAGCCTGGCTGGCCAATCCGTAGTAATGGATGAAGCAGGGCCAGTACCTGGCGACGTTAATGTTGGCGTTGTTTGTTGATGTTGAGAAGACAGAGTCGCCGGTTGTGAGGAGGAAGAGGTCGACTCACCAGCCAGGATCCGGACCAATGATTGCCACTGATTGTTTGACTTGATTGGCAGAGTCAGCTCCTGAACCTGCCGCATGATTTCTGCCGTTCGGGCGAAAGTTTGCTGCTGACTGTGCTCGTTATTAAGATTGTTGGGTATTGAGGAGGCTGTCTGCGTCTGAGAAGGTTCGATAATTGGCATCGCCGGTTTTTGAATCTGACCGACCCATTGTCTGAGTGTTTCAGCGTTGGAGTCGCCCATCTGAGCATGATGTACCAATACTGCAATCAATGCGTTTTGAATGCGGGTCGGAATCGACTCGAATGCCGTATTCTGCAATTGATTCAGAATACGGGTGCTGAGCCCCTCTATAAACTTCGATTTTGGCAGACTTTCATTATTGAACTGTTGAGCCGCAAGTATCAGTTGTTTCAGTCTTAACGGTTCCAGGTTCATGTCTGCCGTTTTGAACGAGTGCTGGCTCTCTTGCTCGAGCAGTAGCACGGTTCCCTGTTCCAGTGCGCTGTGGTATTTGACGAATAACGTACCCTGAGGAGTCTTCAGCTCCAGCAGAAACTGCTCTCCGTTACCTTTTTGCAGGTCGACAAACGGTTCGCTGCGCATGACAATGGCTTCAATCAGTTTGTTACCAGGAGCTGACTGAGGCTGAGCGCGAGCTGTTGCCGGCGGATGTTCCGTCTGGCTGGAAATGGCGCCCGTCTGTTTGCTGGGTGACAAGCGGATAGATTCTTTACTGATATTAGCCATGAAATTCAGGTCGATGCATCCAGTCAGGGTTGTAGTTATACTCCTTCACCTTATCGGCTGGAAAGTGGGTTTCTGGAGCTCGGGTTGGATCACTCTTGTCAATTTTCTGACAGAGTTAACACTCAGGGTTTGATACAGTCCCCGGTCTTTGCCTATAGCATACTTATAAATAATTGATTTTTCTGGGATTATCGAACCCTGATAATAAAGTACTCCCCATGGGGTAGTTCGATTGATCTGAGTCCGGTTCAGCATAGGTTATTGCTTTTGCAGCGTGTCATTCTAAAAACATCCCCTTTATATTGTGAAAGGGATGATCGTTTATTGTTCAAAAATCTTGTTGTGACATTGACCAGTCATCAGGTCATGCAGGTTAAGGGTGCAAATGGTTCTGGCAAGACAACCTTATTACGTAAGCTTGTAGGGTTGAGTGATGTGGTCGAAGGCGACGTCGAATGGTATGAGCCTGTCGGCAGCAAACAGGAACTGGATGCCGGGAAGTTTTTGTATCTGGGCCATCGTCCTGGTGTGACCAATGTGTCGACTGCGTTGGAAAACCTGCGCTTCAGTGTTTCCCTTAAGGCTCATTTAAGTTTGCCTGAGGCACGGTACCTGGCAGCGTTGGATAAAGTCGGACTAAAAGGTTTTGAAGATGTTCCGGCTCATAGCCTGTCCGCCGGGCAACAACGGCGAATTGCCCTGGCACGTTTGTATCTGCTTGATGAAGCGGTGCCACTCTGGGTATTGGATGAGCCATTTACGGCGCTGGATCTCGATGGTGTGGCCAAACTGGAACAACATATTGCGAGTCACAGCGAACGTGGTGGATCAGTGATTTTGACGACCCACCACCGGCTGGACATGGAACATCTAAGTGTATTGGATCTGGAGCAGTACCGGTGAGCGCATTCTGGGCAATGTTACAACGTGAGTTGGTGGTTGCTTACCGGCGACGTACTGATTTACTTAATCCACTGCTGTTTTTCCTGATGGTTATTACGCTATTTCCCATGGGTGTGACACCAGATATGGAGAAGCTGGGTGAGTTATCAGCTGGCATTCTCTGGGTTGCTGCGTTGTTGGCAACCCTGTTATCGCTGGACATGATGTTTAGGGCTGACTTCGACGATGGCACGTTGGAGCAGATTTTGTTGTCAAACGGTGTGGTTGAATGGCGAGTGCTGGCCAAGATGTTAACTCACTGGCTGGTGACGGGGTTACCCCTGACACTGATCAGTCCAGCTTTATCGTTGATGCTGGCGTTGCCCGGCAGAGCCGTACCCGCGCTAATGTTGTCGTTGGGGGTGGGGACGCTGGCACTCAGTCTGATTGGTTCAGTGGGAGCTGCATTGACCGTCGGACTGCGAAAGGGCGGTCTGCTGTTATCGCTGCTGGTAATGCCGTTGTTTATTCCGGTACTGATATTCGGAGCCAGTGCGGTAGCTTCTGCGGCGCTTGGGCTGGGTTTCAAAATACAGTTGTTATACATTTGCGCGATTTCTCTGGTGGCTTTGGCCCTGGCTCCGTGGATTACTACGGTAGCATTGAGAATCAGTGTTAATCAGTCTTAAAAGAGGTTGAGATAGATTATGTGGACCTGGTTTCACAAGTGGGGTTCCCCGAAATGGTTTTACCAGATGAGTTGGCGCTGGAGTATGGTGCTTGGCATTCTGGCATTGATATTGTTAACCATTGGTACCGTCTGGGGGTTGGTTTATGCTCCGGTTGATTATCAACAGGGTAATAGTTATCGGATTATTTATATTCATGTTCCCACTGCTATTCTGGCGCAGTCCTGTTACATCATGATGGCTGTACTAGGGGCCATCAGTCTGGTCTGGCGTATGAAAATGGCAGATATGGTGCTGAAGTCAGCTGTGCCATTTGGCACGGTGATCTGCATTCTGTCGCTGATTACCGGAGCTGTCTGGGGCAAGCCGACCTGGGGAACCTGGTGGGTGTGGGATGCCCGATTGACTTCCATGCTGATTCAGTTGTTTTTATATCTGGGAGTGCTGGCAATCTATAACGTCATGGAGAGTCAGCAGAGCGCAGATAAGTCGGCGGCCGTTTTGTCATTGGTCGGCGTCATCAATATTCCCATCATTAAATATTCTGTTAACTGGTGGAATACACTGCATCAACCCGCCACGTTTAAATTAACTGAAAAGCCAGCCATGCCCGCAGAAATGTGGATACCATTACTGGTAATGGTGTTAGGTACGTATTGCTTTTTCGGGAGCCAGGTTTTGATCAGAACCCGGCAAGAGATTCTGCAGCGGGAACGTAAAACCAATTGGGTTCGTGAAGAAGTCAAACGGTTGGGAGGAGTGAGTTAGTGGGGCAGTTTGAATCTTTTTCTGCATTCCTGCAGATGGGCCATCATGCCAAATATGTATGGCTAAGTTATGGCAGTTTTGCCATTGGTGTGGTCTATCTGATCATGGCGCCTAAAATCAGGCAGCGCCAGTTTGTTAAACAGCAATTACAAAAATATCGACGGGAGGAATCATGAATCCAAAACGTCGCCAGCGACTGGTGTTGATTTTAAGTGGCGTACTGCTCGCAGGAACTGCCGCTGCTGTCATTCTCTATGCCAACAGTCAGAGTATCAGTTGGTACAAGCATCCGAGCGAAATTGCTGCAGGTGATTATCTGGTGGATCAGAAAGTACGAATCGGTGGGCTTGTGAAAGCCGGCTCGTTCCGACAGTTGGATCAGGACACTCTGAAAACAGAGTTTCTGGTGACCGACTGCATGAGTGATGTAAAAGTCAGTTATAACAAAATATTGCCCGATTTATTTCGTGAAGGTCAGAGTGTAGTGGTTGAAGGTAAGGTTATCGATGGCGTGGTGAAGGCAAGTCAGGTATTGGCCAAGCACGACGAAAAATATATGCCACCGGAAGCCAAGGCTGCCCTGGATGCAGCGCAACAGGGTGGTGCCACATGTGATGCAAGTTATGCAGAGGCGACACAATGATTCCTGAGTTTGGCTTATTTTGTTTGATTCTGGCACTGGGGCTGTCTTTTCTGCTCGCCACAATACCCGCCTGGGGTTATTTTAAAAATAATGTATGGATGATGATGTCCTCCAGGATGCTTGCGACGGGCGTATTTGTCATGCTGGCGTTTGCTTTTGGTTTGTTGGCTTATGCCATGGCAACGGATGATTTTTCGGTCTCCTATGTCGCCAGTAACTCCAATTCAGCATTACCGATTTATTATAAAATCAGTGCTATTTGGGGTGGTCACGAAGGTTCTATGTTGCTTTGGGTGCTGATTTTGTCTGGTTGGACATTAGCGGTATCTGTTTTCAGTCGTTCACTTCCTACCGATCTATTGGCCCTGGTAATGAGTATGCTAGGTATCATTACTCTGGGATTCCTGATTTTTGTGGTTTTAACATCCAGTCCGTTTGATCGGGTATTGCCAATGCCTCCGGCGGATGGCCGGGATCTGAATCCGCTGCTTCAAGATATTGGTCTGATTTTACACCCACCGATGCTCTATATGGGATATGTCGGTTTCTCTGTGGCTTTCGTGTTTGCTATCGCAGCACTGATTTCCGGCCAACTTGATGCTGCCTGGGCCAAGTGGGCGCGGCCTTGGACTAATGTGGCCTGGATCTTCCTGACGCTGGGTATTGCGCTTGGCAGCTGGTGGGCTTACTACGAACTTGGCTGGGGAGGCTGGTGGTTTTGGGATCCCGTTGAGAATGCTTCTTTTATGCCCTGGTTGGTCGGAACAGCGTTAATACACAGTCTTGCTGTGACAGAAAAACGCGGGGCCTTTAAGTCCTGGACGGTGCTGCTGGCTATTTTCGCTTTTTCCTTTTCATTGCTCGGCACGTTTCTGGTGCGCTCCGGTGTTCTGACATCTGTACACGCTTTCGCATCTGATCCCAAGCGGGGGTATTTCATTCTGGCTTTGTTGGCCATCGCGATTGGTGGTTCGCTGTTGTTGTTTGCGTTGCGGGCACCTTCTCTGCGCAGTTTCACCTATTTCAAAATGATGTCACGGGAATCATTCCTGTTTTTTAATAACATCTTGCTGGCGGTGGCTGCATTCGGAGTCATGTTGGGGACTCTGCTGCCATTGATTTTCGATGTTTTTAAGTTGGGTAAGATCTCGGTTGGACCACCCATATTCAATACGGTGTTCAATACCCTGATGATTGTACTTCTGGCATTGCTTGGTGTCGGGCAGTTATTGAAATGGAAAAGCGATAATCTTGCCCATACTCTGAAATTTCAGTTGATCAGTGCTCCGGTCTCAGTGGTGCTGGCTGTTCTCGCTGTTTATATCTACAGCGGTGGTATTGTTTGGTCAGTTGTTCTGGGGTTGTCTCTGGTTTTTTGGATCGTTTTGAGCGCCATGATCAGTGTGCGCCACAATATTCGTCATGCTTCATCTTTTGCCGCCGGGTTGAAAAAAATGAATCTGGGTTACTACGGTATGCTGATTGCGCATCTTGGTGTAGTGGTGACGGTGGTTGGCGTGGTTATGGTGGCAAACTTTCAGGTCGAACATGATGTACGGATGTCCATTGGGCAGGAAAAAAGCTTTTCCGGTTATGACTTCAAGTTCAATGGTACAGAAAAGGTACGAGGCCCTAACTATCTCGCTGAAAGAGGATCTATTGATGTTTCCAGGAATGGGCATTTGATCGTCGTATTACATCCAGAAAAACGCCAGTATCTGGCAGCCGGAAGCATCATGACCGAAGCCGATATTCAACCGGGCCTGACTCGTGACTTGTATGTTGCACTGGGTGAGCAGTTGAATGACAGCGGTGATTGGGCTCTTCGTATTCATGTTAAACCGTTCGTGCGCTGGATTTGGTTTGGAGCATTGTTTATGGCATTTGGAGGTCTTTTGGGAATGCTGGACAAGCGTTATCGTAAAACTGCCCTAAAGGAAACCGATAATGTTTCAGCCAAGCAAGAGGCAATCGCATGAATCGGTGGTTGTTCTTTATCCCTGTTGTATTTGCCATCATTCTGGGGGTGGTCTTTGTCCCGGCACTTAAGCTCGAGAACAAAGAGGATATTCCCACCCCATTGAAAGGTAAGCCACTGCCGGTATTTTCGTTACCAACAGTTAAGGATCCACAAAAGATACTCAGCAATACCACGATGGTTGGTAAGCCCTTTTTGCTGAATGTCTGGGCAACCTGGTGTATTACCTGCAAGGTTGAACATCCTATGTTGAACAAGCTCTCCAAGCAGGGAGTTAGAATTATCGGCATGGATTACAAAGACAGTCGGGAATCTGCACTCAAATGGTTTGAGACCTATGGCAATCCCTATGAAGTCAATATTTATGATGAAGACGGCACCCTGGGATTTGACCTTGGTGTAACCGGAGCACCAGAAACGTTCTTTATCCGCAGTGATGGCACGATTGCCTATCGTCACGTGGGTGAGATCAACGACGTTGTCTGGAATGACAAGCTGAAGGCAATCTATGAAACGCTTTAGTATTTTACTGTTTTTACTTCTGGGCAGTGGTTTCGTATTTGGTGCTGTGTCTGATTATAAATACGACTGGAACAACCCGACACTAGAGCTTCGCTATGAGAAGCTGACCAAGGAGCTGCGCTGTCCCAAATGTCAGAATCAGAATGTCGCCGATTCCGATGCACCGATCTCTCAGGATATTCGTGACAAAGTGTACGAACTGTTGAATGACGGCAAGACCGATAAAGAAATCGTAGATTTTATGGTTGCCCGCTACAGTGAGTTTGTAACTTATCGCACCCGTCTTTCCTGGACAACCATATGGCTGTACCTGGGGCCGGCGTTATTGTTGGCACTTGGTTTAGCTGTTCTGATCGTGCGTACCCGTAAACCCACCAAACAACTCGAATTGACCGAAGAACAGCTCCGTAAAGCTGATGAGCTGTTGAACCGCAAGGAATAATCATGTTCTGGATTACTGCTGGCCTGCTGACGTTAGTGGCGCTTGGTTTTTTGTTTTATCCGTTTGTCAGAAGTCTGCCCAAGACCCGTCAAATTGATCGTCAGGCGGAAAATTTACGTGCTCATAAATTACAGCTTAGTGAACTTAAGCAGGCGCATGCTGCTGGTGAATTCACTGATGAAGATTACCAACAGCTTGAAAATGAGTTGAAGCTCCGTCTGGTAGAGGACACTGAAAAACTCGAAGCCCGTTCCCGTGAAGATCTTTCGCGCCCCAGATGGCTTGTGCCGTTGGCTGGTGTTGTTTTGGTCGTGTTCGCCTTTTCTGTCTATTACCAGCTAGGTGGCTGGCGGGATGTCAGACTTCGTGAAGCCATGCTGGCAGCGGGTCAGAGTCCGGAGCAGCAACAGGTGTTTTTTAATCAGATGGAAGAGCGCGTTGAACGACACCCCGATAACATTGAAGATTTGTTTTTTCTTGGTAAAACCTATTTCGGGGTTGGGCGGACTCAGGATGCAGAACGAATTTTCGAAAAAGCCTTAATAGTTGCGGAAAAAAACCGTTCTCTTAATCCAACTGATCATTCCTGGTTGATTTCCAATCTGATCCAGGCGAGATTTAGCAATAATGATCGAGTGCTCAGTCATACCGATAAGCAGATGCTGAAGACGGCACTGGAATTGGCACCGACTAACACAATGGCGTTAGGGTTATTGGGCGTTGATGCTTTTGCTTCTGGTGACTT
Organism: Gynuella sp.; assembly: GCF_050297175.1. NCBI lineage: Bacteria > Pseudomonadati > Pseudomonadota > Gammaproteobacteria > Oceanospirillales > Saccharospirillaceae > Gynuella > Gynuella sp. Next base: position 239,379 of record NZ_JBNKSF010000035.1, on the reverse strand, counting down.
TGCGCAGGCATTGATCAATTGGCGAAAAATGCTCAAGGTCATGCCAGCGAATGAAGCAGAGGCTGTTCAGTCCGCAATTACTATGGCGGAAAATAATCTCAAAGCTGCCGGAAAGCCAATACCTAAAGACGAATCAGCTGTTGAACCTACCATTGTGTTAGCGGTTACGATCGACCTTTCGGATGAGCTTAAACAGCAGCTTGATGGTGCTCGTTCGTTGTTTGTTGCTGCACGTCAGGTCAATGGGCCACCGATGCCTGTAGCGGTTCAACGTCTGTCTGTACCGTCTTCTTTCCCAGTTACAATCCAGTTGGACGATACCACCACGATGGCGGCGATGACAGGTTTGCAGGATGGAATGAATATTGAAATAGTTGCCAGGCTATCTAAGGGTGGTGTGGCGACTGCCCAGGCTGGCGATCTCGAAGGTCTGTCGCAGCCGTTGACCGTTAAGGTTGGCGAGCAGGCCACCACGGTTTTAATAGATAAGGTGCATTGATCACATCACTGGGTAACCAGCATGTAAAGAGCCTCTTTCGTCATTTCCGTAGAGGCTCTAAGTACTTGTCAGTGTTGGAAAATCCTATCATTTGCGGCTGAATTAAGCTGTTTCTTAGTGTTGATAACTTCGATACAATCCGGCGATTATTTCTTGCTTGATAACGTCCGGCCACGCAGTCCGTTTGGAATTGGAAGGCGGGCCAGGTGAATCAGGGAAGGGTCAAAAAGTTTCGGAGAATTTGGACTCAATGCGTCTTAAATGTATCAAGCTGGCTGGTTTTAAGTCTTTTGTCGATCCAACCACGATTCCATTTCCAACCAATATGACTGCAATTGTCGGTCCGAATGGTTGTGGCAAGTCCAATACCATCGATGCCGTTCGCTGGGTGATGGGGGAGTCTTCCGCCAAGCACCTGCGTGGCGAATCTATGACCGATGTGATTTTCAACGGCTCCAATAATCGTAAACCGGTCGGTCAGTGTTCGGTGGAATTGGTGTTTGATAATCACGATGGCAAAGCGCCCGGTGAATATGCCAAATATGCCGAGATCTCAGTACGCCGCAAAGTCACCCGGGACGGTCAGTCCAACTATTTTCTCAACGGTACCAAGTGCCGGCGCAAAGATATCACCGACCTGTTTTTGGGAACCGGCCTTGGGGCTCGTAGTTATGCGATTATCGAGCAGGGGATGATATCCCGTTTGATTGAGGCCAAGCCGGAAGAACTGCGGGTATATATCGAAGAAGCTGCAGGTATTTCCAAATATAAAGAGCGCCGTAAAGAGACTGAGTCGCGTATGCGCCGGACTCAGGAAAACCTGGAACGGCTAACAGATATCCGTGATGAGTTGGAACGTCAGCTGCAGCACCTGCATCGCCAGGCCCAGGCGGCGGAAAAATATACCGAGCTGAAAAAAGAAGAGCGGGAGAGAAAGGCACAGTTGAGTGCAATTCGCTGGCAGCGGCTTGATGAAGATGCCGGGCAGCGGGAAATGCGCATTAACGAACTGGAAACCGAATACGAAAAATATATTGCCGAACAGCGCAGCATCGATGCTCAGGTTGAAGAGTTACGTGACAGTCATAATGACCGCACAGAAGTTTTCAATCAGGTACAGAGTCAGTATTACCAGCTTGGAACTGAGATCGCCCGGTTCGAACAGAGCATGCAGCATCAGAAAGAAAAAGCTGCCCAGTTGCAGACTGATCTCATTGAACTTGATCGCAGTTTGCAGGAAACCTCACGCGAAAAAGAAGAAGATCAGTACCGGCTTGAGGAAATCGAAGAGCAGTTGATGATTGCTGAGCCAGAACTCGAAATGGCCCGTGCTGCTGAAGAAGAGGCTCAGGAAGCTCTGGTTCGCCACGAACAGAACATGCAGCAATGGCAGCACAAATGGGAGCTGTTCAATCAGGACTCGGCGGGTCCCAAGCAAACCGCAGAAGTGGCTCAGTCCCGTATTCAACATCTCGAGCAGGTCATTGATCGGATAAACCGGCGCCTGAGCTCTTTGTATCAGGAACGTGATGGTCTGCTGGCAGATCCGGAAGCAGAAGCAATCGAAGAGTTATTGATGCAGACCGAAGAAGCTGAGCAGAGCATGGAAACTCAGCAACATCGTTTTGATGACTTATCTGAACAACTCGAAAGCTCTCGTACCCAGCTGGAAGATAAACGTTCCCGACTTAACGATGCTCAACGTCGTCAGACCCAGATCAAGGGCCGTCAGGCAACGCTGGAAGCTTTGCAGCAGGCCGCAATGGGCGAGGCGGGTGGTGGTGTACAAAGCTGGCTGGAAAGCCATCAACTGCAGCACCGGGAGCGTCTGGCCCAGCAGGTACATGTTCGAAACGGTTGGGACAAAGCCGTGGAAACGGTTCTGGGTGCCTATCTGCAGGCCGTCTGTGTAGACGACACAGAGGCTTTGACCCATGGTTTGGCCCGTTTTGAACAGGGTATGCTTAATCTGATCGACCAGACAGCCTCTGCAGCGTCATCACAACCCGGTTATCTAAGTGCCGAAGTGGATAGCCGCTACGATCTCTCTGACCTGTTAGACAGAATTCGTATCGCAGAAGACTTGCCAGCCGCTATGGCCATGCGCAGCAGTCTTCAGGCTGGAGAATCAGTCGTCACTCGTGACGGTATCTGGCTGGGACGCAACTGGCTGCGTATCAGTAAAGATAGTAACGATGCTGATGGCATACTAAGTCGTCAGACCGAACTTGAAGAAATTGAGATCCAGCTGGATGAACTCGATGCGGCTGTTGAAGAACTCGACGTGGATGTCGAGGTTGTGGAAATGCGGGTTCGCTCACTAAATGAGGAGCGTGAGCAGGCTCAACGGGAGTTGGGTCAGCTGGCCCGTCAGTATGCCGATTTTAAATCCCGCTTGAGTGGCAAGCAGGCCCAGGCTGAACAGATGAGAAACCGTCGCCAGCAATTGCTGGCGGAAATCAGCGAGCAGGAAACCCACCTCGCGGAAGAGCGGGAAAATATGGCCATGTCCAGAGAAGAATTACAGACGGCTCTGGATGCCATGGAAGAAGGCACAGAAGAACGGGAAAACCTGATGCAGGAGCGAGAGCAACTGCGCCAGGCTGTTGATGAAGCCCGAGATGCGAGTCGTTCACAAAAAGATAAAGTGCATTCTCTGGCGTTGCAGTATCAGGCCAGTCAGGCCAAGGCTGACGCGATAAAGACTGCACTTGAACGCCTGGATCAACAATTGGCACGTTTGCAGGAAAAACGCGAAATGCTGTTGATGCAGAAAGAAGAGCAGCTGGAGCCTGATAACGATCTGCAGATCGAACTGGAAACCAAACTGGAACAGCGATTGGAGTTGGAACAGAAAGTTGCTGATGCCCGTGCCGAGATGGAAGCGATCGATAGCAAAATGCGTGAGCTGGACAGTCAGCGCCATCGCTCGGAGGGCAAAGCCGTGGAAGTGCGCGGCAAACTGGAACAGGCTCGGATGGAATCACAAACTGTCATTACCCGCAGAACCACATTGCAGGAACAATTGCAGGAAGCCAGTTTTGATCTGGAAACCGTGCTGGCCAATCTGCCTGAGGATGCCAGTGAAGAGGAATGGGAACAGGAACTGGAACAGATCAACCAGAAAATCCAGCGACTGGGTGCCATCAACCTTGCAGCTATAGACGAATATAAAATCCAGAGTGAACGTAAAACCTATCTGGATGCCCAAAATGATGATTTGCAGAAAGCACTCGAAACGCTGGAAAATGCCATCGTCAAAATTGACCGTGAAACCCGAAATCGTTTTAAAGAAACGTTTGATCGGGTCAACGGTGGATTACAGGATCTGTTTCCGAAAGTGTTTGGTGGTGGTCACGCCTATCTGGAATTGACTGGAGAGGATTTACTGGATACCGGAGTAGCCATCATGGCCCGACCTCCAGGTAAGAAAAACAGTACCATTCATTTGTTGTCCGGTGGTGAAAAAGCACTGACGGCAATCGCTCTGGTGTTTTCCATCTTTAAACTAAATCCGGCACCCTTCTGTATGCTGGATGAAGTGGATGCACCATTGGATGATGCTAACGTCGGGCGTTATGCCCGATTGGTGGATGCGATGTCTGAGCACGTGCAATTTATCTACATCACTCACAACAAGATTGCCATGGAAATGGCCAAAGACCTGATGGGTGTCACGATGAATGAGCCTGGAGTATCAAGGCTGGTATCTGTTAACGTAGAAGAAGCGGCAGAGCTGGCCGCAATATAATCGAGAGCATAAGAAGGGTCGAGACATGGAATTGCGACATTGGCTGTTAATCCTGTGCGTACTGGCCATTATTTTAATTTTCCTCGACGGGTTTCGTCGCTGGAAAGAACGGCCTAAATATAAGGGTTCCTATACCCGTGATGAAGAAGAACTGTCTGAGTTCCCGTCTGGAGAACTGCCCAATGGTGGTGCCAGAGTCAGGCCGTTGTCACCACAGGAAATTCTTGCACGTAATGAAAGAATTAATCTGGATACAAAAGTTCCTTTGCTAATGGAAACTATGTCGGTTGAGCCTGAGCAAGATAACTTTGATAGTGAGGATGCTAAAGGTGATCACTACCAGCAATCCCTTGAGCTGGTAGAGCAGGACAGTGACCAATGGAACGATCAGACAGACTTCATTCAGGAGCCGGAAGCACAATACGAAGCAGAAGACGATGTTCGGCAGGAGCCAACATTTGCACTGGATGATGAACAAGAGCCAGAAAATCTGGAAGACAGTTTCGATGAACCTGAAGATGAGTATGATCGGGAATCCGACAATTTTGACCTCCAACCTGAACCGGCAGTGGTCAGTGAACCACCCAAAACTCTAGCGGCTGAGGAAAAAATGGATATTTTTGCGACAGAAGTGCCAGGTCAGGACCTGGTTGAACCACAGGAAGTTATCGTGATTAATGTCGTATCCGAGCACGAAGGTTTCGATGGTGAGCAATTACTGCAGATCCTGCTTGCGTGTGGTATGCGTTTCGGTGCCATGGATATTTTTCATCGCACTAATGACAAGGGGCAGCTGCAGTTCAGTATGGCAAATTGCATGAAACCCGGCACATTTAATATCGATAACATGGGGCAGCAGCCAATACAGGGCGTATCCTTTTTTATGACGCTTCCCAATAGTGCGGATGCCATGCAATCGTTTGATTACATGCATGAAACAGCCAATGTGGTTGCCCGTCACATGCACGGTGTTTTGAAAGATGAAATGCACAGCGTGATGCGGGGCCAGACCGTTGAACATTGTCGTAACCGGATCCGCGAATTCGCCCGCGCCCAGCTTTTAAATGCATAATCCCAATATGAACCAAGCCGACTATCAGCAGCTTCTACAGCTGCGCCAAATTATTGAGCATCATAACTATGAATATTATGTGCTCAATGAATCCACCGTGACTGATGCCGAATATGATCGTTTGATGCAACAGCTTCGGAAGATTGAATCTGAACACCCTGAATGGGTCACACCCGACTCTCCATCTCAACGAGTCAGTGGCCGGCCGGCCGAAGGTTTTGAAACCGTCGTACATGAAGTGCCAATGCTGTCTCTGGATAATGCCTTTGGCGAACCTGACATGCGCGATTTTGTTCGCCGGATACAGGATCGCCTGCGTCAGCAGGACGAATTTGAGTTTTGTTGCGAGCCCAAGCTTGATGGTTTGGCCATCAGCCTGTTATATGAAAATGGTGTGCTGGTGCGCGCCGCCACCCGGGGGGATGGCACCACAGGTGAAAATATTACCGCTAATGCCAAAGCCATTCGTAATGTCCCACTGCGTCTCCGGGGAGACAATTATCCCGGTATTCTGGAAGTGCGCGGTGAAGTGTACATGACCCGTTCCGGCTTCGAAGCTATGAATGAACGGTTTCGCAGCAACGATGAAAAAACCTATATGAATCCCCGTAATGCGGCGTCGGGGGCATTGCGTCAGCTGGATTCCGGAATCACGGCACAACGGCCACTGGAGTTTTGCTGCTATTCCGTTGGCCGGGTTGAACAGGGAACAGTACCTGACAGCCAATATGCACTGTTGAAACAGTTGCAACAGTGGGGGTTAAAGATCAATTCCGAAATGCGCCAGGTAACGGGTGTTGAGGGTTGTCTGAATTATTTTCAACAGATGTTGAACAAGCGTGATGGTCTGGATTACGACATCGACGGAGTTGTGTTCAAGATCGATGATGTGATTTTGCAAAGGCGACTGGGGTTTGTGTCCCGGGCGCCACGTTGGGCTATTGCGCACAAATTTCCGGCGCAGGAAGAGCAAACACGCCTGCTGGCGGTAGATTATCAAGTAGGCAGGACCGGTGCGATTACGCCCGTGGCTCGGCTTGAGCCGGTTTTCGTGGGCGGCGTGACTGTCAGCAATGCCACACTCCACAACCTCGACGAAATCACCCGTCTTGGCCTGGCCATCAACGATCAGGTGATTATTCGTCGGGCCGGTGATGTGATTCCGCAGATTGTGAAAGTGGCTCATCAGGCTGATGACGATGAGCGTGAGGTAATAGCTATTCCGACCGCCTGCCCGGTTTGTGGTTCAGACGTGTTACGGGTTGAAGGCGAAGCGGCTTTGCGCTGTACCGCCGGCCTGTTTTGTGATGCCCAGCGTAAAGAAGGTCTGAAACATTTTGTTTCGCGTAAGGCCATGGACATTGAAGGCCTTGGTGACAAGCTGATTGATACGTTGGTGGATCTTAAGCTGGTTAACCATTTTTCTGACCTTTTTCGGCTGACGTTCGAGCAACTGGTGAATCTTGAGCGTATGGCAGAGAAGTCGGCTAACAATCTGTTGGAAGCGCTTGAACGTAGCAAGCTGACAACATTACCACGGTTTCTGTTTTCCCTGGGTATCCGCGAAGTGGGAGAAACCACAGCGCGTAACCTTGCCAACCATTTTACGGATCTAAATGAGCTGATGAATGCCTCAGAAGAGGATCTGTTGGGCGTGGATGATGTTGGTCCTGTGGCTGCCAGATATGTCTCTGCCTTCTTCGCTGAAACCCACAACCGTGAGGAAGTTCAGGCGTTGCTGGATCTGGGCATTCAATGGCCACAACAACAGCAGGATAATGGTGATGCTTTACTGGCCGGCCAGACCTGGGTGGTCACCGGTAAACTTGAAGCCATGAGTCGGGATGAGGCCTCCGAACGGTTACTGGCTTTGGGCGCCAAGGTGGCTGGCAGTGTATCCAAAAAAACCACTCAGGTGGTTGCTGGCCCGGGTGCCGGATCAAAACTGAAAAAGGCCAATGAGCTGAATATTCCGGTCATGGACGAAGCTGAATTTATGGATTACTTGAAAACGTTGGAGAATTGAGGTGGATCAGGAATCAATCGTTTACGGGGTTATTCGTGATGTACCCAGCAGCAGCTCCCATGAACTGGCACGCTTCCGACTGACCAACTGCAACGCCATACTGGAACTGGGTGAAGTGGATATGCAGCCTGCGTTGTTGACCAGCATGTTTTCGTTGCCATCTGATGAACTGCTGAGCGGAACGTACCAGACGCAGGTGATCCACTTTGCTGCTTCCTACAAAGCTGTGGAGTATGAATGGGAGCGCTGGATGTCCAAGTTTGAGAGACTTTTAACCCAGATGTATTGGGTGTCTGCCACCGTTCACCTGGAAACAGAGCTAAGTGGTAAACACACATTTAACTGGGATGCGACGGGGATTCATCATTGCCCTGGAGATGCAGCATTGAGTGTACGTTGTGAATGGGAACATGATGTCAGTTTCCGGTATGCCGCATCATGATCATCCCATACGAAGCATTGCCTGCCGAGACTTTGACCGCTTTGCTGGAGGCCTTTGTGGTTCAGGAAGGTGCTGATCAATTTGACACTGATTACACGCTTTTGGAAAAAGTTGATCAAGTTCGCCAGCAGTTGCAGAACAAGCAGGTGTATATCGTGTTTGATCCATTGACCGAAACGTGCAATGTAGTGACCAGTGATGAAGCCAAAGAGCTATTGCGCGAGGAGAGGACCGATTTATGACTGCCCTGACTATCACGCTAACTGTACTGGCAGCGACAACGATTCTGGCACTGACTGCTGTTGCAGTGGTGATGTGGCGTCGCGTATTTCGGCAACGGCAACAGGTCCGTCAGCAGACAGCCTTGCAACTTGAACGCAGACGCAAACAGCGTGAGGAGCTGATCGAAAGTATTACTGTGATTGCCAGAACACTGGTAGCCGGTGAAATGAATGAATCTGAAGCCGCCATTCGTCTCAAAGTATTACTGGACAACCTGTACCTCAGTGAGGAAGAGCGACAGCAATTTGCCAACATTGAAGAAATGTATGAGATGGTCAAGGATTTCGATAGTCATCAGGCACGTCAGCAACTTCCCAAAAATGAACGTATGAAACAGGATCTTGCCCGAAACAAAATAGAAATACAGTATCGCGACAAACTGCTCAAGGATGCACGGGCATTGTTGGAATATCAGTTTCCGGCTCTGCACTGAGCATTATGGCGCTGCTCTGGTTTCAGCAAAAAGACGGTCACCGCTACGAAGTCCGCAGTGCCGGAAAAACTCTGCGCCTCTATAGCGACGGTGTTTTCCACAGTCAATACAACCCTGGACGTTTGAGTCTGGGTGGCTTATGGGATCTGTTGTATCTGCCGGCATTCTCTCTTCCCCCCGAACAATTGAATCAGGTGTTGCTGCTCGGATTGGGAGGCGGCTCAGTAGTTCATCCTCTGAACTATTGGTTTGTACCGGAATCCATTGATGCCGTTGAGATTGAAGCCAGCCATCTCCATGTTGCCCGCGAGTTTTTCAGAATTGAAAAGGAAAACCTGCGTTTACATCATGCGGATGCGCTGCAATGGTTACCGCAGCAATCACAACAATGGGATATTGTGATCGAGGATGTCTACGGTCATTTGCAGGGAGAACCGGTACGAGGCGTCGAGTATTCCCGGCACTGGTCCAATGAATTGCTGGATCACCTCAGTCCTCATGGATTGCTGATCATGAACTTCACGGCGGCCAGAGATATGCGTGAATGGTTGAGTAATATGTCCGAGTGGCGGGCTGAAAGGCTGTTTTTCCTGCAATTGCAAACGAATGGTTACCTCAATCGCGTATTGGTCGTCAGTCGTTATCGAATTACTCCAGGACAATTGCGCCATGCAGTACCGGCAGCACTGAAAAAACTGAATTTCAAGGTGTTGTCGGTGTAGTCTGGATACTTTCTATCCATTTAATGACGATATTCAGTTCATCGATACCATAACCGTTTTCCACCAATGGCATATTTCCCGCATTGTTGTACGGGTTTTGTCGGCTCTTGATTACAATTTCTGACAATGCGGGAGCCCCCTTGCCCTGCTCATCCACGGATATCAAACCGCTATCCACCCAGTCCTGATCGGTCTTCAGCTTAGCCCACGCACCATGTTGGGTATGGCAGGTCATACAATGATGACTCAGTACCGCGGGTCCATCCATATCACTGCCATGGTCAGACTGACCAGAATCAGTACTGGCAGTGGACTGGAATGCACAGAATAGGGTGGGCAGTATCCCGAAAAGAATGACAAAAAGCTTGTTCATCGTTGTCGATTGACGAATTCCAAAACGGGCAGACTAGCATGGCTAGTTTGCAGAACCGTGACAGCTCCCGTAATCAATAGCTCATAGTGGGTACCTACTCAGGCTGCCCTTAAGGCAGATGCACAGTTTGTGAGAACGCGTCATTTTGGAGGCAAACCTGTCAGTAGCTGCATTGCAAAATAAAACATCAATATTGTGATGGAAGTCTTTTTTTTTTCTATATTGATGAAGATGTTTTCACTCTGGTATATAGGACAAGGTTTACATGGCAACTGCTGAAATGATAACTGCTGAAGAAAATGCCCTGACGATGGCAACCAAAGGGTTTGTGATTCCTGCCAAACCAGAAATTCTCGTCAACCTTGAAAATATCCTGGCTGGAGACGAAGTTAACGTTGCGGATGTGGCCAAGCTGATTTCCGTTGATGTTGGTCTGTCGTCACTGATTCTCAAGACCATTAACTCGCCATTTTATGGCATGTCTACCTCAATTGGAGATATACGGCAGGCGGTTATGCTTTTGGGAATACGGGTGATAAAGTCTGTTATGACAGGGGCACTGCTGCGGCAATCCTATGTTCAGAAATCCTGTATCTCTATGGAGCGGTTCTGGGATACCGCTGGTGATATTGCCAACAGCATGAACTATATTTCGGATTTGCTAAAAGAGCGGGTAGTGATCGATAACCTCTACACTCTCGGTCTTTTCTGTGATTGCGGTATTCCGGCATTTGCCATCCGCTATCCGGATTATCGGGATGTTCTGGTTGAAGCCAACTCCAGCCATGAGCTGCTGGTGGAAGTGGAAAACCGCAGATATCATTCAAATCATGCGATAGTCGGCTACTATCTGGCTAATGCGTGGGGGCTGCCTAAAGAAGTATGCCATGTGATTTTGCATCATCACGATGTTCATTTTCTGGACAAAATCACCGGTTCTCCAGATCAGTATTATTATGCCGCTTTGAAATTGTCCGAGAATATCATCCATAAAAACCGTCGCTTTCAGGAAATAACGGAATGGTCCATGTGCAAGTTCCAGGTATACGATCTTCTTGGTATTACTGAATCGGATGCATTGGACCTGGAAGAAGACATCATGGATTATCTGAGTCATGAATAACCTGACGGTTATTCATGTCCGCCTAACCGGTTTTAGCAGCATTAGGTTTCTGATCGACAACTTTGAAGTAAGTCCCTGATACATAAAAAGTGTCAAACCATTATGCAGACTTTTAAGGGAAGCTATTCAAATGCATCAAGTTCAGCCTGTTTGAATATGTCAGGTTGAGTTACCTGCGGGTTCTGTTCGCAGGCTTTTGCGGATCAGGGGGAGCGGTTTTCGCGGTTGACCCCTGATCACACCTTATTCCATAGGATTTTCACCTCACTCCATCGTATAATCGGCGGCCGTTTTTACTTATCCCTCTTTCATTTAATGGTGTGCCTGTCACGAAATGCTGGCCAGGCCCGAGTGAGCTATGACGACTGATCTGAATAATGAGCCAACGCAGATGATTTCCCAGCAGCCTGAATACCTTGATCGTTTTGGTGGGACCGGCCGCCTGTATGGTACTGGTGGTTTGCAGGCACTGGCTGGTGCAACCGTTGCTGTCATCGGTATTGGTGGTGTTGGCAGTTGGGTGGCGGAAGCGCTGGCCCGTACGGGTATCGGTCATCTGGTGCTGGTGGATCTCGATGATATCTGTGTCACCAATACCAATCGTCAGATTCATGCACTGGGTAGCGAGATTGGAAAAATGAAAGTAGCCAGCATGGCGACCCGGATCAAAGCCATTAACCCGCTGTGCGAAGTCACCGCTGTTGAGGACTTTCTGACCCCGGAAAATGTGACCACGATGGTTTCCGCGCAATGGGACTTTGTGGTGGATGCCATTGACAGCGTCAAACCCAAGGCGGCACTGATCAATTACTGTGTTCGCCATAAAATTCCCATCATAACCACCGGCGGGGCAGGCGGACAGATCGACCCGCTCAAAATACAGATTACAGATCTTTCCCGCACTCTGCAGGATCCACTGGCCAAGAAGGTCAGACAGATTCTGCGTAAAGACTACGGTTTCAGTCGTGATCCGAAGAAAAAATTTGGGGTGCCATGCGTGTTTTCTATGGAAGCTTTGAAGTATCCTCAACCTGACGGCTCCGTTTGTGCCGTTCGGTCCCCATCCGACAGTAGTACTCGTCTGGATTGCTCCGGGGGTTTCGGTGCGGCAACCATGGTAACAGGTACATTTGGTTTTGTTGCTGCGGCTCATGTAGTTAATAAGTTAACGGAAAAATAGCGAATAACTATTATGATTAACACAATTCTGGATTTTATTAAGGCTTTGAACTCCAACGCCGGCCCGTGGTCCATTGCATTTGCCATCGGTCTGGGCATGATCATTGGGTTGACCCCTTTCTGGAGCTTTCACAATCTGATTATTCTGTTGCTGGCATTGGTGTTGCGCACGCATTTGGCCAGCTTCTGGTTGAGTGTTGCGTTTTTTTCCGGCATCGCTTATCTGGCTGATCAGTCCATGTTGCAGGTAGGTGAGGACGTGCTAACCCGTGGCAGCCTTCAGTCTCTTTGGACTGCACTTTACCAGAGTGATTTTTGGCGCTTTACCCGTTTTAACAACACCCTGGTCATGGGGTCACTGGTGACCGCGCTGATTGCATTTGTGCCGGTGGTGGTCGCCATCAGAATTCTGGTGGTGCAGTATCGCGTGCATGCACTGGCCTGGGTAAACAAACTCAGGGTTATTCAGCTCATCAAGGCCAGCAAACTGTTTGCTGCCTATAAACGTGTTTCAGAGTAAGGGGACCAGCCATGAAAAAGATTATCCGCTGGCCGGGTCTCATTGGTTTTTTTGTATTGCTGGCTTTGTTTGTGGGGGGATGGTACTTATTTGCCGGTACCGTCGCCCGTATGACGGTTGAATCAACCGGACGCTCCCTGACGGGTTTACCAGTGACCGTTGCCGATGCTTCATTTTCCATTGAGCCGCTGGGGTTTCATTTTTCTGGATTACAGTTGCCGGATGCCAAAGATTTCAATCAGGATGCCGTGTACATCGACAAAGCATTTGCCCAGATACAGTTCTGGAAACTGCTGCGAGGAAAAGTGGTGGTTTCTGATTTGTCTGTTTCCGGCATGGTATTCGATCAGCCACGTTCAAAGCCATGGCAACCACTGAAGACGAAAACGGCACCGGATTCGAAACAGAAACCCGGTCTGGTGACCAAAGGTCGCAAAATAGTACAGGACAAAGTTGAGGCGATACCGACTCCGGCAGAGATTCTCGAACAGGAAAAACAGCAACTGATCACATTGAAAAAGGCTGAACAGTTACAGACCGTTGCTAATCAGAGTCGTAAAGATGTTGAGACCGGGCTCAAAAGCATCCCAGATCAGCAGGCACTGGCTGAGTACAGCAGGCAGATCAAAGAACTGGCCAATACCCGTTTCAAAACACTGGAGGATTTCCAAAAAGGCCGGCAGCAGTTTGAGCAGTTGCAGAAGTCCATTCGGGAGGATCGAAAAAAGGTTGAGAGTTCGGTGGCCCTGGTAGACAGCAGTATCAAAAATCTGAACAGTGCAGTGGCTGAGCTGAAAGCGGCCCCTGGCGAAGATCTGGATCGTCTGTCAGAAAAATACAGTCTGGGCAATTTCAATCTGCGCAACATCAGTGAGTTTATCCTGGGACCGCAAATTCTGTCGTATCTCGACACCGCAAAACGTTGGTATGAACGTGCTGAGCCGTTTATTCCCAAATCAGACGAAGAAGACACTGATACGAAGCCAGAACGTTTGAAAGGCCGTGATGTGATATTTCCCTCGAACAATCCCGATCCCTCGTTCTGGCTCCAGCATGCCCGTCTGGAAGCTCTGAAGGAAACTCATAAGTTTGATATTCAGTTACAGGACTTCAGCAGTCAGTATCGTGCGATTCAACGTCCGGCAACGATGAACATCGCAATGTCGGATACCCGTGACACCGGTGTGAAAGCCATGACCATAACCGGTGAAATGATTCCGGGGGAGCAGCGCTATCAAGTGGATTGGTCAGGACTGGCACTGAAAGATAAAAAGCTGTTGGACAGCGACGATATGACACTGGGGCTGCAGGCTGATTCGGTCAACCTGGATGGTCTGGTTAAGGTTGTTCACGGGGTGATCGATCTGAATCTGAGTAGCCAGTTTAACAAAGCGACCTTCAGTACCGAAGGCAAGGGCCAGGTTAATAAACAGCTGGGTCGGGCATTGGCGCGTATTCACCAGTTTGATCTGGTCGTCACCGGCAAAGGAAAACTGAATGACCTGAAAACCGAAATTGATTCCAGTCTGGATGAACAGATTGGATCGGCCATAACCGCGCAACTCAAGGAACAACAGCAGGCATTGACTGCTGATCTGAAAACCCGCCTGCAGCAACAGGCCAATAAAGCGCTTGCGCCAGTGAACAAACAGTTGAACAAATATGATGTTCAACTGACGGACTTGAACCAGGTTTCCGGTCAACTGGATGATTTGTTACAGCAGAAACTGGAAGACTTCGCCGCCCGGCAAAAACGGGAAGCAGAAGAGAAAGCCAAGGATGCCGCTAAAAAGAAAGCAGACAAGGCTAAACAGAAAGCTGCTGACAAGTTGAAAGACACATTTAAAGGTTTTTAATAAAGAAGTCTATTGATGCAAGAATCATTGAAATTGGATGTAGCGCTGGAAGTTGAACTTGGTGATCCTCTGATTGCCATCGAATTTCTGGTGGAAAATGTCAACCTTTCCAAGTCGCGCCTGAAGGACGTAATGAATAAAGGGGCCGTCTGGCTACAGAGAGGTTCTGCCCCCAAAAAACGTTTACGCAGAGCCATGAGCGACCTGAAAGTTGGCGATATTCTGGAGCTGTATTATGACGAACAACTGCTCTCGATTCGGCCTCCCAAACCCGCGTTGATGCGCGATGAGGTTCAATACACCGTATGGCATAAGCCGGCCGGCATGCTCAGCCAGGGAAATGAATGGGGCGATCACACCTCGCTGCTGCGCAAGGTTGAACTGGCGTTTAACCCAAAACGGGAAGTGTATCTCGTTCATCGTCTTGACCGTGAGGCGAGTGGCCTGATCATCATTGCTCATAACCGCAAAGCAGCGACATATTTCAATCGATTGTTTCAGGATTCCCTGATCCATAAACAGTATCGTATTGAAGTTCTGGGAGATCTCAGCCAAAAAACTACGGAAGGCACCATCAGCGCTCAGATTGATGGAAAAGATGCGCTGACCCGATTCAAATTCGTTAAATATACGCCAGAAAACAATTCCAGTAAGGTCGATGTCTGGATAGAGACCGGGCGCAAACATCAGATTAGACGCCATTTTGCCGATTATGGGTATCCGGTCATGGGTGATCCCAAATATGGCAAAGGCAATAAAAACCGCGAAGGGATGAAACTGTCGGCCGTGGCACTGGAATTTCCATGCCCGGTGCAGCATCAAACCCGGCGCATTTCACTGTATGACACTGTGAGGTCCCCATGAGTCGGACTGTGTCATCGACAGAGGTTCATATGAAAGTAGAAAAAAATAAAGTTGTGTCATTTCACTTCAAAATGACGGAAGTGGGGCGTGATGAAGTATTGGAAGATACCCGTGAGTCTGAAGCATTGTTGTACCTGCACGGATATGGTCAGTTATTGATCGGCCTGGAAAAAGCGCTGGAAGGTCGTGAAACCGGTGATCAGTTCAGTGTTGAGCTGGAACCGGCAGAAGCATTCGGTGAAATTCAGCAGGCAGATCCGGTTAGAGTGCCGCGCAAGCATATCGCCACCAAAGGCAAACTGGTGCCGGGGATGGTCGTTGAACTGAATACCCGGGACGGCCTGCGTGATGTGACGGTACTGAAAGTCGGTTTAAAGACTGTGGATCTGGACGCCAATCACCCCTATGCCGGGAAGAAAATGAACTTCGATGTTGAGGTGACAGAAGTGCGTGATGCTACTGATGAAGAAATACACCATGGCCATGCTCATGGACCGGGTGGTCATCATCATCACTAAATGGTTTATTCTGCCGGCCCCGTTTGGGGCCGGTATCGTTTCTTCGCTTATTTCTTCCTGATATCTGTTTCACGATACTGCAATCAATTTCCGTTAACTCTATGGCTTCCGACTCAAAACTGACAAAGGATCAGCCATGAAATTTTTATCCAGGACGTTATGGTTAACAGCCGTTTCGATAGTTGCCGGACAAACCGTTGCTGCCGTCGTCGAACTCGGACCCCGGCTTATTTTTTGATACAGCAAATGCATAACAGCCCGTTGAAGGAAAAACTGCTGTCCTGTTCTGATCGCGACTTCAAGCCAACCCTGTTTTCTATTGGTCATCGTGGTGCTGCGATGATGTTTCCTGAGCATACGCGTGAGTCCTATCTGGCTGCTGCGAGAATGGGAGCGGGGATCATTGAATGCGATGTTACCTTCACTGCGGATCAGGAATTGGTTTGCCGTCACAGTCAGGCGGACCTGCATACCACCACCAATATTCTGGCAACTGATTTGGCGGCCAAATGTACACAACCTTTTTCGCCGGCGGGTGAGGGTAAAAAAGCCAGTGCTGAATGTCGTACCAGTGACATTACGCTGGCAGAATTTAAATCTCTTAAAGGCAAGATGGATGCAGCAGATGCCACTGCCACAGGTCTGGAACAATATATGAGTGCTACCCCGAACTGGCGTACAGATCTGTATGCCGCCAGTACCGGAACCCTGATGACTCATGCTGAATCCATTCATTTGTTTAAAACCCTTGGGGTGAAATTTACACCTGAACTGAAAGCACCATCGGTAGACATGCCGTTCAACGGTTTCACCCAGCAGCAGTATGCTCAGAAAATGATCGACGAATACAAAGACGCCGGTGTGCCACCCGAGGATGTCTTTGCTCAGTCATTCAATCTTGATGACATTCTTTACTGGATAAAAAACGAACCGGAGTTTGGTAAACAGGCTGTCTATCTGGATGGCCGGGATAGTGAGGAAGGATTTGATCCGATGAATCCAGACACCCTACACCCATCAATGCCGGCATTGAAGGACATGGGGGTTAATTACATTGCCCCGCCATTATGGATGCTGGTAACTTCCGAGCATGGACGGATCGTGCCATCAGCCTATGCCAAAGAAGCCCGAGCAGCTGGCCTTAAGATTATCACCTGGACTTTAGAACGTTCTGGTCCGTTGGGTCGTGGCGGTGGCTGGTATTATCAGTCTATTACCGATATTACCAGCGCAGATGGGATGGCCTATGAGTTGCTGGATGTACTGGCTCAGCAGGTGGGGGTGGTTGGTGTCTTTTCCGACTGGCCGGCCACTGTTAGTTATTACACTAATTGTATGGGGCTGAAGTAAAAACAGCATTGGCCAGCCCGGCCAGTATGATGCGGACAAATGGTATTCACCGAGTTGGTTATACGTCCGCAGGATTGTCGTTGGGATGGCTCTGTACGATGTGATACAGCGCAGGGCCATCATGGGCGGCAAATTGTAGATGGGAATTGAATACGGGTAATTGTTCGTCCTGACGGTGACTGACAAACAGAATCGTAGAGGTGTTCAGCTGAGCAATACGCTCCAGACAGGCCAAAACCATAAAACGGTTCTGATCATCAAGACCCAGGGTGGGCTCATCCAGAATCAACAGCGGCGGATGTTTGACCAGTGCGCGGGCGATTAATACCAACCGTTGTTCACCCCAGGATAGACTGCGGAACGGGTGATTGGCTCTGTCTGCCAATCCGACAATGGAGAGCCACTTTATGGAAATATCCTTTTCTTTGGCAGACACCGGCCGATACAGACCAATGCTGTCGTGGAATCCGGATGCAGTGACGCTGATGGCATTGCCGGGAACACGGTAGTCCTGATGCAGTGAGCCGGATACCAGGCCAATATGTTTCTTGATATCCCAGATGCTTTCACCACTGCCGCGACGATAACCGAAGACCGTCAGGCCATTGTTAAAACATTGCGGATGATCACCGGTAATCAGTTGCAGCAGCGTGGATTTTCCCGCGCCATTCGGACCAGAAACCAGAGTGTGATGACCGGGGCGCAGGCACCAGTTCAAATGCTCAAACTGGACAGTATCGCCATATTGAACACGACTGTTTTCCATGCTGAGTATCGGGTCAAAATGAGCTGCCGGTGTCAGTGCCGGCGGTAGCTCAGGCAATTGGCTGGAATCAAAATGGAACAATCGCTGAATTGTATCATCGGCCAGTACCGATGGTTTTTTGCCCTGTAACAGCAGATGCCCCTGATGGAGTACTGCCACATGAGTATGCCATGCTTGAATATCCTGCAGCTGACTGGCAAAAATCATGATGGCCTGCCGGTCTTTCAGGATGGAAAGAAATTCCGTCAATTGCGCGCAGGATTGGCGATCCAGGCCTTCAAATGGCTCATCCAGAATGAGCAGCTGGGGTTTTGTCAGCATGGCTCTGGCGATCAGCAGTTTGCGGGTTTCTCCTGAAGACAATATCCGAAAACCACGGTTCATCAGATACTCGATACCAAACTGATGTATCAGCGTCTCAATATCGCGTTCATCGGCCCCGGTGCCCGCCAGAATCTCACGACCGGTGTGACCGTAATCCAGTTGCTCCATAAAGTCAGTATCGTCATCGTACAGCTCGGCTTCCAACTGTGCCATTTGTGCTTCAAAGCCGACACACACGCAGGATTCCGGTAGCTGCAATGCATCTGCCTGAAACTCTATCGCATCGTCCTGTTCGAGGATTCGTGCCAGCTGGCTTTTGCCGGAACCGGTTGTCCCCAACAGACACCAGTGCTGACTGGATTCAATATGCCATTGACTGATGTGCAGCTGATCACCGCGCAAATTCTGTATGTCTATGTTTTTCATGTCTTCTCTGTGCATCTTGGTTATTTGTCAGTATGCTGTCGGCTGGTTACGGAATCACTGAGCATCAAACTGTTTTCACGCTGAAGGCTTACTCATAAACATCGGATCATCTGCAAACCGGGTTCAGTACCTGGGAATGTATACCAGTCACCGACCTGACCTGCATCGTGTTACCAGAGTTGCCTGGAGAATGGCCTGATCAGCGGATAACCAGGGACAGCTTTGGATGATTCCCTTTTTGGAATTATTGTCACAATGACCATCAAGAGCGCAGGCATCATACCTCTGAGGTGGATAAGAAACCTATGATAAAAAAGCAAGATGGGGTTGCACTAAACGCAAACACAAAAAGTAAGAAAGACAGCCGGATCCGGCGTCAGAATATAGAGGCCATCATCCGTGCCGCAGAAGATGAATTTGTATCTCACGGCTACAAAGGCGCGACGATACAGGCAGTTGCGGATAAGGCCGGATTGCCGAAAGCCAATGTGCTGTACTATTTCAAACGGAAAGCAGATCTCTACTATGAAGTACTGGCTGGTATTCTTGATCTTTGGAATTCATCCTTCGACCACGTGACTGCGGATGATGATCCAGCCGAAGCCATTGCCAATTATATCCGGTCCAAAATGGAGCTTTCCCGCCTTTATCCAAAAGCTTCTAAAATTTATGCCAGCGAGATCATTCACGGTGCTCCATATTTGTCCCAATATTTAAAACAGACCCATGCTGACTGGACCAATCAGCGGGCAAAGGTGATCCAGAACTGGATTGATCAGGGACGAATGAAAGCCATCGATCCTCACCACCTGTTGTTTCTGATTTGGGGGGCGACACAGCATTATGCAGATTTTTCAGCCCAGACCAGCAAAGTACTGGGACATGAGATGGATCAGACAGAATTTGAACTGGCGACCGAGATGATGATTGAAATTATCCTGTCGGGATGCGGCATCGAAACCAGTCACGTTTTGAATAACACACTGATTAAAAAACGGGAGCCCGAGTGTTAAGTTATCGACATTCCTTTCATGCTGGAAATCATGCCGACATTCTCAAACATCTGACGTTGTATCTGGTTGCCGAGTATCTGACCCAAAAAGACAAGCCGCTGGTTTATATTGATACGCATGCCGGTGCGGGTATGTATCAGCTGAACCAGACACATTCGCAGCAGAACAAAGAATACCTCACCGGTATTCAGAAGCTGTACGATGCAGAAACTCTGCCGCCGATGATCAGTGATTTTGTGGCTCTGATACGGTCGGTGAATGATCAGCATGAGTACTTGTATCCCGGTTCGCCTATGATTGCGCAGGCGATGCTCACGTCGGGTCAGCGGATGATGCTCCACGAACTGCATCCAACCGATCTGCATCAGCTAAAACAACTGATGCAAGGTGACCGGCGCACCCGTGTATTTGGTGCAGATGGTTATCAGGGGCTGATTTCCATCGTGCCCCCAAAAGAACGGCGGGCGCTGGTTCTTATAGATCCGCCCTATGAGATCAAGCGGGACTATGATCTGGTGTGCAGTACACTGGAAAAAGCCTGTAAGCGTTTTAACAGTGGAGTTTATCTACTTTGGTATCCAATTGTTGATCGTCAGCGCGTCGATGTATTGCATGAAAAAATTAGCCATATGGGCGTGCCTGGACTCTGCGCCGAATTGAGTATTGAAGCTGATCAATCCGGCTATGGTATGACCGGTAGTGGCATGATTATACTTAACCCGCCATATGTACTAGAGCAACAATTGCAGACCCTGCTTCCCTGGTTGGCATCCACCCTTGCGCAGACATCCGGATCATGGCAGTTGAAAGCATTTTGATGGCTGACATTGTTTGGTGGCGAGTGCCATGACTGGCACCTAAACCTGTAAAAAGCCTCTGAAAAATGGCCTGTTGTTACGCAGGATATTGTTAACAGCACCCTCGCAAATCCTCATTTACGCCCGTAAACTGCAGTTTTCCGAGTGGTGCTTCCTCGCCTGCATCAAAACTATTCCTATTCTTCAGAGACCCCTTTGAAAAAATAGAAACTGATGTTCAGTTTTTTAAAATGTACTGAACGGTGGTAATCATCCATACTTTTGGGTGTATTCCGATATATCTGCCTGGCGTTCAGATTTAGGGAGAAAATTATCATCCAGTTATTTACAACCATGCTGGCAGGAACCATGAAAGAAAACTTTACCTGCCTGCTGTGATAGCGCGCAAAGGTCATGTTATGAAATATATAATACTCAGCGTCGTATTGTTAGCCAGTGGATTGATCCGGGCAGAAGGGCTGATGTCAGACGAAATGCAGACAATGTTTAATGCTGACCAGAAGTTACAGCAGTATTTTTTCATTGCGGCTCGTGACAACGATGTGGAAATGCTTTGGACATTTATTGATTACGGATATCCGATCAATGATGTCGATAAGGAGGGCCATACCGCACTAATGATTGCGGTGTATTACGGTAGTGAGGAAGCAGTTCAGGTTTTGCTGGATGCCGGCTCAGATCCAAATATCCGTGATGTGCATGGCCATAATGCGTTTAAGGCTGCGATTTCCCGCGGAGATCTCGGAGTTGCATATAAACTGCTGGGATATGGTTGTACCAATACCCAAGAAGAGGATGACAAGATCTACGCAGGTATTTTTGCCCGTGAAGAACTGCTTCAGGAACTTAACCGACAGCAGGCGACTCATCTGATTCGATAATCAAAAGCTTCTCTGAATCATTGGCAATGTGAGTTATTATTCAGAGGGTTGTTTATGGCCGGTTGTCGGCCGTTTTTCGGCCGTTTTTCGTTGTACGCTGTCGACCACACTGCTTGTTACTGCGTTGATCTCGACCATTTCTCATAAAGGGTCAGAGCTCTGAATTTGTGTTATCTCCCGTACAAGCCACGCCTCAAGAGACAGCCTTTCTGAATCATTACGCACATTGTCCAGTGACGTGTCAGGTTCTGAGAATCTGGCCATTGAAAGATTCCGATTTATGCATACTATTGCTGTCAATAAAAAAGATAACAGAACAATTGGATTTCTTTTCGAGCAGTCTGCTAATGAACAATAAAGTTTTGGATGTTTTAAATGTCATCAAAGATCTGGAACACGATATCTTGGCCTCTTGCAAATATTCGGTAGATGAGGATACACAAACGTTTGAGTTCTCATTTAGCCAGTCTGCAGTTGATCATTACAGCCGTACAAAACAACACAGTATCGTTTTAACAATTTTCACTCTGCTATTAATTTTGGTGTGTTATTTCATCTTAAACTTGAGGAGCTTTGGTTTGTTCTCGGTGTTGGTAGCCACTTTTATATGTTTGGGCATAATATCACTGCTTTCGGTGGGTTTCGCATATGAAGCCTCACGAAAGATCGCGATTAATCTGAATACCAAAACGATTTCTATTAATTCTAAGCCTATTCAACCAACCAAATTAAAAGGCATTGTTTTACGAAGAAACTATCGTAATAAGCGGTTTACATTCGTAATACCAGGAGAGCCTTTACCTGACGAATTTCTTCATAGCATTGGGGTTTATGTTCGATACGACTATATGAGTTTGGCACCGCTACTGGCTTTTTCCACCACGCCATCCGCCGAGCGGTTTTATTGCAGCATCAATCAGGCTCTGTATCCTGATAAGGTAATAGACATCAAATATACCTCTTTGTAGTGACTGACACCTGTTGATGTAACGCCTTGATTCAGAAATGGACATGAACCAATCAATTTTTATCGTGTTAATGGTGACAATGGCCCGCAATCATAGTCAGACATAGTTTTAAAAGCCGTGTTTTTTCGGGTCTGTTTTGTCACAATGACCTGATGAGGGGGGGCAGGATGAGTGTATCAAGTCTGAGAAGTGTGCTCCTGACGTCAGCCAATTCTGATGAGTCAAATATTATGAGTGAATTGTTTATCGGGCCGGATGGCCACAAACGTTGTCGTTGGTGCAGTGCCGCACCAGATGAATTTCTGCCATATCATGATCAGGAATGGGGATTTCCCGTTGCGGATGATCAGCGGTTGTTTGAGAAATTGTGCCTGGAGAGTTTTCAGTCAGGACTGAGTTGGCGAACAATCCTTGCAAAACGGGAAAATTTCCGTCGGGCCTTCTCCGGGTTTGACTTTAATAAAGTGGCCCACTTTACGGAAAAAGACATTGATCGATTGTTGCAGGATAAAGGCATAGTCCGTCATCGTGGAAAAATCGAAGCTGTTATCAATAATGCCCAGTGTGCGCGGCAAATGGCCCAGCAGGAAGGATCACTGGCGGCCTTTTTCTGGCGCCATGAACCCGAAGAGAATGATCTGCCTGAGTCACAGTCAGTGTCTCAATCTCCTGAGTCTGAGGCGTTGTCAAAGACTCTGAAAAAAATGGGCTGGAAGTTTGTTGGCCCGACAACTGTTTATTCGTTTATGCAAGCCATGGGATTGATCAACGATCATGCTAGAGGTTGTTTAAGCCGGGCACTCGTCGATCAGGCACGGAAAAAATTCATCCGTCCGACGTAATATCGGATTCAACAAACGGTTTGCCGAAATCCATCCAAGTTCATACCGCTGGAATGGCACAAACACTGCTGTAAGGTCATATCTCTGATCAAGGAGGCGCTTGAGGGATGGTCGCCTCATCGGTGTGCGTTCTTCCCATGGGCTTGGAGGCTGGTATGCACTAATTTGGTGATATGGCAACCATTGATGACTACTGAAAAACACTCTCTACCTTCACAAAAAATTCTGAAAGTACGACGTCACTATAATCAGTGGGTCGCCAATCAGACTCTGGAAGATTTTGCCCTTCGTTTCACCGCTCGTAAAGGTCGGCACATGAGTATCGAACGGGTGGGTAGCACCGCGTTGGGTGCTACTGCGTTTCTGGCGCTTGAAGGTATTGCTGCTACGGTCACCCTGAATTACGGATTTATCAACACTGTGATAGCCATGGTAGTGGTCTGTCTGCTGTTTTTCATCACCGGCTTTCCGATTACCTATTATTCGGCCAAACATGGTCTGGATATCGATCTGTTGACCCGTGGGGCGGGGTTTGGTTATCTGGGGTCGACAATCACATCGCTGATCTATGCCTCTTTCACCTTTATCTTTTTTGCCATTGAGGCCGCCATACTTGCCTCTGCACTACAGGCGTTGTTCGGTATTCCATTGGCCGTCGGTTATTTTCTCTGCGCGGTGGCGGTGATTCCCATCGTAATAAAAGGCATTTCGGCAATCAGTCGGTTTCAGATTGGTACTCAGGGATTGTGGCTGGCATTGCAATGTTCCGCGCTATTGGTCACGGTGATATACGATTGGAACAGTCTGGATGACTGGGCTGCTTATGCACCAGTGCAGACTGCTGGCAGTGATCATTTCGATATTCTGCTGTTCGGGGCAGCGGCTTCAGTATTTTTTGCCATGGTTGCACAGATAGGTGAGCAGGTGGATTATCTACGATTCATGCCAACCAAAACCCGGCAGAACCGCAGGCGCTGGTGGTTCTGGTTAATCCTGGCCGGTCCCGGCTGGGTATTGGTGGGTATGATAAAAATGTTGCTGGGATCATTTTTGGCTTATCTGGCTGTAAACCAGGGAGCAACATTGGCCGAAGCCACCGATCCAACCCGCATGTATCAGCAGGTTTTTGGATATCTGATCCACTCCGAATACGGTGCACTGGCAATGGCGGCGCTGATGGTGATCATTTCACAATTGAAGATCAACTTGACCAATGCCTACGCCGGCTCAATCGCCTGGTCCAATTTTTTTTCCCGTCTGACTCATAGCCATCCTGGTCGGGTCGTTTGGCTGGTATTCAACGTTGCGTTGTCACTGCTGTTGATGGAGCTGGGTATGTATCGGGCATTGGAAGCTATTCTGGGCGTGTTTGCCATTGTTGCGGTCAGCTGGTTGGGATCACTGTCTGCAGACCTGTTGATCAACAAACCCCTCGGGCTGAGTCCGGCGATGGTCGAGTTCAAGCGAGCGCACTTATACGATATTAATCCTGTTGGGACTGGCTCGATGTTCCTGGCAACTCTGATCGGCATGATTTGCTACCTCGGAGTTTTTGGTGAGGTTGCTAAGCAGTTATGTCATTTTGTCAGTCTCGGAGTGTGCTTTATCTGTGTTCCATTAATCGCCTGGTTGACACAAGGGCGCTACTATCTGGCGCGTCAGTCTCCGGAGTTGATAGCGATTATCGGATCAACAGCATCGCATGACGAATCCGATACCGGCAGTGTTATCACCTGTGGTATCTGTCA
The DNA here is from genome assembly GCF_050297175.1 of Gynuella sp. Classification (NCBI taxonomy): domain Bacteria; kingdom Pseudomonadati; phylum Pseudomonadota; class Gammaproteobacteria; order Oceanospirillales; family Saccharospirillaceae; genus Gynuella; species Gynuella sp. Next base: position 214,583 of record NZ_JBNKSF010000035.1, on the reverse strand, counting down.
GAACGAATTTGAATCTGAAGACATGAGTTTTTGTTCCGTCTATGCGCAACCCATCTGTTCGTTATGTTGCTCTTTGGATGTTCGTTGTTTGGATAACTGCAAACCGCACGCACGGATCTCCCATCAAATAGTGGATTTTCTGGAGCTGTTTTTGCCGCCAACCGCAGTACGATGGCTAAACTCCCGGTTAGGGCGTTTTGGCGGTTTGCTAATCGTCGTAAACCTGCTGAACATTTCTGTACTAGCCGTCATTTACCGACACATGCAGCCCGATACTCCTCAGGCCGCAGAGTTACTACAGCAAATGATCTGGATATTGTTTGTGGTGATGATGATCGTGACCGGTGTCGTCAGCTGGCTGTTTTTATTGGCTCATGAAAGTCGTCTCGTTGCCCAGCAGGAGTCCAATCGCCAGACCCGAAAACTTACCCGTGAAGTTCAGGCCCATGAAAAAACAGATCGCGCTCTGCAGCAGGCCAAGGAGCTGGCAGAGCAGGCTAACCTGGCGAAAAGCCGCTACCTGACCGGTATTAGCCATGAATTGCGAACACCGTTACAGTCTATTCTGGGATACGCGCAATTATTGGCTGACAAGAAAGATACTCCACCGGGGCATGAGCAGGGGCTTAAAATCATTCAACGCAGTGGTCGTTACCTGGCAGACTTGATTGAAGGCCTGTTGGATATCTCCAAAATTGAGGCTGGACGGCTGGAACTGAATATGTCGCAGGTGGCACTGCCGGAGCTGATAGAACAGCTGGAGCATATGTTTGCGATGCAGGCAAACAGTAAACATATCAGTTTTGTCTGCCGGGTTCATAACCCACTGCCATCCGTGGTTAAAACCGATGAAAAACGTCTCCGCCAGATTCTAATCAATCTGTTATCCAATGCTATCAAATACACCACTTACGGGCAGGTTACATTCGATATCCACTACCGAAATCAGGTAGCGGAATTTGCCATTACTGACAGCGGCCCTGGTATTTCGCTGGAACAGCAGCAGCGAATATTTGAGCCGTTCGAGCGTATACGGAATATAGAAACCCCTAATATTCCGGGTACCGGACTGGGTTTGACCATAGTAAAACTGCTGACCGATATCATGGGTGGGGATATCCAGCTTGACAGTGAACCCGGTAGGGGCAGCTGCTTTAAGGTCAGCTTGATGCTGCCGTGGATCAATGTCCAGACAGTGGAACCGGTGCGGCGTGTTATTAAGGGTTATCTTGGTCGGCGACAATGCATCTGTCTGGTGGATGATGATCCGGTTGTGCGAGGCTTTTTGTCTGATTTGTTGATGCCTTTCGGTTTTACCATCCTGGAGGCACACAATGCCGGTACTTGTTTAACCATGCTGGAGCAGTTGATTCCGGATTTGTTTATTCTCGATGTTTCTATGCCAGTTATCGATGGACTGGAGCTGGCTGGCATACTTCGCAATAATGGTGTTGAGGCGCCCATCATTATGTTATCCGCCAACGCCAGGATACCTTCGGTACTTGAAACCGGTAATCATCTCTATAATGCCTATCTGGTTAAACCCGTCGGGACCACAGAACTGCTGGACAAAATTGCCGGGTGTCTGGCATTGGAGTGGATATACCAAACCGGAATCGAGGAGAAAATTTCCGCCACCGCCACCGCCACCGCCACCGCCACCGCCACCGTTCCTGACGGGATAGTGATTCCGGATAGTGAACTGATCCGCCAGCTTAGGTCCTACGCTGAGATGGGTTACCCAAGGGGGGTCAATCAGGTCTTGGCCGAAATGGCTGAAAATGAGCTTGTTCCTGTCGAATTACAACGTCGCCTGGAGCAATTGAGTGCGCATTTTCAGTTTGAACAGCTGATCAGAATTCTGGAGTAATGTATGAATGAAGTTACCCGTAATGATGTTGTGCTGGTCGTTGACGACTCTGCTGATGCCCTGAGTCTGATCAACGACGCGCTCGAACCTCTAAATATGGACATTTTGGTGGCATTGGAGGGCAGGCAGGCCATCAAAATAGCACAACGAATCAAACCGGATATCATTCTGATGGACGCTGTTATGCCGAATATGGATGGCTTTGAGACCTGTCGTCAATTGAAATCGGATGCGTCATTGGCATCGGTTCCAGTATTGTTTATGACCGGTCTTTCAGACACCGATGACATTGTCAAAGGGCTCGAATGCGGTGGTGTTGATTATCTTGTAAAACCTATTGAACCCAACGAATTGATTGCCCGTATGAAAGTGCATCTTAACAATGCACGACTGACCAACAGCGCCCATCACGCTCTGGACAGCACCGGTCAGCACCTGTTAACAGCTACCACCCAGGGACAAATCCATTGGGCGACTCCTGAATCTTATGCATTGCTGGCTAAAGCCGCCATCACCGAATCCCGGCAACAGCAGGAGTTTTCCGGACAACTAAGGAACTGGCTGGAACATGAGCCACAAGTTGGTTTGCAATTATCTGTGCAGAGGATAGATTACCCATTACTGGTACGCATAATTGGCCGCCAGAGTAACGGATTGTGGCTGTTAAAACTGTTGGATGGCAAGCGTCCTGGGGGAGCTGAACTGTTGAAGAAAACCCTTAACCTGACTCTTCGGGAAGCAGAAGTGTTGTACTGGATTGCGAACGGTAAGACTAATCGGGAGACCGGTGAAATTCTGACCATTAGCCCTCGTACTGTCAATAAACATCTGGAACAGATTTTTCCCAAACTTGGAGTGGAAAATCGTACATCTGCCGCAGGTGTGGCATGGCGGTTATTGGCGGCAGAAGGTGATGCATAAATAAGGGTTAGAACATCCATGCATATCGGGGTCATGATAACTTTCAATTTGTTTATTGAACTTGTCGGAAAAATTAACACTGTTCGTAAAAATTTGTCTTTTTTATAGCGGTTTCCAAGCAAACCAATTATCAGGGATTTACTTTTTCGCTTGATCAGCTTTATAGTTCAGTTCGCAAGATGTCGAGGAATTATGCTTTCTGGTTTGCAATTGGCCAATTTCAGGTTTCGAAGTCGAAGGATGGCTTAAAATAATTATTGATACATCCGATTTGCTAAGGAAGGAGAGTAATCATGAAACGCGTCTTGTCAAAGACCCCAATCACCCGTATTCACCTTATTGCTATCTGTGCAGTTACATCTGCGTTCACAGTATCCACTGCACAAGCCGTCAATGCTGCTGATGTCGACCTGGACGACGATGGTCTGATTGAGATTGAAACGCTCGCAGAACTGGATCAAATGCGCTATAACCTGAATGGAACCGGTTTTACGGATGCCAGTGGTAGCACCAATGACACTGGTTGCCCAAGCACCGGCTGTAAAGGCTATGAGTTGGCTAACGACCTGGATTTTGATACCGATGCTGACGGTGTATTACACGACGAAACCGGCTTTTGGAACTTAGGTGAAGGCTGGATCCCCATCGGTACTGACAGCGCCCCATTCGGCGCTAATTTCGACGGTAATAGTTATTCCATTAAGAATCTATATATCAATCGTCCCTATGAAAATGATGTCGGTTTTTTTGGGGTGGTAAAAGGCAGTGCCAAAATAAAAAGCGTCCATTTTAACGGTGCCTTGACTTCCATAACCGGTGCTGACCGGGTAGGTGGATTATTAGGACGTATACAGCTAACCAGTTATACCACGGTGTTGATTGATGACTGCTCTGTGAGCGGTTCTGTTCAGGGTGAAAAATACGTTGGTGGACTGCTTGGCCGGGTAAGTGCGTCGATGGACGGCTATGTCGATATTGGTGATAGTTATACCAATGCTGTTGTTAACGGGGAGAACTATGTTGGCGGAGTTATTGGCTACGCTGACGTTGCCGCGCTGGGAGCAATTGGCGTGTATAACAGCTATGCCCAGGGGCAGTCCAGCGGAGATATTTATGTTGGCGGGCTGGTAGGCAAAATTCAGTATAAGAACTATAGCGGAAGTATTATCGTTTCCGGTAATTCAGCAGATACCAGTGTGTCTGGAGATGATTATATTGGTGGCGCAGTAGGTGCGACTGATGGTTATGGTTTTGAGAGTTCCCTGACTCTTGAAAAAACCCAGGCCAATGGCGATGTATCTGCGCTCAATGGCAACGTTGGTGGGCTGGTTGGAAAAGTTTTTGCCGATAACGAAACCATTACCAAGGTATCCAAAGTTTCTGCCACAGGCAGTGTTGATGGAGCCTATAATGTCGGTGGATTGATAGGCTACACACATGCCAAAGACTGGGTCAATCTTGTCGTTCGTGATTCATATGCTCAGGGTGGTGTGGTTGGATTGGCTCAGGTTGGTGGATTGATTGGTTTCGCTTATGCCGAGGGCGAGGTTGCGTACATTAATATTTCCAAAACATACTCCAGTGGAACGGTATCTGGTGTCGCCAGTACCGGAGGTCTGATTGGTTTGAGTCAGGACAGTTATGATCCCAACGATATGTATACCAATCAGGTTAATGTTTCTAAAAGTTACTGGGACAACAGTACAACCGGGCAACTAGTCAGTTCGGGGGGTACTGGTCTAAGTACCGCTGAAATGCAGTGCCCACAGACACCGGGAGACAGCAATTGCGCCACCGCTGTTTATAGTGGTTGGAGCACCAGTACCTGGGATTTTGGTTCTGACGAAGCGTACCCAACGTTAAAGTAGAGCCTTGTTATAAGGGCAGCCGCAGTATGTTCTGTGGCTGCCAGGGAAATTAACGGCTGCGGCGTTTCAGTTGCCAGTGAATCAGTAATCCACCTATAAAAACGGCAATGACAATGATCAAGATGATCTCTTCATATTTTTTCAGATCGCCCATTAAGCCTTCAGCCAGATGCCCGAAACTGTAACCGACCAGGGTAATTGTTATCGACCAGACCAGCGCTCCCAGGAAGTTCAATAACGAGTACTTAAGATAGGACACCCTCGATAACCCGAGAGCAATCGGTGTAATGGTTCGGATGCCGTATATAAAGCGAAAACCCACTATAAGCCAGTTTTCATGTTTCTGAATCAATCTGAATACTTTTTCCAATTTTGATTGCATGGAGGGTGATTTAATCAGTGAACGACCTTTTTTTCGCCCCAGGTAGAAGTAAAACTGGTCACCGGCAAATGACCCAATTAGGGCAACTGTCATAACCCACGGAAGAGACAGATATCCCTGATGAGCCATCAGTCCGCCAATGACTAAAATTGCTTCCCCTTCGAGAAAGGTTCCCAGCAACAAGGCCAGGTAGCCGTAATGAGTGACCAGGTTTTCCAACATATGCAGTACTGCTCTATAGGATGTAATTGGGATTGGTGAATTATAAATAATGGTAGCCGGAAAAGAATGAAAGCATGATGAAAATCATGGTGGTTATGATAGTGACCGACATAGGCAACGAAGATATTTGGCAGATGTGAGTGTCGGGTAATAAGATAATCCACTGGTAATTAATCGAACTTTAACACTAATGGAGGAATAAAAATAAAAGAGTTACAGAATACTATTTGGTTTTTTAACCAGCCAAATTCAGAAAATGCAGTCGAAGGATGGCTCAAACAGCTCGTATTTAATCATAAATAAAGCAAGGAAAGTAAACATGAAATCTACTCTGATAAATATTCTCATAAAACAATTACCTGGGATGGCTGTGTTGTTAAGTTCTTTGCTGTTGGCCCCCCTGACCGAAGCAGTTAATCTTGCTGATGTGGATATCAATGACAACGGCCTGATCGAGATCTCCACGATCGAAGAGCTTAATCAGATTCGTTACAATCTCATTGGCAGTAGCTTCATAGATGCTGATGGTAATAGTATCGATAACGGTTGTCCGGTCTCAGGTTGTATTGGCTATGAGCTGGTCAGTGATCTCGACTTTGGTAGCAACGGCGCTGGCCTACTATATGGCGAAGGGGACTTCTGGAATGACGGTTATGGCTGGGAGCCCATCGGTAGCGAACTCGATCCATTTGCCGCAGTGTTTAATGGTAATGGTCATACCATCAGTAATCTGTTTATCGATCGCGTGGAAGAAGATCACGTTGGTTTGTTTGGTGTGATCAGCAGTCAGCCATACAAGGGAGCAGGCGTTATTAACCTGGAACTGCAGCGAGTCATTGTGTTTGGCAATAATAAAGTGGGTGGAATTGTCGGGGCTATTGAAAACGCCTATGAAAATGAAGACGTAACTCTGTCAGGGTGTACGGTCAATGGTGTGGTTTCTGGTGAAACGTATGTGGGAGGATTGGTAGGGTATCTCCTTGCCAGCTCGGGCGCACAGGTACAGTTATTTAACAACGTCTCGAAGATTTTGGTTATAGGAGCAGATTACACCGGAGGGATGGTGGGCTATAGCGGTGCTGGTACTGGTTCTGTTGATGCTCAGACAAGGGTGAATCTGACAGATAATCACGTCACTGGCCAGGCGAGTGGAAATTCAAAAGTGGGTGGCCTAGTAGGTAATCTGGCCAGCGATAATAGTGGTGGTCCGGGTATCAGCTCTGCGGTCCATCTGGCAGAGAGTCAGGCAGACGTTATCATTAGCGGAGACACTGATGTTGGTGGTCTGGTCGGCAGAGCCATTGGTAATGGTTTTGAAAACACTTTGACAATTTCGAGTAGCAAGGCAAACGGTATAGTGATCGGCAGAGAGGAGAACGCCGGTGGTCTCATTGGCCAATTGGAAGCGGGTGATTATGCCTATGTTGGAGTGTCTTCTGTATCTGCAAGGGGATACACCCAAGGTCAGCAAACGGTGGGCGGTCTCATTGGTTACGCAGTATCTGGATATGCCGGGATGTCGATTAGTGATGCTTATGCCCGGGCGGGTGTCCACGGTAACGACCAGGTTGGAGGGTTGATCGGTGTTACAAAGCTGTACAGTTATGAGGCTTATTTTGATATTTCCAATACATACGCAACCGGTCCGGTAATTGGGCAGACCAATATCGGTGGATTGGTTGGTGAAGCCCTGGACGGTGAACTTTCCTGGGAACAGGTAAATGTTACCGGCAGTTACTGGGATACCAATACCACAGGTCTGAAAAAAAGTGCCAAAGGAGAAGGGGCTACTAGTGCTGAGCTGAAGTGCCCGAAAAAAAGCGGTGACAATCGTTGTGAATTGCCAATATATAAGGGGTGGAGTAGCAAAGTCTGGGACTTCGGTTCTGAAAATGATTATCCAACCTTGAAATAATCAATTTTCATGTAAAAAAGCAGCCCGATGGCTGCTTTTTTTTGCTTAATCGACCGACAGTTAACCCTGTTGATACGGCTGGTGAAGTAAAATGAATACAACCCCTAAGCCCCTGTCACAATACTTCTATAGGCTCGTACATGGCATTCGTACTGTACACGGCCTGAAACGAGGATTACTCATTTTCAACATCTCACTAATACGTCAAATGACGTAGGTTTATGAGTCAATCAGCGCATACCTAAACGATGCTTCCCACTGAATAATGCTCTGGAACGCTTTGTTTCATTGTTGTCTTACGCATTAACCAAATTCTGGGGGAACCGGGAATCATGAAACCTGTTAAATTATTGAAAGGGCTGGCACTCGGTGTGACGGCTGGTTTGTTGACCATGAGTGCATTGGCGGCTGATACCATTAAAGTAGGCGTATTGCATTCGCTGTCGGGAACAATGGCCATTAGTGAAACCACTTTGAAAGACACCGTTCTGATGATGGTGGACGAGCAAAACAAAAAAGGCGGGCTGTTGGGTAAAAAACTGGAAGCCGTAGTGGTTGATCCAGCCTCCAATTGGCCGTTGTTTGCGGAAAAAACCCGGGAATTATTGACCAAGGACCAAGTTGACGTCATTTTTGGCTGCTGGACATCCGTTTCCCGCAAATCTGTTCTGCCCGTGATCGAGGAGCTGAACGGACTACTGTTTTATCCGGTGCAGTATGAAGGCGAAGAGTCCTCCAAAAATGTGTTTTACACCGGTGCTGCACCGAACCAACAAGCTATTCCCGCAGTGGATTACCTGATGAACGATCTCGGCGTCAAACGCTGGGTACTGGCAGGAACCGATTACGTGTATCCACGCACGACCAACAAAATTCTGGAAGCCTACCTCAAAGCCAAAGGCGTCGCAGATACCGATATCATGATCAACTACACCCCTTTTGGGCACTCTGACTGGCAGTCCATCGTTTCTGATATCAAAAAGTTCGGTAACGAAGGCAAAAAGACTGCAGTGGTTTCCACGATCAATGGTGATGCCAACGTACCTTTCTATAAAGAACTCGGTAACCAGGGCGTTTCTGCGGAAGATATTCCCGTTGTCGCATTTTCTGTTGGGGAGGAGGAGTTGTCCGGTATTGATACCACACCACTGGTTGGCCACCTGGCTGCCTGGAACTATTTTGAAAGTGTGGACACACCCGAAAACCAGGCATTCATCAAACAGTGGCATCAGTTTATTCACAATGACGCCAGAGTCACCAATGACCCGATGGAAGCCACCTATATCGGTTTCAATATGTGGGTGAAAGCCGTTGAGAAAGCTGGCAGCACCGATGTCGATAACGTTGAGCAGGCCATGATTGGTATACAGACGCCCAATCTGACTGGCGGCATGGCGGTCATGAACAAAAATCACCATTTGAGCAAACCGGTATTAATCGGTGAAATACAGGATGACGGCCAGTTTGAAGTGGTCTGGGAAACCGATGGTCTGGTGGCTGGCGATGCCTGGTCAGACTTTTTGCCCGGTTCGAAAGATCTGATTTCTGACTGGACTGCTCCCATCAAGTGCGGCAATTACAACACCCAGACAAAAACCTGCTCCGGGCAAAACTACGGCTCATAAGATAGGTATCTGAACCGGTGGTCCATGGTTGTGTGGATCGCCGGTATTCGTCACTGCCGTAATTATTAATCCATTTAAATATCAATACGCTGGAGTGTAGGGTGAAAAAACTAATGTTTTTTTGTGTCCTGTGTATCTGTCAGGCATGGCCGGCTTGGGCGCAGAACCAACAGACCGCTGTTGACCGGTTACTGCAGCAACTGACAGAAGCACGCTTAAAAGATATGGCACCTATTCTTGAACAGCTGGAAGTCGAAGGCGGAGAAGTATTATTGCCGTTATTTCGTACCATGCTGGCGGGTGACCTCTATTACCGGAAGTCTGACCATAGGCTGGTTTCGGTGACTCCCGTTAATGGGGCCAATCAATATCGAGAAATGCTCACCGGCCGCAGCATCGATTCGTTATCTAAGCAACAAATTAAAAAAGTCAGAGTAAATAACACTCTGCGCGGTCAGCTACGACAGATCATTGCCCGGTTGCAACTCAATGCCCGTCAACCGGATCTGCGTTACAGCGCGGTTCGGTCACTGTTGTCCGAATTGGATCGCGACACCATTGCCACTATTCGCTCACTGTATCCGAGCGAGCAGGACCAACAGGTTAAAGCGATCATGACGACTGCTATCGCCTTATATAATGCTGAATCCGCTCAGGATGATAATGACAGAGTGGCGGCCATTGGTCAGCTTGGCAACAGTCTTGAAGCCGATGTTCGCAACGCTTTGAACCGATTGGCCAAGGATGATACCAAGCCAAACGTCCAGATCGCGGCAAAACGGGCGGTGGCTAATATCGAGCAACGCGTGGCCTGGTATGGTCGGTTGGATCAGCTGTTTTTTGGTCTCAGTCTCGGGTCGGTGCTATTGCTGGCGGCCATCGGGCTGGCCATCACATTTGGGGTCATGGGGGTGATCAACATGGCGCACGGCGAAATGATAATGCTGGGGGCTTACACCACCTATGTCGTACAACTGCTGATGCCCAATGCCATTGACTATTCACTATGGGTCGCTGTGCCGGCTGCTTTTTTGGTATCGGGTATGACCGGTATATTGATCGAACGAGGCATTATTCGATTTTTGCATGGTCGGCCGCTAGAAACCTTATTGGCGACCTTTGGGGTTAGTCTGATTTTGCAGCAGCTGGTACGGACGGTTTTTTCACCCTTGAATCGGCAAGTGTCCACACCCTCATGGATGAGTGGTTCAATCGAACTCAATCCGGTGTTATCCCTGACCCTGAACCGGCTATACATCTTCGTATTTGCATTGCTGGTGTTTGCTTTACTGTTGCTGATTCTGAAAAAAACCTCATTGGGTCTGAATGTCCGGGCTGTGTCACAGAATCGCGATATGGCCAGGGCCATGGGTGTGCATACCGAGCGGGTGGACGCCCTGACGTTTGGCTTGGGCTCTGGTATCGCTGGCATTGCGGGTGTGGCCCTGAGCCAGTTGACCAATGTTGGTCCCAACCTGGGACAGAGTTACATCATTGATTCCTTCATGGTGGTGGTGTTTGGTGGTGTGGGCAATTTGTTAGGTACATTGGTTGCGGCGTTTACGCTTGGAATTGCCAATAAATTTCTGGAGCCGGTCACCGGTGCGGTACTCGCAAGTATTCTGGTATTGGTATTCATCATTTTGTTTATCCAGAAACGGCCGAAGGGATTGTTTCCGCAAAAAGGGAGGGCTGCTGAATGAGTCGGTTCAGTTTATGGCGTCAGCATGAAGCCAGGGCCACTGCGACCTGGCCGGTTGTTGTGGCGGTATTTGCTATGGCACTGCTGGCAGCGCTGGGAAATCTGTTGTTGCCGGAATCTTCAGCACTGCATGTGAGTACCTACACCGTTACATTACTTGGTAAATATCTGTGCTATGCCATGCTGGCACTGGCTGTTGATGTGGTCTGGGGTTACTGCGGTATCCTGAGTCTTGGTCATGGTGTCTTTTTTGCCCTTGGCGGTTATGCCATGGGCATGTATCTGATGCGTCAGATCGGTGACCGTGGTGTTTATGGCAATGCCCTGTTGCCGGATTTCATGGTATTTCTGAACTGGAAGGAGCTGCCATGGTACTGGCTTGGCATGGATCACTTCTGGTTTGCACTGTTGATGGTGATGCTGATACCGGGTGGTCTGGCGTTTCTGTTTGGCTGGCTGGCGTTTCGTTCCCGGGTGACGGGTGTCTATCTGTCCATCATGACCCAGGCGTTGACGTATGCCTTTATGCTGAGTTTTTTTCGCAACGAAATGGGGTTTGGCGGTAATAACGGTCTGACTGATTTTAAGGATCTCCTCGGTTTCAACTTACAAGCCGATACCACGCGCGTGGTGTTGCTACTGCTGTCTGCGGTGTTATTGATCATCGCTCTGTGGTTGAGTCAGGCAATTCTGCGTTCACGTTTTGGCAAGGTCATCATCGCCATCCGTGATGGTGAGGCCAGGGCCCGGTTTCTCGGATACCAGACCGAACGTTACAAGGTCTGGCTGTTCGTGTATTCCGCTGTGGTTGCGGCTGTGGCCGGTGCTTTGTATGTGCCTCAGGTTGGCATCATTAATCCTGGTGAGTTTGCACCTATCAATTCCATTGAGATCGTAATCTGGGTAGCCGTTGGTGGTCGCGGTACGTTGGTCGGTGCAGTTATCGGCGCGTTGTTGATCAACTACGCCAAGACCCGTTTTACCGCATTGCTGCCCGATGCCTGGTTATTTGCCCTGGGTGGTCTGTTTGTTCTGGTGACACTGTTTCTACCCAAAGGTCTGGTCGGACTCACAGCACAACTCCGCGCCACCACCGGAAAGTTGTCGTCTTATTCACTTGGTCAGAGGTCAGAGCCATGAGTATATTGCGACGGGATCAGGTTTGGCCGTTTTTGGCACCCCGGCAGATTAATGTTGATGTTTCCCATCAGGTCATTCTCTACATTGAAGATTTGAGCGTCAGCTTCGATGGCTTTAAAGCCCTGAACAATCTGAACCTGTATATCAACGATGGGGAGCTGCGCTGTCTGATCGGTGCCAACGGCGCTGGCAAGACCACACTGATGGATGTTATGACCGGTAAAACCCGCTGTGACAGTGGTTCGGTCTGGTTTGGCCAGACCCATAATCTACTGGAAAAGCGCGAGGCGGATATTGCCCGGCTCGGCATTGGTCGAAAGTTTCAAAAGCCTACCGTGTTTGAGGCACATACCGTGTCTGACAACCTTGAGCTGGCGCTGAACACTCATAAAGGCATTTTGCCGGCATTGGTGGCGCACTTGTCAGCCAGACAACGAGAACGCATCGATGAGGTGATGGAAATCATCGGCCTGCAGCAACACCGACATATGCTGGCTGGGGCACTGTCTCATGGCCAGAAGCAGTGGCTGGAAATCGGCATGCTGCTGGTGGCAGAACCACGGTTATTGCTGATCGATGAGCCGGTTGCCGGCATGACCGCGCAGGAAACCGACCGTACCGCCGAACTACTGACCTCGCTGGCTGGTCAGCACACGGTCGTGGTAGTCGAGCATGATATGGAATTTGTCCGTAGCATCGCCCGAACTGTGACCGTTTTGCATCAGGGCTCGGTATTGGCCGAAGGCAGCATGGATGAGGTGCAGAATAATCCGGATGTCATCGATGTTTATCTTGGAGAAAGTGCATGATCGAACTTAAACAGGTGACCCAGCACTATGGTGGCAGTCAGATTCTGTGGGGGGTTGATCTCACTATTACGCAGGGATCGTGTGCCTGCATCATGGGGCGCAATGGGGTTGGCAAAACCACACTGCTGAAGTGTCTGATGGGGTTACTGCCGGTCAGCGGTGGAGAAATTCGTGTCAATGATCAGCCGTTACATCATCGCCCGGCAGAAAAAAGAGCACCAGCAGGCATTGGTTATGTCCCACAGGGACGGGAAATCTTCCCCCTGCTGACAGTGGAAGAAAATCTACGCATCGGCTTGCCAATACGCAAAGACAAACGGAAACACATTCCCGAACGGATTTTCGAATTGTTTCCCGTGCTGGCAGATATGCTGCATCGCCGTGGTGGTGATCTTTCCGGTGGTCAGCAGCAACAACTGGCCATCGGCCGGGCGCTGGTCATTGAACCATCGGTATTGATACTCGATGAACCGAATGAAGGAATCCAGCCCAACATCGTGCAACAGATCGGCGATGTCATTTTGCGGCTGAATGAAGAAGATGGCCTGACAGTTATTCTGGTGGAACAGAAACTGGGTTTTGCCCGTCGTGTTGGCAAGCAATTTCACCTCATGGAAAAGGGACGCATTGTCGCCAGTGACCACATGGAAAACCTGAGCGACGAACTGATACGCCAGCATCTGGCGGTATAGGAGGGTGCTTGAATCAACGTATTGAGGTATCGCCTATATCCACGACTGGCCGTTGGGAAGCGGATATTCGCCTGCAGCTGACGGCCACCGGGCGCGGTACCCGTTTGCTCCGAAACGAACATCGCGGTCCGCTGTATGTGCAAAAACCTTTCTATCCGGAAGGACAGGAGTGCGCCCATATCTATTTACTACATCCACCTGGTGGCCTGGTATCCGGCGATCGATTGCATGTTTATGTTGCTCTTGATACTGAGGCTCAGGCATTGCTGACCACGCCGGGTGCTGGCCGGGTCTATCGCGCTCGTGATGATGCCTCCCTGCAGCGGCAGCATATATCCGTCCAGGTAGCGGACGGTGCCATCCTGGAATGGTTGCCGTTGGAAACCATCTTATTCCCGGCGGCACGGGTACATTTAAATACCGAAGTCCATCTTCAAGCCGGTGCTCGTTGTTTGCTGTGGGACATCATCAGCTTTGGTTTGCCAGCTAATAAACAATCCTTTGACAGCGGTGAACTGGATCAGCGTTTGCGTATTTATCAGTCTTCCAGGCTGGTCATTAATGAACGTCTACTGATCAATGATCAGACCTTGCCTCTGTTGGACGCCAATGTCGGATTTCGTGGCGCGCCAGTATATGCACTGATGCTGGCCGGACCTTTTGCGGACGATATCGATGATGCCGTTATGCAGCAACTGCGACATTGCTGCACTCAAATAAATGATGCGGATTTGGCCGCCATTAGCCGCTGTGGCGATTTTCTCAGTATTCGATTTTGCGGCTGGAGTACCGAAAGGGCGCGCCGGCTGCTGACCCAACTATGGTGTCATATCCGGCCGCTATTGACCGGTCGTGACGCCTGTATGCCCAGAATTTGGGCAACCTGACTTGATGAGGTGTTGAATGGAACTACTTCCCAGAGAGAAAGACAAGCTATTGGTATTCACTGCCGCGTTACTGGCCGAACGGCGACTGAAGCGCGGCTTGAAACTCAACTACCCCGAAGCGGTGGCGTATCTGACCATGGAGATTGTTGAAGGAGCCCGCGATGGCCGCACGGTGGCCGAGCTTATGGGTTATGGCAAGACACTGCTGACAGCGGATCAGGTTATGGAAGGGGTCGCGGAGATGATTGCAGAGGTGCAGGTCGAGGCCACGTTCGCTGATGGCACCAAGCTCGTTACCGTCCATGAACCGATTGTTTGAGGAGATCATATGATTCCGGGTGAAATACAGACGAGAGGCGATGACATTGTTCTGAATGAACAACGCCAGACCGTCACGGTGTATGTCGAAAATACGGCTGACCGGCCGATCCAGGTCGGTTCCCATTACCACTTTTATGAAACCAATCCAGGACTGCGTTTTGAGCGCGACCGGACCCGTGGTTTCCACTTGAATATTCCGTCTGGCACGGCAGTTCGTTTTGAACCTGGGCAGGGGCGTGAAGTGGAGTTGGTGCCCTATGCCGGCAGCCGCAGAGTATTTGGTTTCCGCGCACAGATTATGGGTGCACTTGACGGTGGAGCATCGTCATGAGCCGAACCATAGACAGACAAAGTTATGCACAAATGTTCGGGCCAACCGTCGGCGATCGGATGCGCTTGGCCGATACCGGGTTATGGATAGAAATCGAAAAGGATTTTACTCACTACGGCGACGAAGTGAAATTCGGTGGCGGTAAGGTGATTCGTGATGGTATGGGGCAAAGCCAGCGATTGGATGATGACACCATGGATCTAGTCATCACCAACGCCGTTATTATTGATCACTGGGGCATCGTTAAGGCTGATGTTGGTATCAAACAGGGGCGTATTGCTGGCATCGGCAAAGCCGGTAATCCGGATATTCAGGACGCGGTGGACCTGATCATTGGTCCCGGTACCGAAGTGGTGGCCGGTGAGGGGTCGATCCTGACGGCTGGGGCGGTGGATGCCCATATTCACTTTATTTGCCCTCAACAAGTGGAAGAGGCATTAATGTCCGGGGTGACCACCATGATTGGTGGTGGTACTGGTCCGGCTACGGGCACCAATGCAACCACCTGTACCCCCGGACCCTGGTATCTTGGCAAAATGATGCAGGCCACCGATGATCTGCCCATGAATTTTGGCTTCCTCGGTAAAGGCAACGCCAGTTTGCCGGACGCTTTGGTTGCGCAGTTGCAGGCTGGGGCCTGCGGTTTGAAACTGCATGAAGACTGGGGGACCACGCCGGCCTCCATCGATAATTGTCTGAGTGTGGCCGAACAATATGATGTGCAGGTAGCGATACATACTGACACTCTGAATGAGTCCGGTTTTGTGGATGATACGCTTGCCGCATTTAAGCAGCGGGTCATTCATACCTATCACACTGAAGGCGCCGGCGGTGGTCATGCGCCGGACATTATCCGTGCCTGTGCTCATGCCAATGTTTTGCCCTCCTCCACCAATCCCACCCGACCCTACACCGGCAATACCGTGGATGAACATCTCGACATGCTGATGGTCTGTCATCATCTCGACAGCAGTATTCCGGAAGATGTCGCATTTGCCGATTCGCGTATACGCAAGGAAACCATTGCCGCTGAAGACATTCTTCATGATCGTGGTGCGTTCAGTATGATTGCTTCGGATTCACAGGCCATGGGACGGGTTGGTGAGGTAATCACCCGGACCTGGCAGACTGCCCATAAAATGAAGAGTCAGTTCGGCCTGCTGCCTGAGGATCAGACCCTGGGAGCGGATAATTTCCGGGTTAGACGCTATATCGCCAAATACACCATCAACCCGGCCATTACCCATGGTATTGCTCATGAAGTAGGTTCCATTGAGGTCGGTAAACTTGCTGATCTGGTGCTCTGGAAGCCAGCGTTTTTCGGCATTAAACCATCACTGATCATCAAAGGCGGCATGATCGCGGCGGCTCCGATGGGGGATCCCAATGCCTCCATTCCTACTCCGCAACCGGTTCACTATCGCATGATGTTTGGTGGCTTTGGTGCAGCGTCAGCGGCCACATCCGTTACTTTTGTCGCGGCAGCTGCCATGCAAAATAACCTTGCTCAGGCGCTTGGTCTGCGCCGTTCGCTGGTCGCCTGTCGTGGTACCCGCAACCTGAGTAAACAGGATATGCGCCTGAATGATTGGTTGCCGGATATCAGTGTGGACCCGCAAACCTATGAAGTGAGGGCCGATGGTGAACTACTGACCTGTGAACCGGCCACCGAGCTGCCACTGGCGCAGCGATACTGTCTGTTTTGAGGAATTCATCATGTTGGAAATACACGAACGATTAGGACTGCACTGCCATGAACCGGTAACGGCGACCGTGATACTGACGCATGAACAACGGCACAAAAACCGTCAGCGCCTGCACACCGAGGGTGGCGAAGAAGTACATCTGATCATGCAGGAACGCGGGCGTCCGTTATTGGTTGGAGAATATCTGAAAAGTCGTTGTGGTCGCATTGTGCAGATTCAAGGAGCTGAAGAAACCCTTGTCCGGGCAACGTGCGAAGACTGGGGCACCTTTGCCAGAGCCTGCTATCACCTGGGTAATCGTCATGTCAAAGTACAGGTGGGAGAGCGCTGGCTGCGCATGCCCCCCGATCATGTGCTCGAAGCCATGCTGATACAACAAGGGTTGCAGGTGTGTCGCGAACGTGCGGTATTCATGCCGGAAAACGGAGCCTACCATGGCCATCACGCTCACTGATACCGGGCTGTTGCGACTGTTGCGACTGTTGCAACTGAATAGTGCCGGCCTGCCGGTAGGCGCATTTGCTTTTTCCCAGGGGCTGGAAAGCGCGGTGGAACTGGGCTGGATTGGTAATCAGAACGATACCCGCGAGTGGTTGTCGCAACAGCTCGCATATGCCCTTCCAGCGTTGGAGCTGCCGGTATTGCGGCTGGCCATGGAAGCTGCACAACGGTCTGATCTGAAAGCCTGGCAACAGACCGGCGAGTTGTTACTGGCCAGTCGTGAGAGCGCTGAACTGCGGCTCATGGATACCGCGACCGGCGAAGCGCTGGTACGCTTGTTGAAACAATTACAGATTCCCTTGCCGGACACATGCGAGACAGTCACATTTATCACCCTCTATGCCTGGGTGGCGGTGTACTGGCAGATTGACTGGCCGACAGCGGCGCTCGGGATGAGCTGGTCCTGGCTGGAAAACCAAGTGGTTGCTGCCACCAAACTGGTGCCGCTTGGGCAGTCCCAGGCGCAGCAACTGCTGCTGCAACTGCAACCGTTGATCGCCGCCGCAGTGACACAATCAGAACAGATATCAGCGACAGAAATAGGATCATCCTTGCCAGCCCTGGCCATTGCCAGCGCCCGGCACGAAGTGCAATACAGCCGTTTATTTCGATCATAGGAAGCAAGCATATGAATAAACAAACTTTACGTGTGGGGGTTGGTGGGCCGGTAGGATCCGGCAAAACTGCACTGTTACGCTCCCTGTGCAGTGCCATGCGCGAACACTACAATATTGCCGTGGTGACCAACGATATTTACACTCAGGAAGATGCTCAGTTTCTGACCCACCATCAGGCTCTTTCGGCTGACCGTATCATCGGTGTGGAAACCGGTGGCTGTCCACATACGGCCATTCGGGAAGATGCCTCCATGAATCTCGCCGCCATTGATGAACTGGCAAAAAGGCACCCTGATCTGGATGTTGTATTTGTTGAGAGTGGTGGGGATAATCTCAGCGCGACATTCAGCCCGGAGTTATCGGATTTGACGATTTATGTCATCGATGTTTCCGCCGGCGATAAAATTCCACGCAAGGGAGGGCCGGGTATCACCCGCTCAGATCTTCTGGTCATTAATAAAACCGATCTCGCACCGATGGTGGGGGCATCGCTGACTGTGATGGATCATGATGCCCATCTGATGCGAGGAAACCGTCCATTTGTATTTTCCAATCTGAAAAAAGCCGAAGGTCTGGAACAGATCATCGAATTTATAATTACTGAAGGCATGCTGGAACCGAAGGTTTTGCCACCGGTTACCGCAGTCGTATGAACGAGGATAACGAACATGAAATTCACATTGAAAACGGTCATGACAACTCTGCTGCTGGCATTGCCGGTATTTGCGTCCGCACATACCGGAGTATCCACCGCCAGTGGACTGAGTCACGGGTTTGGCCATCCGCTGGGCGGGCTTGACCATCTGCTGGCAATGTTGGCGGTAGGGTTATGGGCGGCACAAATGGGAGGCCGGGCAATCTGGGCGGTGCCATGTTCATTCGTGTTGGTCATGATCGCCGGTGGGGTACTCGGATTTACCGGTGTGGCGTTGCCATGGGTTGAACAGGGAATTGCGGTTTCAGTGCTGCTGTTGGGCGTTCTGATCGCAGGTGCCTTTCGTTTGCCGGTACTGGTCAGTGCGGCGCTGGTGGGTGTGTTTGCCTTGTTCCACGGCCATGCTCATGGTGCGGAAATGCCTATGACCGCAGGCGCTATATCCTATGTTAGCGGTTTTGTCGCGGCCACAGCGCTGCTTCATCTGGCCGGCATTGCCAGTGGTTTGTTGATTCACAAAACCCGTCATGATCTTCTTAGTCGCGTGGCTGGTGGTGCCATCGCCATGGTTGGGGTTTATCTCTCCATCGCTTGATGAGTACGTGGCGATCTGGCATGAATGAGCCGGATCGCCGCAATGCCCTGCCATAGAATATTGCTTCATTTCCCAGCGCCTACCACGATCTGCAGTTCCATCGACATATCATTAATAAGCCTGCTAATATTTTATGATGAAGATCCAGTGACCAACCTGAGGATAATATGAAAAACAAATACTATGGTTCCTGTTTATGCGGCAAGGTCCGGTTTGAAATTGAAGGGGAGTTTGATCAGTTTTATTTGTGCCACTGTGAGCATTGTCGTAAAGATACTGGTTCTGCACATTCCGCTAATCTGTTTTCGTCATCGGCTTGTTTGAAATGGATCGTCGGTGAGGATAAGGTCAAGACGTTCAACCTTTTTCCCACACAACATGTAAAAAGTTTCTGTACCGATTGTGGCTCGGCTCTGCCCAATTTGCATATGGAGGGCAAGCTGCTGGTGGTTCCGGCTGGCAGTCTGAATGGTGAGTTGGCGATGACGCCCAATGCGCATATTTTTGTCTCCAGTAAAGCCGATTGGGACAGTGATCTAGAAAATCTGCCCCAACTGGAGCGGTTACCGGGTTAAGTATTATCCGGTAGTGATGATCCGGGGGGCACGCTTAACGCCGAGTCGCCCGCGGTTATGATATGTCAATAAATGTTGGTTTGTGTAACAACGACAGCCAGGAACACTGATCAATCGTTAAATCGGCGGCTATCCAAAAATGCAGTGACTATAAATGTCGTGCTGCCGCTATCGGTTCAGGCTCCCAGACGCCTGTATGTACCAAATACTGCTCAATCGAATAGCCGTTTAACCATGGTAACCCGGTCAAACTCATCTATAGTTAATGGGTGTACATCATAAACATCAGCGTTGTACCAGTGGCCTATGCACTGCTGCAAACAAAAATTTAACTTATGTTGCCTGAGGAGTTTAATCAGATGGTGTATTGGTCGATACAGTTGCTGTTCTATGACTGTGCCGGGGTAGAGCATGAGTGATCGAAATGAAACACCAAAATCAGGTACCCCAAGAGAAGCTGTTGACATACAGATGTCGGGTGAGTGGCATCTTGCGCTGCTGGAACAATCCCTGGCAGGTATTTACCTGATTCAGAATGGTTTTTTCCGTTACGTGAATCAGGAGTTCGCACGGATTTTTGGTTTTCAATCTCCTGATGAAATTATTGATAAAGTTCCCGTTCTGGAATTTATCGCTCCGCAAGACCGCGATAAGGTGATTGAGAATGTTCGCCGCCGCTCCGAAGGTGACGTACCGGAAATGCGTTATTGCTTTGTTGGAGTTCGGCACGATGGCCGATTTATAGATCTGGAGGTTCACGGTCGTGCCATGGAATTCGAGGGCATGCCCGCGGTGATTGGTGTCGCTCTGGATATTACTGCCCGTAAGCTATCCGAAGCTGCCGCAGATGCCAAACTCAGTGCCCTGTTCGAGCACTCTCCCCTCGGTATTGCACTGGTCGATATGGAAGGGCGTCATCTTGAATACAATCACGCTTATCAGCAACTGTTGGACAGCTCCGAAGCGACGTTAAAGAACACCGATATGTGGTCCTGTATTGCAACAGAATTTGCCACGGAAGTGGCTGCCATGCGTAAAGCCCTGGAAACTGAGGGGCGTTATGGGGCCATTGAGCTGGGCATGAATCGTGAGGATGGCAAACATGTGCCGGTACAGGCTTTTGGTGTACGAATTGTGGGGGCTGACCATCGTCATTATGTCTGGTTCATCATTGAGGATATTACCCGCCGTAAAACTATGGAACTGGAAGCCAAAGAACAGCTGAAAGCACTTGAGTCGCTTTACAAGCGACTTCAGGAGGCACAGATGCAGATATGGCAGGCGGAGAAAATGTCAGCGGTTGGTGTGCTGGCCGCTGGGGTTGCCCACGAAATCAATAATCCAGTGGGATACGTCAAGTCCAATATCAAAACCCTGAAAAACTATGTCACTGATCTGTTGCAATTGATTTCCACGCATAAAGAGGTACTGGATGACTGTATCGCTGACGACAGCCCAGCCAGAGAAAGGGTCAGTGCCGTGGAGAAGTCCATCGGCTTTGATTTCATCAATGAAGATGCGCCTAAACTGCTGTATGAATCCCTCGAAGGTATTGAACGGGTTCGGCACATCGTTTCAAACCTGCGGGATTTTTCCAAAGTGGGAAGCTCCGAATGGCAACTGGCCGATTTAAACAAATGCATTGATAGCACTTTGAATGTGTTGGATAGCAGCCTGAAACAGAAAGTGGAGATTGACCGGCAATTTGGACCATTGCCGAAGATTCACTGTATTCCTTCACAACTGAATCAGGTGTTCATGAACCTGCTGATTAACGCAGCGCAGGCAATTCTGGACAGTGGGAAAATTACCATTCGTACCGGCCATGAAGGTGACTTTGTATGGGTTGAGATAAGTGATGACGGTGTTGGTATTGCTGAGAGAGATCTATTGCGGATTTTTGATCCTTTTTTTACTACTCGCTCGGTAGGCGAGGGGACTGGACTGGGTCTATCGGTCTCTTACAGTATTGTCAAAAACCATCAGGGTGATATTCGGGTCAATAGTAGCATTGGACATGGTAGTACTTTTTATATTTCCCTACCGATTAGCCCGGGTGCTACACACAATGAGAAATAAGATGTAGAACCCCTGTCTGTACGAGTTGCCAGACAATATCCATACACACTTTAAGTGGATGGTGAACACCGGTTGTATCACAGTAAGAGTCCGTCTTTTCACTGATCGATACGGGCTATGACATAGACTAAACTGATATTTTAAGCGAATGTGTAGGATTCATTTATGGCCACACCTATTGACCAGTATTTGAAGTTGTTGGCGACAAAAGACGGATCTGATCTGTATTTGAGTACTGGCGCGCCACCCTGTGCGAAGTTTCAGGGTTCCCTGAAGCCGGTCTCACAGACATCCCTGAAACCAGGTGAAATTGAAAATATTGCCAATCAGATCATGGATGAAGAACAGCGCCGGGAATTTGCCCAGGAACTGGAAATGAATCTGGCTATCTCCATCTCAGGCATTGGCCGTTTTCGTATTAATATTTTTAAACAGCGTAATGAAGTGTCTATCGTTGCCCGGAATATCAATACCGAAATTCCCCGTTTCGATCATTTGGGATTGCCTGTAGTACTCAAGGATGTGGTAATGACCAAACGCGGACTGGTGTTGTTTGTCGGTGGAACCGGGTCTGGCAAATCCACTTCTCTGGCGGCATTGATCGATCATCGAAACTCCAACTCTGGCGGTCATATCATTACCATTGAGGACCCGGTTGAGTTTGTCCACAAACACAAAAAAAGCATCATCAATCAACGTGAAGTGGGTGTTGATACCCGTAGTTTTCGTAACGCCTTGAAAAACACGTTGCGACAGGCACCGGACGTGATTCTGATTGGTGAGATTCGTGATCGGGAAACCATGGAACATGCCCTGGAGTTTGCCGAAACCGGTCATCTCGCCATTTCTACTTTGCATGCTAATAATGCTAATCAGGCGCTGGAGCGTATCATCAATATGTTTCCGGAGGAGCGCCGGCCGCAGTTGCTGCTGGGGTTGTCTCAGAACATTCGTGCGATTGTGTCACAGCGGTTGATTCCCACCGTGGATGGCAAGCGTTGCGCGGCTGTCGAAGTATTGCTGGGCACTAAAACCATTCAGGAATTGATTCTGAAAGCCCGGCTGGAAGACATTAAAGAAATCATGGAAAAATCCGCAAATCTTGGAATGCAGACATTCGATGCGGCTATTTTCAAGCTTTATCAAGAAGGTAAAATCAACCTGACCGAAGCACTGGCCAACGCCGATTCGCCCAATAACCTGCGGTTGAAAATCAAACTTGCGAGCGAACAAAACCAATCGCCGGAAAGTGAGGAAAAAACGGCAGAACCGATCAGTTCGGGATTCGGGGAGTTAAAACTGGAAGTGCTGGATGATGAAGATGAAGAGGGTCTGTAACGTGTCGCATATTCCGATACCGTAATACCAAGTCTGGCGGAAATAGACGGGAGAGAATAATGGCGGTTGGTTGGGCGAAAGACGGAGCAGTTCAGGACCAGATTGATGCCAGTGTTGAAGACGCAGTCAATCTGGCTCGCAGTCGTTTGCATCAGGGTGAAAGTCTGACGCATTGTGAAGAATGCGATTGTGAAATACCAGAAGCGCGGCGTAAGGCCATGCCCGGAATTCGTTATTGTGTGGCGTGTCAGGCGGAGCTTGAGAACCAGCAGACTTCGGCAACGACCTTTAATCGTCGTGGCAGCAAGGACAGTCAATTGCGTTAATGCCTGTCTCCGTATAAGCCGGTTATCGTATGACCGGCTTGATAACCCAATCTGGAAGCAACGAATCAATCACGGGCGTGCAGAATTCTGCACCAATGGGGATGGACTTCAGGGACATGAAGGCGACCGTTATCGGCCTGAAAGACATCACCGCCGTTCAGCAGATCTACATATTGGCGACTGCTGTGATCGGGTAGGGAAATATCGAATCCAGCTGCATGTGCGGCACTGTTCACCAATACCACCATTTCATCTCCAAAGAAATTTCGCCGGAATGAAAACTGTTCATGCGTGAGTGTCAGTTGCAAATAATCCCCGCGTTTTAGCGCTTGTGATGATTTTCGGATGGCGGCCAGAGTGCCAATGGTCTGACTCAGGTCTTTATTCCGGGCATTTTCCCGGATGAAATTTAAATCCAGGTTAGGTCGCAACGCGGCATCGCTGTTATCGGTCTTTTCTCCATATATCCCCCATTCGCTGCCATAATAAATGGACGGTATTCCGGGAATGGTGAACAACAGACAATATAAAGGATACAGATGTTCGGTCTTTTTCAACAACGATGCGACTCGATTGACATCATGGTTGTCGACAAAATTAAACAGGGAGAGCTCTTTGTAAATGCCCTCGCTGCCGAATAAACGATTCAGAGAATACGCTATTTCAAAATAGTTAATGTCATTGTGGCTGGAATACAGTCCTTTGAAACACTCATAATTGGTGCCGGAATGAAGCATGTCCTGATTGACCCATTGATTGTAATCACCATGAATCATTTCACCCATTAGCCAAAAATCTGTTTTCAATGTGGTAGCGAAGTGACGGATTTTTTTCAGAAACTGCTTATCCAGGCAATAGGCCACATCAAGCCTGAGGCCATCAATATCCAGCTTATCAACCCAGGTTTTAATTGCCGTGAACAGATGCTCACAGACAGCGTCGTTGTGCAGATTAAGCTTGACCAGATTATAGTGTCCTTCCCAGCCTTCGTAGCAAAACGAATCACCGTAGGGACTCGTTCCAGAAAAGTCGACATTCACAAACCAGTCTTTATAAGCGGAATTTTGCAGGTTTTTTTGTAGATCCTGAAATGCCCAGAAATCACGCCCGACATGATTGAAGACACCATCCAGAACCACTTTGATATGACGCTTATGCATTTCCCGGAACAACGCAGCCAAGGATTCGAAATCTCCCAGACGCCGATCAATCTGAAAAAAATCAGCGGTGTCGTAGCCGTGATAACTGGATTCGAAAAGAGGGCCAAAATAAATTGCGGTGATACCCAGTTCCTGTAAATGATCCAGCCACTCATACACTTTTTCGATGCGATGGACTGGCGTGTCGGTAAAGTTATTGGCCTCTGGAGCGTCACAAAATCCTAGCGGGTAAATATGATAAAACACCGAATCCATCCACCATTCTGAGTGAGGTGCGGTCTGAACAAGGTTTTCCTGCATTATGAGTCCTTAACGTGGTTGTGGAACGTAGTTTTCGCGGATGTTGGTCATTTTAAAACCTGTCTGCCTTAACAGGTTTATCCGATAAAGATAGGCCGCACCATCGACAATATGTCGGGCGACATCGGCAACCTGGCGATTTTCGGGTAACTCGAGGTAACTGTCTTTGACCCAGGCATTAAATGCACCCATGGCGGGGCCACACCATATTTGCATATCCATATTGCGGTCGGGAACATTACCGATTGCCCAGCCGGAGGATTTGCCAAGGTACCAGCGGAAGATCAACGCCATTTTATGTTTTGGATCCAGAGCTGCTTTCTGTAACTGTTGGGGGTCAAGGCGGCCAAAAAACACCTGTACATCATCCCACACCTCATCACAGGTTTTGCGAAGGATCCGTTTCTCCAGCTTTAATCGTTCGTCTGCCGGAATGGCATCGAGGGAGGTATAAGTCCGATACAGTTCATATAGCTTCTGGGCATTCATCGGAAACATGGTGCCTTTCTTGAGCACCTGCACCTTGACCCCCATTTCAAACATGTCGGCACTGGGTGCCATAACCACATCAGCCATATCTGCTTGTGCCAGCAACTGGCGGACCCGTTGGCTGGTACCTGATTCCACACAAGCCTGATTGATTGAACCTGTAACAATGTAGGCGGCACCCATTTGAAAAGCCGCCAGGGCTGCTTGTGGAGTGCTGATTCCGCCACCGGCGCCAATGCGGATCGTTTGCTGATAGCCGTACTGTGTCTGCAACCGGTCTCGTAATGCAATAATGGCCGGTAGTAGAGCAATCATCGGCCGGTTGTCGGTATGACCGCCGGAGTCTGCTTCAACGGTGATGTCATCGGCTACCGGAACATGTTTTGCCAGTTGCGCCTGTTCGTGGCTGATACGACCGCTGGCGAGCAGTTCGGCAACGATTTTGGGATCTGCCGGCTGCATAAACAGGGTTGCCAGTTCTGGTCGAGATATTTTGGCAATGATCCTGTTTTTGACCCTTGTCGTACCCTCTGGCGAAGTGCTCAGTCCAGACAGGCGATAATAAATAATGGCTGGTGATAGTGTCAGAAATGCCGAAGCCTCAAGAGCCACGACACCGTATTTTAATAGCAGCTCTACCAGTGCTAGCTCATTGTCCGGACGGCCTGGCTGATGTAGCAGATTAACCGCAAACGGTTTGTCTCCTATCGCCTGTTGAATGTCTTTGATCGACTCTTCGATAGTGGTCATTGACACACCACCGGACCCATAAGACCCCAGAGCGCCGGCCCGTGTCAGCGCAATGACCATCGCCGCGCTGGAAATTCCATTGGCCATGGCTCCACCCATGTAGGCCAAGTGAGTGTCATAACAGCGTTTGAAGTCGGTGTCACCGAGGTCTTCAGCATGGACAGCAGGAATCATTCCCTGACATGGCTGACTGTCGGTACTCTCAGTGGTTGAAACAGTACCGCCATTGGCAAGTACCAACTCGCCCTTTTTATCGATGACGAACAACGGTTCGATATTTTCGGTTAGAACCGTTTGTTCATCCTGATCAGCAATGAGCTGATTGGGATAACCTGTCCAGAACAGGGTTGCTGCTTTCGCAAAGGTTTTTTTTTTGCTTCTCTGATATTCATGAATGGTTACTCGCATTGGCCCGAGGTTAAAGTGTAGTTTTCGGCTCGCAAAATGATTTTGCCGTTGCAGATGATGTCGGTGTCCACCGTTAGGGTGAAACCGTCATTGTCTTCGACGTCCTTAATATGCATATGATATTTGATGGTCGAAGGCATGCGTTTGATCTGTCCTCTGAAGGATGTTTTCACTTCCTGATGGTAGACGGTCTGAAGAGCCAGATGTTGGTATTTGGGGTAAAGCCCTGAGTGAATTGCGAGAAATAAAAACAGCTGATTGATACCCAGAATCATCATGCTGCCTGGAAAGACAGAATCATTTTTAAAGTGAGCATCAAACGCCCAGTGATCTGTCGGTAGATCCTTTTCCGCAATAATTTCGCCAAGGCCGTACTGACCGCCTTCAAAACGACTGGTCAGAATTCGGTCCAGCATCCAGGTTGCCGGATTGGGGAGCGCCTGGCTGAATGCGGGTATCGAGAAGGATGAATTGCCAAAACAGCCCACCAGGTTTCCGGTATAGAAAGACGTCATATCGGTGTCTGTAAATGCTGACTTCTCACTGGTGTAACACGGCAGTTTGGACCGGGATCTGGATCTGGATGGGTTGCTTACGCCGGGTGCGAGGCCTTTGGAATTTTCTATGTCCTCTTTGGTGAAGAATCCGCCGACAGACTTGATCCGCAGGAATAGCCTGTCTTCATGGTAACAATCGAAATCTGAAAACAGCAGGGTAGTGTCTCCATTACGCGCAAATGACGTGATTTTATAAACACCGCGCATGGTCTCACCGATTTTGGGCGGCCGGTCGATGAAGGTGGTCATGGTATCCGCAACCCGATAACGCAATTTTCCGTTCGAGGTGATATCTATGCCGATTAGCCCAACCAGAAAAATGCCGATCTGACCAGATTCCGTAAACACAATGGATGCCATTTCATCACCGATGCGAAAAAGGTTGTCATGGTTCAAGTCGAACTCAAACTCGATTTGACAAGGCTGATAACGACCAAATTCCACATTGGTGTTGAGCACCCGCGTAACAAACAAAAATGGTGGTGACGGCATGCGCGCCCGAACGGGATAAGCATCTACTGGTTCATACAGTGGGCCGAGTACCTTCGACATGCTGCCATCAGTCATCTCGACAATTTGCTCGTAATCCCACAGATAAAATTGCGGTGTTTTGCCAGCGGGTGCCGTAGAGGTTTCATTCAGTACTGTCTGTTTGAAGATCGCCAACAGACTTGCCTCAGATTTTTGATACAGCAGACTGGCTTCGGCATTCTGCACCAGTGCGGTAGTGATAAATCGCTCCAGGGTATCCGGGTATTCGCTTGCTGACCGGCTGCTTTTAAAAGCCAATTGTTCGGAGGCTGGCGGCGTTGGCTGGCGGGTGTGGGTGATTGGATAACCGGGGGAGAATTCGTCCTGAACCGGCGGCTTCTCGGCTGGTGGCAGAGTCGTTGTGGGGGTGGCCTTGGGAGACAACGATGCGCCGGTGTGCAGGATACGCTGGCGATTTTCGGGTGACCAAAAAGCTTTGCCATACGGTGGCAGACCGGTCGTGATTTTGCGTATCAGTGTCGGTTGATGGGTGACGGGAGTATCAGCGAAAAATTCCCCGAAGTTAATCTCTTGCTTGTGTGAAATCAGCGCTGCCGCCATCTTGAACAGAGATTTTTCGAGTGGTTCGTTATTAACCGTAAATGAAAGCACCAGTGCATCTTTGTTTTTAAGCGTTTCACTTGCCCAACGAGCGCATAACTCATTAGTACCGACGTTGATAAAAATACGGGCACCGTTTTGATAGGCATTTTCGGTGACCTGTCTAAAATCCACCCGACGCGTCAGAATGTTAGCAAAGTAGCTTTGAAAGTCTGCAGGTTTTGGCCCCAGGGGCTGACCATCAAAACTGTTGAAAATGTCAAAATCATTATCTGGGTTGACCTTGATGTTTGAGTCAGCTTCCATCGCCAGGATCTGATCACGGAATTGTTCCGCCACAGGGGTGTGAACAAAGGCGTCTTCATCCAGTGGCAACGCGAAACCGTCGATCTGTTCTATTACTTGTTGGCAGCTTGCACTTTCGCCGGCAATGATGACATCTTTCGGCGAGCCAATGATGCTGATAAATACCTTGTGATGTTGATCAACTTGCGCCTGTACCTGTTCGAGTGGTGCTTTCACATACCAGCTTTCCCATTTGGTCATTGGTTCATGGAAATAACGTTCCAGGCTCGATGGTTGCTTAAGCATGTGGGTATAACTGTCGAGCTGTGACAGAAACGGCAGCTCACTAATCAGGATTGATGACTTTGGTGCATCAACGACAAAACCGTCCAGGGCATTTGGCAGCACCAGTTCACCCACGCTGGCGCCAATGATGAGATCGGGTTTCAGAGACATGGACTTCAGAACCGACACAGTCATTTTCGATAGTTCAAATTCAAAGAAATAGTCTCTGAAAGAGCTGTTCAGTACTGATCGGGTGAACTGGGTTTTGTCGCCGGCTTCCGTGTCCATTAATTCGGCGGTGGCCTCGCTGATCTTCCGTAAAAACGGAAAGTGGTATAAAAGGTCGCAACTGAATTGGTGATTGATCATCCGCCCCGGAGGGCTCATCCAGGCACTTTTAACTTTGGGGCCGAACGGTGCAGGCGAAAAATAGCTTCCAGCTTTGGATTGCCAGTCCTGACGGGTTTGAAAGATAACCGGAAGCTGTGCCTTAAGCTGTTCAATTTCAGAGATAAACTGTTGGTAACTGTTGCCGCATAAAACGGCGATAGCTGTATTCTTTGAAGCCATTTCCTCAGTCAGTTGCTGTTTTTCTGAGTCGCCATAGGCAGGAATGGTTTGGCTATCAGACAGTTGTTTGTGCAGTCGTGTCAGTCCGTCGTGGATGGTTTGTTCATCAATCCCGGTGACTGTGAGTAAATAGCGGTTGAAATTCCCCAGCCGGTGTTGATGGCTCATGGTTGCTACCGGTGCTTCCGACAGTAGCAGGTGGGACATGTTGCCATCATCACGGAATGCACTCATCGCTGCGACTCGTTTTTGTCCTCCTGAAATCCAGGGTCTCAGCGTTGTTGTATTATTGGCCGGAAATTTAACCCGATAAAAAAGCTGTAGAGCATTCTTGATCAATGCCAGTGGCATCGATAATGTAAAGGTGTAACCGGTGATCTGATCGAGACTGCCAGTCTCAAAATCTGTCGAGGAGATCAGCTCCGGGTGTTGTGATGTATAGTGCTGCTCAACCCGTTTTGCACTGTCGGGTGAATAATGCAGGGGTGCTTCCAGGTAGCCAATTTCCCCGTTGCCAATATCCGCTTCCGAAACAGCCTGTTGCAGGCAGTCTTCAGCCGCCTGTTCGGCACTATGGGCATCTGCAAAGCGGGTTCCGGATGTGGTTGCCATGCCATCAATAAATGCATAGATTTTATCACCGCGTTTTATCGCGTCTTCTGGCCGTCTTAAAACGACAGCAGTGGCCCCTTCGCCAACGCCCGAGTTCAACATGCGCGGCAAATTGCCTCTCGATTTTTGCACATAGAGGTGTTCGAGTTCGCCGGCAAAATCCACGGTGCCAATGACCACTGCATCCATTGTTTTTTCAGCCAATAGAAAGCGTGCTAACTCTGTTGCTCTGGTAAAACCATTTTCGCGGTCTATGACGATGAAAGACGGACCCTGAAATTTCCAGTGGGCAGAAATGCGATTGGCTCTGATATTGGGGATGATACCCGGTACCGTATTGGGCGTTTCACGATCGAGCTCTATCTCGCGAAGTACGCGCAGAAACTCATTTTTCTGGGCCTCGGTCAATGCGGGTGTGCCCTGGTCCAGGGCATGGAGAAGATCTGCGCGGTTTTCTTCCACACCCATAAAATGACAGTCCGAAAAATCATGGGTACAGTTGACAATGACAGCTGTTCGCGGTTCTTGACCAACGTCTATTTGCGCACTTTCCAGTGCCTGAGCTGCCACATCAAGCAATAACAAATCACGTCTTATAAGATAGGGGTTGTCTTTAGGGGGCAGTTTAAATTTTAAGAAATCAAAATCGAATTCATTGACATAAGCACCTTTTGGAAGCTCGGTAAAATTGATCTGTTGTAAAAAGCCTGAATCTTGTTCCAGGCTGCGCCAACGTTTTTCATCTACCGGGGTAAAGGCCGGCCGACCAGCGGCCAGGGCATAAAAAAACGCTTTAGTCGATGTGATTGACCCGACCCGGAGTCCCAGGCCAGTGATGGCCAGTCTCTGCGGTTCGGGAGGTTCATGACCGGTGGTGTGGTTGTGCTCAGCAGGAATAAACTCCCGCAGTACCAAATGGGCATTAATGCCACCAAAGCCAAAAGCGTTAACGCCGGCTCTTTTGGCACGCTCTTTTGCTGGCCATGGAGTGTTGCTGCGCACATAATGCTGGGCGGTCAAAGTACCGCTGCCTGGAATAACCGGATCATCGATGCGTAATGCAGCCGGTATGATCCCGTGTTTCATGGCCAGAATGATTTTGGTGATTGATGCATTGGCGGAACCGGTAAAGAAGTGACCTGTTGTGCCTTTGGTCGCACCGATCAGGGGAGGATCGCTGTTAAAAAAAGCGGCGATGGATTCCAGTTCTTCCAGGTCGCCAGCTCGTGTTCCAGTCGCGTGACACTCGATATAATCTATGTCATTCGTAACACCGTCGCGATAGGCGTCCTGAAAAGCCCAGGTCTGGCCTTCTCTGGAGGGCGCAAGGATGGCTTTGCTGCCTCCGTCATTTGACCAGCCGATAGACTCGACGACTGCAAGAATAGGATCGTTATCACGGATTGCATCATCCAGCCGTTTCAACACAAAAGCCCCGGCCCCGGAACCGGCAATCAATCCTTTTGATGATTTATCGAGAGGGCGACTTTCGCCGTTTTCACACAATACCCCGAGTAGATCGAATAAACCGCAATTGCCAATGACCAGCTCGTTATAACAATGGGAGCCGGCAATCATGACATCGGCAAGTCGATTCTGCAGGTAATAGGATGCCAGTTTAAAACTGTACAAAGGTGTGGCGCAGGCGGCGTTAAAGGAAAACACCGGACCGCCAAGCCCAAGTGCTTTGGCTGTCACGCTCGGTGGATCGCTGTCAGAGAAACCGGGAGTTGGATCGATGACGCCGGATTTACTGCTCAGCGCTAAGGGGATGTGGCTGTTTTCAACCAGGCCTTCCATTTGGATGCGGGTGCTGGCAGATATGATGTCTGCAATCATATCGGCATCTTCTTTCACCGGCATGCTCAGTGTACCCATCACCATACCGGTTTTTTGCAGTACGTTTTGGTTATTCAAATAACCACAGTCTTTCAGAGCGTCACGGGCTACGGCGAGATTCCATTTGTATATTTCGCCCAGTGTATTCAGTTCTGTCGGGTCGATATGACAATCGTCAAAATCGCCCTGATAAGGTTTGAGTTGACCCCGTTCGATGATCCGGTCTGCATAACTGTCGGTGCCGGTTAATGTCTGGTTTTCAAGTAGGCTCTGCCAGAATGCATCCTTGTCGGTGTTGCCCGGGAACAGGCAGCCAATGCCCAGTATCGCAATCTTTTCCATATCTTTTACACCCTTGATGCCGTTAAACCATATCGGCTTTTGCCTGAGTTTTGACTTCTGCCTGCGTCGGCCGCATGGTGTCGGTTCCGTTGATCACGATTTCATTGACCTGGGTACCGCCATTCATGGTCAGTTCGTCGAGTAGATATTGCACGCCGGTATCGATTGGTAAAATATGAACGCCACTGGTTTCGAGAATCAGTTTGAGTGTATCGCTGACCATGCCACCGGCCCACGGTCCCCAGTTAATTGAGCACACGGCACTGTCCGGATATTGTCGTTGAAATGCGAAGGCGAATTTGTTGAGCACTTCGTTGGCCATGGAGTAGTCGCATTGTCCACCGCTGCCAAAGAAGCCGGCGATAGAGCTGAAGAACATTAAAAACCGGAGTTTTACCGGGTCAAGAGATTGCAGGACTGTTTTCAGACCAACGACCTTGGTATTGAAAACACCTTCGTAATCCAATTCTGTTTTACGTTGGATCTTTTTATCCGCCAGTACGCCAGCGCCATGGATAAAGCCGGTAACTGGACCCCAGCTCGTCTGAGCTTTGGTGAGAATTGATTTGACCTGAGTTTCATCGGTAATGTCGCCACTGAAGTACATGGCATCACCGCCGATATGTTTGATGAACTGCAATGTGTTTTTAATTTCCTGCTGATTGAGAACATCTGTAATCATGATGTCCAGTTCGGCTGGTTTAACAGACTCACCGCGCTCCTTGTATTCCGTCAATAGTTTCTGGCGCATCACGGTTTTGTCACTGCTGTTCTGGGCCCATGCCGGTAACGTTGTGCTCAACTTTGTCCGGCCCATGAGCAGGAAGCGGCATTTGAACGTCCGGGCCATCTCTTTGACGCATTCAGCGGTAATACCTCTGCCTCCACCGGGCACAAAAAAGAAGTCTGTTCCTGTCGGTGACAGAGTGCTGGGTTGATGGCGATAGTGTTCCTTCAGTGTCAGGGTAATTCGTTGTCCGTTTTTCCAGCCGGTTTCATGAGTGTCGCTATCTGGAGCGGCTAATTCTTTGAATAAAATATCTGCCGCATTAATTGCGGAACAATCCGGATCAATATCGACAGCATGGCAAAAGACCTGATCCCACTCTTGTTTTATTGATTTCATCAGACCGAACAGACCACCTTGAGTGAAGCGTCCACAGAACTGGTCACCGGTGCCAAGCTTTCCATCGATTCGCGTCAATGCCATGAAGAATCTTGAGTGATGCTGTTCAGGTGGTAGGTTTGACAGCGCGGTATGATAAAAATATTTAGCGGCAAAGAACGCGCCTCGGACCATCGCGGTAATTTGGTGATCCCAAGCTGATTCCCAGTGATTTTCCTTATTGTGAACAGGCATCAGATACAGTATTCCATGTATCTCGGTGGTCAGTCCGCTGACGATTTTGAACACCTCTTCAAAGTGCGTTTCGTGGCTGCCGCCAAGCTCTATAACTGCACAGGACTCATTAATGTTTTGAAAGTCAAAGGTCTGTTCTTTCCAGGTGATGATGATGGGTTTACTGCCGAGTTTCAGCAGTTCTCTGGCAAGTATTTCAGTGAGTTCTGAGTCCTCAGAAAACAGGATGATGGTTGATTCTGGTTTGATGCGCGAGATTGCGGTGCCGGTCAATGGTAGCTCCGCTGGAACCACTTCGTAGCGTTTTATATAACGTTCCTGTGGCAACGGTTGGTGACTGTCAGTCGAGGTTCCCTGAGCTAGATAGCTGATAATGCCATTGATATCGGAAATACCACTCAGTGCTTCCACGTCTTCACGCGATAACCCTGAAGGCAGTTGTTCGTTGAGCGCGGAAAAAATTTCCACTCGCTTGATGGAGTCGATACCCAGATCCGATTCAAGATCCATATCAACACTCAGCATGTCACCCGGATAACCGGTTTTGTCACTGATGATTTGCATAAACAGTGTTTTCAGATGGTTGGTGTCAGGTGACACTTGTGCCGATTCTACAGGCGCGATGGGTATTGAGGTGGCTGTTGAGTTGGCAGAGACAGCAGTGGGAGATTGGATGTCGCCAGACTGAGCCAGATACCCAACAATCTCTTCAATTGTCGTTAAGTTTGCCAACGCTT
Organism: Gynuella sp.; assembly: GCF_050297175.1. Classification (NCBI taxonomy): domain Bacteria; kingdom Pseudomonadati; phylum Pseudomonadota; class Gammaproteobacteria; order Oceanospirillales; family Saccharospirillaceae; genus Gynuella; species Gynuella sp. The sequence continues at coordinate 180,720 of NZ_JBNKSF010000035.1, read as the reverse complement.
CTACGTCTTCTTTATGGATACCAGAGGCCAGGGCGTCATTGAGGGCGGAAAATATTTCTACCCGTTTAATCGAATCGATGCCGAGATCCGCTTCCAGATTCATATCGGTTTCAAGCATGTCTTCTGGATAGCCGGTTTTGTCGCTAATAATGTTAAAGAGTATTTTCCGGTAGTTGAGCTGACCGCTGGAAGGAGGTGATACTGAGTCATCAGTAGTCTGTGGCACAGGTGGTGCGTGCTCAATAGCGTGTGCATTATTTCGATTAGTCAGATAACCAGTAATGTCCAGAATGGTGCTCAGACTGGCCAGGGCCTCAACATCTGCCTTATGAATGCCTCCTTCCAGTGCTTCATTTAAAGCGGAAAAAATTTCCACCCGCTTGATTGAATCAATGCCCAGGTCCGATTCCAGATTCATATCTGCCTCGAGCATATCTTCCGGGTATCCGGTTTTATCGCTGATAATACTAAACAACAACTTGCTGAGGACACTGTTGTCAGCTGCTGATGGCGCAGTGCTAACAGGTACAGGGGGGATGGTACTGGCCGCCGGCTCAGCTGCTCGATACGTTGAGGTTGTTGTGCCGTTGGTGACCGATGGCGGCACGTTTTCTTCTGTAGGCGGGTGGTTGATCGGCGCTACACGGGTATCGGGTTTGTAGCTGTTGTCAGCGGTATGATGAGGCAGGTTTGATGGCAGCGTGGTGGTGTTTTGTAATGAGGAATGTCGGTCTGGTGAGTTTATCAGTCTGCTTTGTTCATTGAAGAATGCACTGTAAGCCTGAAAACTGTTTTGCTGGAAACTTTCCATCAGACCCAGTTGTTTTTCAAGTATCGGATCAGTGGCTTTGTTGGCCAGAATTTTCAATATATCAATCTGTTCGCCCTGATTTTTCAGAAATTGCTGAAGTACTTTGCCGTTGAGCTGCTGGATACTGTCAATGACGGCTAAATCGGATGATGTGTGTGGTTTATCCACAGAAAACTCCTTGATGTTGGCCACATGGTTGGGTTCCGGGTGAAGATGCCGATGCTCCCGGTTTTCTTTCGGCGGGATGTCTGCCGCAGTCATTAACACAAGGTCATCTTTTTTCTCGACGGCTTCGGTGATCCTTGCACGGGTCTCTTTGGTAAAAAAGACTGTGGGATCAACCGTAAAAACGGCCGGGCTCTGTTTTTTTGCGGGTGCGGTTGTTGTTTTAAGAGTATATGGATCATCTGATAGAACCACGCCCAGTACTTTTAATTTCACTAACGCCTGTCGTAGTTGAAGTTCTGCGGAAATTTTGGGAGAGGGATTCAGACTGACCGTTTCAAACTCTCGGTCGCCCAGTATTTTTTCCACCAGTGTGGCGAGTACTCGTTTTGGGCCGATCTCCACAAACAGCCGGCCGCCGGCTTGATAGACGTTTTCGATGGTGCTGATAAATTCGACCGGTGATGTTATCTGGGACGCGAAACGAGCTTTGGCTTCCTGTATGTGTTTTGGGTAGGGCTGAGCATTGGCGTTGGCAAATACTTGAGCGGTTAATGGATGAAATTTCCTGTCCGCCAGAAAATGTTCCATTGCTGTTTGCGCCGGTTTCATTGCCGGTGAATGGAAAGCTGCAGATACCGGCAACCGACTGGTCGCAAATGCCTTTAATTGCTGTTCGGCTTGCTCAATGGCGGCTATCGAGCCGGACAACACTGTCTGTTGGGGTGAGTTTATATTAGCGATATGAAGATCCGGGATGGTTGCCACGATATCTTCGATGCTGCTTTTATCCGCGATCACTGCCAACATGGCTCCGGGGGTCCCACCTGCCTGCTGCATGAGTTCTCCGCGTTTACCGGCAATTTCCAGGAAGTCGCGATCTGTAAGCGCACCTGCAGCCCAAAGCGCTGTCAGTTCCCCAAAGCTATGGCCAATAAAAAAGGTTGGATTCAGGCCGCGTTTCCGGCATATGGAAAACAGGCCGGCCGAAAGTGCTCCCAAGGCCGGTTGGGTGTTTTCGGTTTGGTGAATGGAGGACGACCATGCCTGTTCTCTGGATGGATCATACAGTGATATGGGATATAAAATGTCGGACAGTGCCGGCCGTTGTTGGCTCAGGTTAAGATTGTCTGCCAGTTCCAAAAAGGATCGTAGTTCCGGGTAGTTTTCTACAACGGATTTTAGCATGTGTGGATACTGCGAGCCTTGACCCGGAAACAGTGCTACAACCTTGTCTCGATGCAAATATGATGCTGCGCGGAAATAAATACCGTCCGGTGTTTCCCACTCGTTGGTGGTACGTTGTTCCAGTTGTCTGAGTGCTTGGGCCAACAGATCTTTTGCCTGTTGAAGGTGTTCTGCCACAAATCCCAAACGGGGTGAATCGTGATTGGTCGGTGCGGTAGAGGATAAATCATCGAGCCATCGTGCGAAGGAAGTGTCATCTGTGTCAGCTTTCAATCCGGTTCCGATCAGCGCCATTAGGTCTGTTTTGGTCTCGGCGGATAACAGGACTTCCCTGGGAAGTTCGGACAACCGGTATGCAGCTTTATGGTCCTTTTGATATTCCTCTAACACGATATGAAAATTGGTACCACCAAAACCAAATGCGCTGACTCCAGCCCGGCGTGCAGGAGTACGCTGATTAATGATCCATGGGCGGCTTTCGGAGATCACGTAAAGAGGTGAATTATCCTGCGCCAGTTTTTCTCCCGGTTGTGTCACGTTAATCATCGGTGGCAGAATTTTATGATGCAATGCCAGGATGGTTTTGATCATTCCTGCGGCACCTGCAGCCAGACGGGCATGGCCGATCTGACTTTTCACACTGCCCAGAGCAATCTGTTTGGCCGGCGTATCATGGGTGGAGAAAAAACGAGTCAACGTTTCAACTTCACATTTGTCGCCCGCGGGTGTTCCGGTACCGTGTGCTTCGATCAACCCGATGGAACAAGGTTCAACCTGCGCGTTTTCATAAGCCCGATTCAGTGCCTTCAACTGACCTTGGGTGTTGGGGGCGTAAATGCTCATGACTTTGCCGTCACTGGATGACCCGATACCTTTAATCACGGCATAGATCCGGTCATTGTCGTGTTCAGCATCATCAAGACGTTTTAACACCATCATGCCGATACCATCCCCCAGTAGCATGCCATCGGAATTGGCGTCAAACGGGCGACAATGGTTGGATTTGGAAATGGCTGGTGTTTTGCTGAAAGACACAAAAGAGAAATCGGAACAGTCCAGGTTTACACCACCCGTCAATACAATATCGCACTCACCGGTAATGAGTTCCTGGGCCGCGTATTTGATCGCTGAGAGACTGCTGGCACAGGCGGCATCCACGGTTGAGTTGGTACCACCAAAATCAAACCGGTTGGCGATTCTGCCTGCGACAATGTTGGCAAGATAACCAGGGTTCGAGGCTTCGCTCCAATCAAGTTCAGAGTCTTGAATGCGTTCTACGATGTGGTTGGCAACGGCTTCCGGAACGCCACTGTTGAGGATGATTTTCCTTAGTCTCGGGGTTTGCAGGCGATGACTTAAACTAAAAGCAGTTTTACCAATTGCAGCGCCCAGAATGACACCTGCTTTATCCCGGTTGAAGGGTTTTGCTTGGCTACCTAACAGATTAGCATCCATCAATGCCTGTCTGGCGACCAGAAGTGCAAACAGCTGATCGACGGAAATGGACTCCATGAGTTTTGGTGGAATGCCAAATTCCAGTGAGTCGAATTCAACAGCGTCAACAACGCCTGCTTTTTTGCCGTAGGTTTTATCGCGCGCAGAGGGATCAGGGTCGTAAAAATCCTCCAGCTCCCAGTAGAGCTCGGGGATGTCTATGATGCTGTCTTTTTTGTTTAGGATGTTTGACCAGAAATGTCGGGTATCGGGCGCGTCCGGAAAAAAGGAACCAATGCCAATGACCGCAATATCTTTTTTCATCGTGCCCTCACATAAATTTGTATAACGACAAAGTGAGCTAAACCATATCTCCACTATGTGTCAAAAATTCGGCGAAAAGAACTCCCCCTTTAGTATGAATTTTTAGGGTGCCCTAAACTGTTGCGTAACTAATCATCTATGTGTTCAAAACTTGATCTGGATAGGGGCATTGCTTTTTCAATGGAAAAAAATCTGCACTGCTGTGGAGCAATAAAAAATGACTGATTTATAAAAATTACAAGCCAGGTTTGAAAAAAACATGATAATCAGAATCATTCAGTAGAGGCTGGTGTTTTTTATGAATGATTGATCTGAATCGTATTGTTAGACATAAATTGAGTGAGTCTAAGTTTCTATGTGGAATCGAAAATGCTGATTTATGATTTTATGATGATGTTTTTTGTTTTTTCTGATTAAAAAACTCGAGATTCCGTACCTTGTTTTTTTTGAGCCTAAAAAACACTTGTTGTTTGTATTAATGGTGAGGTAAGTGTGTTCTTTTAGAGAGGTATTCTAGGTATCAAAAATGGCCCGATAGTCTCCTTGATGTTTTTTTGAACCGACGGTTGGAACATTGGATTGAATGAGTGTTCCAGAATTGTGCGGTTTTCCGACTAATGACTGAAATTCAGCCTGTCTCCTCATGTAGTAAAGTAGTCGGCCACTCATATCGTTTCTCGATATGTCAGAATAATATTCAAAACCAATGAGCGCTCAAAGGAGAAGTCTATGCCCTCAGATCTACTCGCACCGTCGTTTTCACGTTCCTTTTTCCACCAGCTTCTGCTCACAACGGGTGTCGCAGCTGTATCGTTGTTGGCCGTAAATACGATGGCTGAAAATGATTTTGATCACGATGCCAAGACAGATATGGTTGTTTGGCGGCCCAGCGATGGTACCTGGTATGTACAGACATCTTCTTCTGTCTGGACCAACTCGTTCAGTCGTCAATGGGGACTCATCAACGATGTTCCCATTATGAATGCTGATTTTGATGGTGATGGTGCTAGTGATATGACGGTATGGCGCCCCTCCAACGGTACCTGGTATACCCGAACCTCTGCTTCGAACTGGAATGACTCTTTTTCCGTGCAGTGGGGACAGGTTGGAGATATTACTTTGGGGAATTCCGACTTCGATGGCGATGGTCGCAGTGATATGGGCGTTTGGCGGCCTACGAATGGCACCTGGTACATCAAAACCTCTTCGTCAAACTGGAGTGCCAATACGGCTGTAGCACACGGGACAGCAGGTGACATTCCGATTATACAAACTGATTTTGATGGTGATGGCATTGATGATATGGCTGTTTGGCGCCCTAGTGACGGTAACTGGTTGGTTCGGACGTCATCTTCCGGCTGGGGATCCGGTTTCACTCGCCAGTGGGGGCTGATAGGGGATACTCCATTGATGGACAGTGACTTTGATGGTGATGGAAAAGCCGACATTGCGGTATGGCGTCCGAGTAACGGAACCTGGTATGTCAGAACCTCCACCTCCGACTGGAATAGCAGTTTCAGTGTTCAATGGGGCTTATATGGTGACACACCGATCGTTAACACTGATTTTGATGGCGACGGAATTGATGATATGGCCGTCTGGCGTCCATCCAATGGTACCTGGTATGTAAAAACCTCATCCTCTGGCTGGAAAGACAGCTTCAGCCGACAATGGGGACTGGTCAATGATGTGCCTCTGGCAAACACTGACTTTGATGGAGATAACAAGGCAGATATGGCGGTGTGGCGCCCAAGTGATGGCACCTGGTACGTCAAAACTTCCAGTTCTTCCTGGAACAGTTCCTTCAGCCGTCAATGGGGAATTGTAGGAGATGTATTGATTAATAACTGAGCTAAAGGCCAGTGCTGAGGTTGGGGTGATAGTCTTATAAATATCTGTCATACCAACGGTCCTATAGCTGTGGCAGATGCATAATTTGTCGCAGCTTTTTTGGGGACCGGTGATCTGAACGATTGGAATCAGTTGGACCCATCAGGCCTGAGTACAACTTACATTATGACGATGGTCTTTTTAGACATCATTAATGGGATATAAAACCCTTTAATGAATGTCCGTTGGATAAATTATAAATGGACGAATATCTAGACCTAGGGAACCATCTGAAAAATGGCCTATTTTTCAGAGGCCCCTAGACATGCTTACTTTAGGTGATATTTCAGTAACAGCGGGAAAGCCAATAGACAGAAATGTATATCTTAACTCTCTTCGACAGGCTAAAGCCGCAATTGTCTGTTTGATGTCCGGAAAAATGGAGAGCTACACGCCTATGCATCATTAAGGATATGGGTAAGGGCGGTTGGTGCGACCAGTTGGAATAGATGTGTCACTCATATGTTTGCGACGCCAGTACGTGTTCAGAAATTCCTGGTGCTCAGTGCGGTTGTGCAGTTTGTATATAGTGCAATATATTGTCGAGCGTTGCTGTTCTGAAAACCCTTAGTGATCCATTAAAAAATTCGGTTGACTTTGCTCTGGATAGGGCATAGATTGTCCCCAGCAAGAAAGTAAGCCTCATTTTTATATTCTCCATTTCGTTGCATTGTCATAAATCTTCGTCCTGTAGTTTTAAATTTTTGTCTGTTTTTCCCGCTACACCAGCCTCTTAAAGGGCTACCATATATCTATATACAGGATAATCATTATGTCTAATTCAACTACTGGTACCGTAAAATGGTTCAACGAGTCTAAGGGTTTTGGTTTTATTGAACAAAAATCCGGACCAGACGTTTTTGCACACTTTAGCGCAATCGTAAGTTCTGGTTTCAAAACCCTTGCTGAAGGGCAAGCGGTTCAGTTCACAGTGACTCAAGGCCCTAAAGGTCCTCAAGCAGAGAATATTGTAGCTATTTAATAGCTCTACCTATTTCTGACGAAGGCAAGCCATCACGGCTTGCCTTTTTTGTGCCTGGAATAATCTACTCCGGTCAATACCGCCTTCCTGTTTTCTACAGTCTACGCATCCGTATATAGTTATCTCAATATATAAGCATAGCCACTGGTGCTCCGTATACTGTTTCAGTAGTCAGTTATTTTATTGGCAATGGCTCCCGGGTTTTCCATGCCCTTGTTGAGGCTGGTGGTTTTCTCTAAAGAATCTCTGAAAAGTGGCCTGTTTTAGTGCAGGACATTGTCAACTCCGTCCTCTTTAATCCTCATTCACGCTAGGGCCTGTCTACACTCATTTCGTCGAACCTGTTATTGGCTAAAAAGACTGCAATTAAGTGATGCGGCATTCCGACGATTAACGTGAAGCCTAGTCATTCTAAGCGAACGTTGATCAACGCAAAGTGCGTCCTTTTTAGCCATAACCCTTCGGGCTGAGGCCAGTGTCACTCAACTCGACGTTGCTCGTCACTCATTTAGGCCTGCTACTAAAACGTCAGGAGCGTTTTAGCGTGTAACCCCGAAGGGATAAAGCTCATGGATGAGCTTTACAATATCACTCCTCGCGCCTGGATTTGAGTGAAACTGGCTCTCAGGAGGCCGATGAAACTAATGGAGACAGGCCCTGGTAAACGACGGTTTTGCCAGCAGTACTTTCTATTGATCCGGTCATCAGATAGATCGTTATGATCTTTTTAATTGTTGTCCAGAGATATCTGATGATATCGCATGGAACATCCGGATTACCCAGGACTCGCATTGGCTGTGGCAATCGTGTGGTTCGACACCTCGATGTGTCCTGCATCAGATTATTACTGTTTTTTAGAGGCCCCTGAGTGTTTTTATACAGTAACGGATAAGATAATCTGCCAACAGAACAAAAGGTGGTATTTTTGTCCGATATCGTGTGGTTCAGGCTTAAGGTGATTTAGGAGTTATTATGAATCAAGATGAAATCAAAGAACTGTTTGATCAGCAGGCTAAAGGTTATGATACTCAATGGGCGAAAACATCGCCGATTCAGAATTGTTTGCATTTATTGTTGCAATCGATGTTTGCCGGACTACCTGTTGATGCTCGGGTTCTGTGTGTTGGCGTGGGTACCGGTGTAGAGCTGATGGGGCTCGCGGAACAGCATCCCCAATGGCAGTTTACCCTGGTCGAACCTTCCAGTGCGATGCTGGATGTTTGTCGTGAACGGGTAGAGAAAAAAGGTTTTCGGGATCGTTGCCATTTTCATGAAGGATTTCTGGAATCGCTTTCGGTATCGAACTCTCATGATGCGGCGACGTGTTTTCTGGTCTCTCAGTTTATTCTCGAACCGACGGCAAGATCAGCTTTTTTTCAAGAGATCGCGGACCGACTGAAACCCGGAGCGCTGCTTGCGAGTTCGGATCTGTCTTCCGATATTGAGTCGTCTGAGTATGCGACTTTGCTGCCATTCTGGATGGATATGATATCTTCCGTCGATATAACCTCTGAAAATCTGGAGCGAGTACGTCATGCCTATGCTAACGATGTGGCCGTCCTGGCAGCACAGAAAGTAGAGCAGATCATCAAATCAGGTGGATTTGAGTCTCCGGTTCAGTTTTTTCAAGCTGGATTGATTCGTGCCTGGCTATCTAAACGCATATAGGTCGTAGTATTTTCAACTGGTTTGGCTTATTCCTGAGTATCCAGTTGAAGCCACATGAAAAGGCTGGCCTTCAACAGATCACTTGCATGAATGAATATGTCGTGGGTAGTGAGTTGTAATGACATTTTGGTGTGATTGTCAGTACTTGAAGACGCTTTCTTTTCTATTTTCACTGGGGAATATGGCATGCCTTTTGTGCGAGTGAAAATATTCCTATCCCTTTGCCCAATCTTTTCCATTTCCTATCGTCAATAAAATCTATCGTTATCTACGATTATTTGGGTTAGTCACAGACCAGCATAACGACTATAAATATAACCACAAAGCAGAAAAATCGAAAAATATAACCGGAGAGTCCTTATGACAGATACGAGCAAATGTCCATTTAATCATTCAGCTGGCGGCGGCACCTCAAACCGCGACTGGTGGCCTAATCAATTACGCTTATCCATTCTCCATCAGCACACGACTAAATCTAATCCGATGGGTGATGGTTTTAATTATGCTGAAGAGTTTGCCAAGCTTGATCTGGCTGCAGTTAAGAGAGATCTTGAAGTTTTGATGACGGACTCTCAGGATTGGTGGCCAGCTGATTTTGGTCATTATGGCCCGCTGTTTATCCGCATGGCCTGGCACAGTGCCGGTACTTATCGTACCAGTGATGGTCGCGGTGGTGGTGGTACCGGCTCGCAGCGCTTCGCGCCCCTGAACAGTTGGCCGGATAACGTTAACCTCGATAAAGCCCGTCGCTTGTTGTGGCCCGTCAAACAAAAGTATGGCGACAAAATTTCCTGGGCAGATCTGATGATTTTGACCGGTAACGTGGCATTGGAGTCCATGGGCTTTAAAACGTTTGGGTTTGCTGGTGGTCGTGTGGATATCTGGGAACCTGAAGAAGATATTTACTGGGGTAACGAAAAATCCTGGTTGGATGACAAGCGTTATTCCGGTGACCGGGACCTGGAAGATCCTTTGGCCGCGGTGCAGATGGGGCTTATCTACGTGAATCCGGAAGGCCCGAATGGTAACCCTGATCCTCTGGCGGCTGCCCACGATATCCGTGAAACCTTTGCCCGCATGGCGATGAATGATGAAGAAACTGTCGCTCTGATTGCGGGTGGACATACCTTCGGTAAAACCCATGGTGCCGGCGATGCGGCGCTGGTGGGGGCTGATCCTGAAGCCGCCAGTATTGAAGAGCAGGGTTTGGGCTGGAAGAGCAGCTATGGTAGTGGTAAGGGCGGTGACACCATCACCAGTGGCCTGGAAGTGACCTGGACCACCACACCGACACAATGGAGTAATAACTTCTTCGAAAACCTGTTTGGCTATGAATGGGAATTGACCAAGAGTCCGGCTGGCGCACATCAATGGGTGGCGAAAGATAGTGATAAAACAGTTCCGGATGCTCATGACCGTTCAAAAAATCACCGGCCTACCATGCTGACGACGGATCTTTCTTTGCGTTTCGATCCTGCTTACGAAAAGATCTCTCGGCGTTTTTATGAAAACCCGGAACAGTTTGCTGATGCTTTTGCCCGGGCATGGTTCAAGCTGACTCACCGTGATATGGGACCGCGTGCTCGTTACCTGGGTGAAGAAGTCCCAGCAGAAGAGTTGATTTGGCAGGATCCAATTCCAGCGGTTGACCATGAACTGGTAAACGATAGCGATGTTGCGGCATTGAAAGCCAAAGTACTGGCATCAGGATTATCCGTTTCAGAACTGGTCTCTACTGCCTGGGCTTCGGCATCCACATTCCGTGGATCTGATATGCGTGGAGGGGCGAATGGTGCCCGTATACGCCTGGCTCCGCAGAAAGACTGGGAGGCCAATCAACCTGATCAATTGGCCAGGGTATTGAGTGTGCTGGAAGGCATACAGAGTGAGTTTAACGATGCCCAGACCGGTGGTAAAAAAATCTCCCTGGCGGATTTGATCGTGCTTGCCGGAGGTGCTGCGGTTGAACAGGCTGCCAAAGCTGTTGGTCAGAACGTTACCGTTCCGTTTAGGGCGGGTCGTATGGATGCCTCGGCTGAGCAGACAGATGTAGAGTCTTTTGCCCACCTTGAGCCCGTTGCCGATGGTTTTCGGAACTATCAGAAAGCCCGGTTTACCGTATCGGCTGAGGAGTTGCTGGTGGATCGTGCCCAGCTGTTAACTCTGACAGCACCTGAAATGACGGTGTTGGTTGGTGGTCTTCGGGCGTTGAACACTAATGTCGGGCAGAGTGTGCATGGCGTTTTCACAGATCGTCCCGGAGTATTAAGTAATGACTTCTTTGTTAATCTGTTGGATATGAATACGACCTGGAAACCGATATCCAAAGAAGAGGATGTATTTGAAGGCACCGACCGCAAGACGGGTGTGATGCAGTGGACTGCTACACGTGTTGATCTGCTATTCGGCTCAAATTCCCAGTTGCGGGCTCTCGCAGAAGTGTATGCGACTGCTGACGCACAGGAGAAATTTGTGAACGATTTTGTAGCGGCCTGGACCAAAGTGATGGAGCTGGATCGTTTCGATCTGCGTTAAACCAAAACACTGTCCCTTGGAATGTGTGGATGTCCTTATTCTTTCAGAGTAAGGCATCCACATTGTTTAGGTGGGTGTCGATGTAAGTTCAATGAGACATCCACGTAATCTGCAAGAATTTCTCAGAATATTATCCCAGCCAAAGACTGATTCCATAAGTTACCAGCCCAACCAGAATGGTCAGAAACATATGTTTGGTCAGCAGTGATGTTGCGAAAGCACACAGGGCGGCAACCAGGTAGTGGTTTTCCAGGTTGATGGCAAGTATCCCATCCCGATAAAGGGTTGCCTGTATGATGATGGCGGTGAGTACGGCCACTGGTACGAATTCCAGTGCTTGTGTGACCAGCGGCGGCAACTGAATCCGGCCGGCGAGAGCGAAAGGCAGGTAGCGCGGACCGAAGGTCAGTGCCATCATGCCGGCGATCAATAATACCTCATACATGTTGCACTTCCGTTCGAGTTTTCGAGTTGATTGTGACACCTACGATAATTGCCAATGCGCAGCTGAATAAAAATCCTAGTTGATATGGCCAGTGAATGGTTAGTCCAGCACTGACGGCAGCAGTCAGTGCACAGGCCCAGTGGCTTTTGGTTTTCAGTAACGGCGTGACAATGCCTATAAATGCCACGACCATGGCGACATCCAGCCCCCATTTATTTATATCCGGAATCCGTTCTCCGGCATGAATGCCCACCCAGGTAAAGAGTTGCCAGTTGAGATACATAAAGAGGGCGGATCCAAGGTAGTACCAGAATAAGCCCGGAGATTTGGGGTACTTTAGTCGACGATTGGTAACCACGGCAAAGGTTTCGTCCGTCATCCAGAATGATAGTATCGGTTTTGCCCATCCAGCCAGTGTGTGCATATCGTTCATCAGTGACGCCGAATACAGCAGGTGTCGTAAATTAACGATGAACACGGTAATTAGCACGATAGGAAATGCTGCTGCAGAAGCGAGCAGGGATATGGCGATAAACTGTGATGCACCGGCGAATACAAATATTGACATGGCCATAGTAAAGGTGGCAGAAAAGCCTGAACTAATGGCCAGTGCACCAAATACCAGGCCGAAAGGCATGGCGGCGATGACTAACGGAATAGTGTCTCTGGCTCCGGACAGAGCAAGAGATAAACGGACTTTATGGTTCATAAGGTAATGCTGTGTTGATATTGACCCGGCGTAATACCGGTTACAAATTTAAAATGGCGATTAAGATGGCTCTGATCGCTGAAGCCACAATCAAGTGCGATGGTTTTGAGCGGCTTTTTCTGTCTTAACATGGCTTTGGCGCGCTGAATGCGAACCTGAATCTGATATCGGTGTGGGGGCAGTCCCGTGGTGCGGGTAAACAACCGGACCAGATAGAACGGATTCAGATGTACCAGGGCCGCCAGATGCTCTAGTGAAATATTGTCGGCAAAGTGTTGTTGCAGATAATCGGCGACAAAACGCACGGCCACCGGCTGGTGTTGTAAATGGGTAAGCTCAGGGCGACGTTTGCCGAAGTTTCGCAGCAGCTGGGTCATGGTGATGTAAAACGCTGTTTCCCGCTGTAGCGTGTTAGTGGATTCCCGAAGCGTATTAAACATCTTTCTGAGCAGTTCAGCCATGTGGTTATCGTGCTCAACGGCATGTTCAAACCATGGTGCGTTTTCCGGGCCGGCGAACTCCTGACTAAGAGCGGAAAACACATCAACTGTCGGATAACAGGCCTGATATGCCCAACCATTTTCGGATGCCCGGTGGCCGTCATGTACCTGATCAGCATTCACCAGAATAATACTGTTCCTGGCGGCAATATGGTTGCTGCCAGAGCGCCAGAATCGCTGTGCTCCCTGTTCAATTACGCCGATGCAATAACCTTCATGGACATGGCGATTAAAGCGCTGCCGATGGAACCGGGCGGTCAGTATTTCGGTATTGTGAAGATCTGTGGCGACCTGATAGCTGGCTACTTCCGCTTCTTGCATATAAACACCCATTGTCACTTGCACTGAATCATAGCATGGCAATATGCAGGTGTTTTGAACAAAATTGACCTGTTGCCAGACCATTCAAGGCTCTGGCAACGATATGCTATTTCAGGGCATGAGCCGCCAGGTGTTCATAGTAGGGCAGGGCTGGTTGGAGGATTGGCTGCAGGTTGGCGGGCAGTATTGGCAGCTCCTCTTCCGGTGGCGCAAAGCCTGTGCTTTTCCATACTTCCGGATACCAGTGAGGTGCCCAGGCCCCATCACTGGCATGTCCACCAGCAGGCCAAGTTAGCATGGCTGGATCATACGGTAGATTGATTGCACGGCAGAGTTTCTTAAGCATGCCGGCTGGATCACGACGAATATCGCTGGAGTCAATGACGACAGGGGAGTGACCCTGGAGAGTGCTGATTTCTTCAAACAGACTGGCCTGCATTTCAATACCAATGTCTTCGAGGGTCGGGTTTTCACGTTTTTTAGCATAGCTGGCAATGACCCGTGCTGGGTGGCGAATCAGGAATACGTTGACCACGTCGGTGATCCAGGCTCTGGGCATGGTTGCGATCATGTGGTGGGGCATGTGTTTTTGATAAAACACGGTTTTACCTTGCGGAATCTCCCCCAGACAACGAGCAGCGACGATATCCGGGTTGGTTTCCTCCTGGGCAAAGATTTCTGCCAGCATCGGATCCTGGCGTCCGCTTTGTTTTAAAAACGGGGCATAAAATGGTTCATCCCAGACGGCACAGTCTGCCCGTGCAGCAAATGAATACATCATGGCCGTTGAGAGGTTGCGTGGGCCCGACCACATGGCGATTCTCACGATTGACACTCCTGTTCAATAAGCCCTTGATAAAGCTCGCGGATTTTACGGGTCATTGGTCCAGCCTGACCGTTACCAATCTGTTTGCCATCGATGAGGGAAACTGGGGTTTGCGCTCCAAAGGTGCCGGTCAAGAATGCTTCGTCTGCGCCATAGGTTTCGAACAGTGAAAAATTTCTTTGATAGACTGAAATACCATGACTCTGGCACACATCAATGACTTTGGCGCGAGTGACGCCGTTCATGCAATAGTCCCCGGTGGATGTCCAGACCTCGCCTTTGCGAACGATAAAAAAATTGCAGGAGTTGGTCGTGTTCACAAAGCCATGAGGGTCAAGCATCAGTCCCTCATCTGCACCGGCCTGTTCCGCCTGCAGGCAGGCAAGTACACAATTCAGTTTTGAGTGCGAATTGTATTTGGCATCCTGCGACATCGGGAGTCCTCTTACCTGCGGCACCGTGGCAAGTTTGATACCCCGGTCCAATAGTTTGGTTGAGGGTTTGGAATGTTCCAGAATAATAACCACAGTCGGGCCGGTGCGTGACAGGCTGGGATGCTGAAATGGTTTTACTTTCGTACCACGGGTGACCATCAGGCGACAGTGGACATCGGTGGTCATTTGGTTGGCTTCAGCGGTTTTGGTTAATGCATCCAGTACATCTGCGCGGCTCATGCCAATATCCAGGGAGACGGCCTTGCAACTGTCGAACAACCGGTCCATGTGTTCCTCGAAGAAAGCCCATTTGCCGTTATACAGGCGCATACCCTCCCACATTCCATCGCCCAGTAAAAAGCCAGAGTCATATACAGAGATTTTGGCCTGGTCACGATGAACAATCTCTCCGTTGATGAATATTTTGATATCCCGGTTACGGATATCTTCTTCTGAGTCATGTGCCGTTATTGCTTGCTGATCGTCTGAATACGTCATATTGATTTTATCCTTGGCTGAACATCAGGCCAGCATAAACAGCTTGTAGATGCTAGGCAAATAAAGGGAGTCAGACGACATGAGCGATTGTTTGTGAACGTAGAAAAGAGGTATTTACAGGAAATCAGGGAAGGGCAACTGGCTCTCAACATAGAGCCACGGGTTCAGGCGGTTGAATAAACGCTTATGAACTTTCCGCAGCAGTCAGTTTGGGTGCGTAACGATTCAGAATCGATTTCAGTTCCTGCATCCGAATGGGCTTGTGGAGATATTCATTCATGCCGACTGCGAGACATTCTTCAATATTCACTGCCTCGGTATTCGCACTTAAAGCAAGAATTGGCAGTGTATTTTTTGAAAAAGTTTTGCGGATCTCACGGGTTGCCTCAATACCATCCATTTCCGGCATCATGATATCCATCAGAATCAGATCAAACTGATCATGTTTGATTTTCTCAAGGCATTCAAGGCCGTTTTCGGCCAGAACAGGTTGGTGTCCGGTTTTTTTTATTAGCCGGGTAATTACCAATTGATTGGTTTTGTTATCTTCGACCAGCAGAATGTTGAGGGTAGTATCGGATTCTTCCGGTTCATTTTCTAAAACAACCTTCGGAGCCTGAGCCGGCTGGAGCGGAATGGTAACTGTAAATGTGGATCCTTCGCCTACTTTGCTGGCCACCTCAATGGACCCGTCCATTTTATTAATCAGTCTGTTTGTAATCGCCAGTCCCAGACCGGCACCTTCATGCTTGCGTTTGAGAGAACTGTCCAGTTGTACGAACTCACTGAATATCAGGCTCTGCTTATCTTCCGGTATGCCAATGCCGGAATCCGACACCGTTAAAACCAGCATATTTTTATCAGCCTGCCAGTAACTGGTAATGGCAACATCTCCTTGATCACAAAACTTGATGGCATTTGAAATCAGATTGTTCAGAATCTGTTTAATTTTTAATGCATCTCCCAGTAGATAGTTTTGGGGATCAATATGGCAGGTCGAGTTGAGTGTAATGTTCTTTTTATTGGCAATGGGCAAAAACGAACCAAATATCTCTGACTGAATTTCGCTGGGGTTAAAGGGGGCAGAATTAATATTGAAATTGCCGGATTCGATCTTTGAGAAATCCAAGACTTCATTAAGCATATTCAGAAGTAACTCAGATGATTCATTGACTATTTTAAGTGATTCCAGTCGTTCTTTATTTTTTTCATCTTCAATCAAAAGGCTCATTGAACCGATAATGCCATTCAGTGGTGTTCTGAGTTCATGAGAAATATTCGCCAGAAACTGAGATTTGGCTTTGGAGGCTTCTTCTGCTTGTTGCCTGGAAACCTCCAGTGCGGCCTGGGTTTCTATCAAGCGTTTATTCTCTTCCTGCAATTTAACATTCGTGTCAAATAATTCTGCATTCACCAGAGTAAGTGATCTTGCGGCTGACTTTGCTACAAATGGTGACATGATTAGTTTTCGAATCCCGGAAAGCCAGCCACCTGTTTTGGGAACCTGAAAGTGATAGAGGCATCCATCTTCCTGTTCAAAAATATTAACATCTACAGGGGGTAAGCCATATATTGTTGGTAAAATTCTGATTACCCCCATGCTTGTATAATAGAATTGCCAAATTGGTTTATATCCCTCAGCTAATTTGAACTTTAACCTGTAGTTATTATCAGCATCTGAGCTGATTTCATAAGAGATACAACTTATCGCTTGTCTGGTCGGGCTTTCACTTGAAGGGCGATGCATCCATTCATAAAATTCAGGTAGAGTAAATAAAAATCGAAACAGCAAGAACAACGGTTTATATTGAGGTGTATCTTTTATTTGTTCACCCATATGGATTAAATCTGTCTTTGAATACCCAAGCCAATCCGTCAGGTTATTCATAATAATCGATAGTTGGTCCCATGAGATGCGGTTCTGAGTATTTTTCAAAGTTTCTATGTTCAGGTCAGTGCCTTGAAGTAGCTTTGATGTCTCCAACTTATCATTTTGGGCGATTCTTAAAATTGGAGTTATCATTTGGCATGATACTTCTTTGCTCTCTAACACGTTGCTGTTCCTGAGTGAGTAAAATTACTTTTTGAAAGAGACTCTAGTGTTTCCATCTGGTAGTTACTGGTTGTTCGGAAAAGTGCAACAATAGGTACAGCGACAGCTCCCATTCTCTTTTTTTCTAAGGAGGCGGTGAGCCCATAGTGTACTTTTTTCAGACCCATATTTTGTGCATGTTTAGCTGAGAAATACAAGCAAGCTCGAAATGCTCCGGTTTCTCTGTATTTTGATCTTACACCTAGTAATATACAAAACAGCTCCTCACCCGAGGCCTGAACAAACATACATGCAGCTGGATTGTTTTTATATCTTAACTCCAGGCAACTCCAATATCCTTCGTTCACCGAGGCTGATAATAATTCTCGTGGTAGTGTAAAGCTAGAGATCTCTTTTGCATTTTGCTGTTGCTCTAAATACATATCAAAAAATAAATCTAGTTTGCTTTGCTCTATTTTGGGTATCTCATAAAGAGAGTAGTCATTTAAATAGGGAAGAATGTTTTTTTTCCAGTGCTTTCTATAGTCTCGTTTTAAAGAAGACAAATATTCGGTTGTTGCAAAATCATCTATATTCTCCAGATAGTGAGTGTCAGGCAGTTTCTCGACAAGAAAACCTGTGTTCGCGATATGTTTAACTATCCACGAATCCTTAGGAAAATCTCTTAAGGTTAATATTTCTGCCCTAAATTTCATCTGCATATATTTGATTTGCTTCAGAAACAGATTTAATGCCTCTTTTTGCTGCAAGTGATTTTCATCGAGATACATATGCGTACCTTCGGTAATCGGTGAACCCAGCATCAGGCAACGGCTGATAAAGGTGCTTGGGTCCTCTTGCCTTTGGCGATTGGCAAGTTCACTTAATTCTGGTCGAGCAAACATGTCAGTTTTTATATCGCAAACGGTCATAAACGCCAATAGTATGGTATGTCCCTGATTGTCTTTAATTGTTATATATTGAAAAAGCCAATGGTTATGGTCGATATCCTGTTGTTTGGTGACAGAAAAAACATTTTCCAATAACGTCAAGTTGCTAACCCCTGTAGTGCCTTTGAACACGGGTATCTTTTCCCACTTTTCTTTAATGTCCTGAATGCTGTAGGCAACATTGAACTGTAATTTTGACTCCTGAATATAGGGATAGCTTTTAATAAACTCGCTCTTTCTTGGTTCTGGCAGTTTGAAGGCATTGGAGACGGCTTCACTGGTGACATTTTCCTCGGCCAAAGCCAGTGGATAATGGTGGGTGATTCTGCTGACAAGCCTTTCAATATCACCATATGTTATATGGTTGGTAATGGTAAACCGTACACCAGTATTTGAAAGAGGAACAGCGGGAAAGAGACCAATATTGACGTAAAACCCGTCATTATGAAGTCTTTTAACCAGATTGAACCCTGCATTGGGCTCGCCAACTCCGATATAAAAGACAGGGGCATCTGAGTTGGCAACATCCGGAAGGTTGCTTTTTTGAAGCAGTTGTCGACAGTAACTTATTCTTTCTCTGAGGTTATCCTGAAGTTCGTTAATATCACTCGACAGATGAATTTTTGCAGAAGCAATTGCTGCGCCGAGTAGGGGGGGTTGTATTGGCCCGGAGAATAACAGGCTTCCACCACAGGTACGTATTTTTCGTTGCATTTCCCGATTGGGCAGAATCAGCAACCCTCCAGCGCATCCAAAGGCTTTGTTGAGACTAACGGTTAATACCATTTGGGGGTGATGTTCACGATGCCCTCTGATGCTCCCCTTACCACCTTGTCCACACCAGCTCATGCCATGGGCATCATCTGCATACAAGTAAAACTCAGGGTATTTGTCCATCAACTCGTATAGTTCGTCGATCGGGGCCAAATCACCATACATGCTGTAAACCCCATCTATGCAATACCAAATTTTTCCTCTTGTCTGGCGGTGTTTTCTTATAAGTCGCTCTAAGTGATCCAGGTCGTTATGGCGAATCATTTCTATTCGTTCGCCCTGGGCTTTTAGTAATTTACAAGCACTCTGTACAGATGCATGTACCTGGTGGTCAAGAACTATAAGGTCTCCTGGCTTAATAATCACCGGAAGTGCTGATATATGTGCGAGAGTTGTAGTGGCCGTTACGATCACCGGGGCAGAGAACAGTTGGCTGAGCAATGTTTCCAATTCTGTATATTGTGCAGAAGACAAATAAGCTCTTGATGATGAAAATTGTGTGCCATATTGATAAGTAGCATCTACACAACCCTGAATAACTCTTTCATCTCGCTCAAGGCCCAGATAGGAGCAGGATCCGAAGTTAATCATTTCTTTATGGTTTATGTGTATTAGTCTGCCATCTAGCTGATTATCCTCAATGCTTAGTTGAAGAATTCCTTTTTCTTTTGCCAGGGTAAGAATTTGATCGGTAAGGTCTGTCACACTTTGCTTTGCCATGATAACTAAATCCTCTACAGCTTGTCTGTTACATGGGTAAATGTATTAGTTATTATTTATATGAGTATGGTTTCTGGGTGAGATGAATGCTTTTTGATGTGTTTTGCAGTATTTCATGCTTATCTTATTCATTTAATGAAGCTTTATCTGGTGCGTTTATTGTGAATATTTAATGATGTTTATATCTCCCTATGCCATCGAACATCAGTATAGGATATCCGACTATAGTCGGTATCCAATGAGCCTGCTACCTTAGTATGAGAATATGTGGTAAATGTGGATTTAACATTTTGTTACTGAGGCTTTTTTGTGAGAAGTGTTTATTGCGATATTTTGGATACTAGAGTCACGTTGTCTCTAATATTAGGCACTTTTCCTGCCATCAGCCCTTACATCTTATAAGAGAATGCGATGAAAAAATTTCATTCAACACTATTTATTGTGTGGAATATGAGGATATGAGCGAAGCGGTGTTTACTGACTAAGAGGGCAGGGTTAATCAGGTGTTTATCATTGTTGGGCGGCGATTTATTGGTGCTGCCTAAACGGGTGCGTTCAAACATGACCTGTAGAATCTGAAATCGTTTTCAATTGTGGGTTCTGAAACTCTCCCGATAGGGATATACCGGGAGAGGAAAAGTCATTAGCGCACAGCCATTCGAATGACGTGGTAAGAGAGAGGATGCAATTGTCCTTTCAGGTGGTCATCTTCGATGCCAAGATGCTTGCCGGCAGAAGGCGAGACATTGTCAGGCGTGGCACCGCTGTTGGTGGCTTTCAGGTCGTGGCCTTCAAGGCATTGATGCAGCAGGATCCGGTCAACCGCATACCCTGTTAATGCGACATCCAACTCCATAGTTTCAGTCGGGTGACGGTTAACGGCAAATATGGTGATAGTGTCGTTGTCACGGGTTGCGGCAATGTCCAGGTATGGCACATCATCCGCGACTTCGCAGTCATAGGTGGGGCCACTGGTGACCACTTGCAGAGCCTGTCCACGACCATAGAGTGAAGCGAATTGATATGGCCAGTAGATGGTTTGTCGCCATGCGGGGCCACCTTTGTCCGCCCGGATGGGTGCAATGACATTGACCAGCTGAGCAATACAGGCGATTTTGACCCGATCAGACCGACGAATAAATTCGTTGAGCAGGCATCCTACAAATAGTGCGTCTTCAAAGTTATAGGTTTCTTCCAGTAGTTCCGGAGCCTCCGGCCAGTCCCACTGGCGTATTTTGGCGTCGTCTTCAGAGCGCCGGTGATACCAGACATTCCATTCATCAAAACAGATATAGACATCATTGCGGGCCCGTTTCTTGGCTTTAGTGAAGTCAATAATGGAACTGACCGCCTGAATGTAGCGTCCAGTGGCTTCGGTTTTGGCGAAAAAGTTCAAGCTGTTATTGGAACTATTGCCAAAATATTTGTGCAGGGATATGTAGTCGACGTTTTCATAACAGGCATCTAAAACTTCCCGTTCCCATTCAGGATAGGTTGGCATCTCGTCGCTGGAGCTGCCGCAGACAATGGTTTCGATGCTTGGGTCCAGGCCTTTAAGAGCTTTAGAGGTTTCATCTGCCAGCCGACCATATTCTCTGGCGTCTTTGTGCCCGATCTGCCAGGGGCCATCCATTTCGTTTCCAAGACACCACATTTTTACGTTATAGGGGTCCTCGACACCATGACTTCGGCGCAGATCTGACCAGTAAGTCCCCGATGTGTGATTGACATACTCTGCAAATTCTCTGGCATCCTGCAAGTTGCCGGAACCCAGGTTCACGGCCAGGATCATCTCCAGGCCTGCCTGCTCAGACCACCAGGCGAACTCGTTGATGCCGACCTGATTGGTCTCTTTTGAGCGCCAGGCCAGATCCAACCGAACAGGACGGTCTTCTTTAGGGCCAATACCGTCTTTCCAATCATAAGCGGAGACAAAATTACCACCTGGATAACGAATGGCAGGAATCTTTAGATCTCGTACCAGTTCGAGTACATCCTGGCGAAAGCCTCTGGCGTCGGCTGATGGGTGGCCGGGTTCGTAAATGCCGGTGTAGATGGCTCGACCCATGTGTTCGATAAAGGCGGAGTAGAGTCGGTCATCGATATTGGCGATGGTAAAATCGCGATGCAGAGTCGCTTTCACATGCATGAGGTTATCCTCTTATTATTGGAGACTACGAAGAATAACAATGGTGGCATTCATGATAGGAACTGACCAGACACCAGACGCGATCACAAAGGTTTTTGACATATAAAAAGCCGGATAACAATAACCCGATAAATGGAAATTCATCTCCTTGAGCGGTATAGGAATGACCGCACAGTCATCAGCGCATTCTGTGGAGTGAGCGTTTTACCTGGCCGTTCAGGAGTATATGGATTTTTTTAAGACGTACTTTCTGACGTAAATCCGCTATTGCGATGTTAAGGAAGTGGGGGTGGGGCAGCGAAACAGGTACAAAAGAACGTGTGAATTTCATCATAAAACACTTCTTCTATATTTGACGGATAGTGGGTTTATTGAGATAAGCCTTTTCATATTTTTACAGTTGCAGAGTAGGCAGAGAGTCTACTTGGGAGTCACCACAGAACAAGGACCGTTATCTCATATCTCAGGACATCAGCACCCTGCCGCAGACCATTAAAGACTTTATTCAACGCCAGGGTTATTCCCTGAACCCCTTATGTTGGGTCGCCACTTAATCAATACCCCGACGACGCTAAGGCATTTATCCCGGAACAGACCACGCGACATCTGTTTGTACTGGAGAGCAGTGGGCAACTGTCACTGCTTCGACAGCATGAGCCTTTGAGGCGAGGCACTGTTTATGAATTAGGACCACGAGAAGTTCGTGGTGCACCAAGGCCGGCCCAACCCAGAATCAATCTCGACAAACCGGTTCCGATCTGGACCGACAGCATCACCGACACCCTGCCTGAAGGTATACCCGGAGTCGAGGTGTTTGATAATCCTGATTACTTTGCCTGGTTGCAATACAGCTATCCGGATCAAAAGACCGGTGTATTGACAGATTATCGGATCACTACCGATACACAGACATTTCAAGGCAAGCTGAATGGCTCCACTGGCCAGTTATCGCTATCCGGCCCGGAGCAGATCTGTTATGACATCGGCACACCGGTCACTGCCGAACAATGGCAGCAAACTCGCGAGGCTTTGCAACAGGCCTGTGATGAGCTGAGCGAACAACGCCGTCATGCAACTCCTCTCGAAAGCTGGCCTGCAACGATTCAACCTCTGCATTTACTCCATACCGAAGTACTGCTTCCGGGTGATCCCAAACAGATGGATGCTGCCTTGTTTAACGATCAGGGTGCTCCGTTGGTATCGCTGTTTTCAACTGCTCAGGAGATCTGGGATTGCGGATACCAGCGCCCGGATATCTTTGCCCGTCGTTTAAGCCAGCAATGGAAAGCAGACAGCAAAACATTGTCCAGCCAATTGGGGCAGAGTTTCGGGGTACTTGCCCCGGATGTGCCGAGCGTTGGTCTGTGCCTGGTGGATCTGATCTATCTGCTGGATCACGAGTGTGAACTTCAGCCACTCAAAACAATGGCCGGGGAGTTCAGTGCCGAGGATCCGGAAGCCTGGGCCAAAGAGGTGGCATTGGTGGCGCTCATCAGTCATCGTGGCCGGCCAAGACCGGAAAGCCGCCCTGGGAATCAATCGCCATATTTTGATTCCCTTGGCAACATCGGCAAACAGCTCTATCGACTCGCCGAACAGCTGCGCCAACAAGATAAAGTGTTCACCCAGACAGAACAGCATAATTACTCGCTGCAGAAAATCCTCAAAGTTCCTCAATTGGGATCACTGTGGTGTTACACAGCACCGGTCAACCGTTCCAGACCCAAACGTATTTTAAGATTGGGAGTGTTTTTTGATGGCACCAATCAGAACCGCTACAACGATGCCCAACTACCGGATCGGGATATTTCCAATGTGGCGAAGATGCAGGATTTGTATCTGGAACAGACCATTGATCGGGCCTATGAAATTGTTACTACGCGAAAAATATATATTTCGGGGGTTGGTACCATTACAGGAGTACAAATCTTAAACGGTTATAAGGTCAAGGAGGATATGATCGGGCTGGGATTTGGTGTTGGTAAGGAGGGTGGTCAGGCGCGTATTGCTGAAGCATTGCAGCAGATCCAGATAAGAATCAAAAAAGACCAATATGATGAGCTTGTGTTTGATGTGTTTGGTTTTAGTCGCGGTGCAGCCTTGGCTCGGCACTTTATAAATATGATCAACCAATGGACAGCTGAATATCGGCCTTATGGTGTCCTAACTGCAGTGAAAGCATTTCCGCAGCAGCTCAGTGGCAGAGTTGCTTTTGTCGGACTCTGGGATACCGTGGGCAGTTTCTATTGGCCTGGTAACGATAAACAGGGTGAATTCAATTTGAATCTGAATGAGTCCAGCGCTGAACAGGTGGTGCATCTGGTGGCTGCCCATGAGGTTCGTCATAACTTTCCATCCACCCGAATTAGCGACGCCAAGGGTCGCTTGCCGGCAAACTTTACTGAGACCATTGTTCCCGGTGTCCATGCCGATGTGGGCGGCGGGTATGAAAATCCAACGCCCGGTGCCGCCACCAGTTTTGATGACTGGCGGGACTTTTATCGGGTTAAAAAGGTGTACGATGCCGGCTGGGAGGAATTCAGAGTGCGGCAGTTACAGCGGGATATTGAACGACGAGGCCATACTGTAATGATGCAGGGGACTCAGGTATATGAGCTGATTCCCATCCATAAGGAGTTATCCATCTATCCGTTACGACAAATGTACGATATAGCCAAAACGGCTGGTTTACCACTACGGGAAATCAAGCCCAACGAAACCGCCTATATGATCCCGGAGGATCTGGCCTGGTGCTATCAGAACTGGCAAAACAACGGTGCTGAACTCGATAACGCCAAAATCTATCTCGAAGATTATATTCATACCTCTGAGCGTGGTCTCAGTATTGTTAATACACCGGGTATTCTGTTTAAAAGCCGGCAGGTTTTCTCCAATCGGCCAAGGCTGGCCATAACCCCAAGGAAACGCCATGAAAATGCTTAAAGATTTCTGTTGGTTGATCTTACTGTCACTGCTACTCAGTGCCTGTCGGGCAGATGATACTTATAATTATGGTTTTGATACTGGGGGTTACGGTGGTAGAGGCTGGCCCATCTGGGTTGAAAAACTTGTGTTTAACGAGTCCTGGGGGGCTCCTGTGGGGGCACTGTCTGGTGGCAAGCCAGATACTTCTGCACGTCTTCCTGGTGGAGCGTCCGCTGTAATGGGCTATGTTCCGTTACCGCAAACCATACGGGCCCGTTGGTTCTCCTATCGGACACAAACATTTTATGAGGCGACTCTGGAGATATCGGAAGAAAAACGTACGCAGATCAAAGAATGGTTTGACCGGTATCCCAGAAAGAAATTCGTCCATAATCTGGTGACCGGTATCAGTGGTGAAGGCACCATGCAGGCGTGGTGGTTTGTAGGCTGCGTAAACTTTGGGTGCCCTGAGGAATATGAATCTCACTATTTTGAACTGGCCCCCCGCATTCAGGCGACCGTCGCCGAGGGGGATGCACGCATCCACAGTGCAGGTACCGAACAGGAGGTGGAAATGGGTAATCTGCCGCCAGAGGTATTGGATCTGATTCCTCCTGATTCTTGAAACTCGTTGCACAGGTTGAGCATGCGTAACCATTAAAAAATGATCAGCCTGCAAGTTTCTGATATGGAATTCATAGAGTGGCCTTACATTTTTCAGGCTGGCCGTAACATCAAGGAAGCATCATGAACATAATTAAAAACTTATGTTGGCTGATCTCATTGTCACTGATGCTCAGCGCTTGTAGGGCAGATGATACTTATAATTATAGTTTTGATACTGGTGGCTATGGCGGAAAAGGCTGGCCCATCTGGGTGGAAGAACTGGTGTTTAACGAGTCCTGGGGGGTTCCCGTTGGTGCGCTATCGGGTGGTGTATCCGATACATCTAAGCGCCTCCCGGGTGGTAAGGCTGCAGGAGCGGGCCATGTCCCGTTACCACAAACCATACGAGCCCGCTGGTTTTCCTATCGTACGCAAACGTTTTATGAGGCGACTCTCGATATCTCCGAAGAAAAACGGGCACAGATTAAGGAATGGTTCGAGCGATATCCCAGAAAGGGATACCTACATAACCTGGTGACGGGTATCAGTGGTGAAGGGACTATGCAGGCATGGTGGCTTGCAGTTTGTGTTAACTCTCTTGCTGGCTGTCCAAAGTATGAGCGAAATTACTTTGAACTGGCCCCCCGCATTCAGGCGACCGTCGCCGAGGGGGATGCACGCATTCACAGTGCAGGTACCGAACAGGAGGTGGAAATGGGCAATCTGCCACCAGAGGTATTGGATTTGATTCCCCTACCGCCAACCACTGATGGACCGCTTGGGCAGAGTCCGCTAAAACAGCAGAGCGGACATTAAAGAAACTGTTGTGATGGGCAGAATTTTTTCAGTCATCCCGCGGTTGGTTATAACACCTGGAAGCATTATGAAGTGCTATGCAGCTTGGGGACTTTCACTGTAACAGGGAGCAGTTATTGGTGGAGATGTGTTGCTGTGTTGTTCTGATTATTTAATTAAATCGAGGATTTTTTCATTGTCCGAGGGAGTGTGTGGTGTATAGACAATCAGACTCAGCTCCGGACTGGCAGATACGGCAAATGAAGAGTAGTTAAACGAAATCTCCCCGGCGAGTGGGTTATTCATCTGTTTTATGCCGTCATTGATATTGCCCACTTCGTGGGAGTGCCAGAATTCTGAAAAGTCTGTACTACGCTGACATAACTCGTTAATCAGCAAACGAGTACGATCATTCTCTCCCAACCTTGCAATGTCGGCGCGAAATGCGCTGACGATGAGTCTGGCGGTGTTTTGCCAGCCTGGATTATTCCGTCGCGCTGGTTTGTGCAGGAAAAACAGGCGCAGGATGTTGCGTTGATCCACTGGCACTTGTTGGTAATCGGTCAAGATGATGGTGGCGGCCTTATTCCATGCCAGTACATCCCAGGTCAGGTTGCGAATAATGGCTGGATTGGGATTCAAGGCATCGAGAATCAGCTGCAATTGAGGCTCTATGGTGGAGGTGTGGGTGTAGTCTGTTTCTGGTAAACGCCCCAATGTTGTAAGAAACAAATACTCTGTTTCTGAAGCGGTCAGCATTAATGCCCGGGCAATACGATCAAGCACCGCAGCTGAAGGAATTCCTCCCCGTCCCTGTTCAAGCCAGGTGTACCAGGTTACGCTGATGTTAGCCCTTTGCGCCACTTCTTCCCGTCTTAGTCCAGGTGTACGACGCCTGACCACCGAATAACCAAGTGATTTAGGATCAATCTGCTGACGTTTTTCCATTAAAAACCGGCTGAAGTGACTATCTTTTGTGGAACTCATTTGATCCTGTTAGTGGCTATACCATGATAAAGACACTACTTTAATGAACTCTTGTTCCTTCTACAATCCGTTACTGAATGTGTAATCGAGGATAAAAAATGAAGACGGTTTTTATGACGGGAGCGAGTGGTTTTATAGGTCAGGCTGTGGCGCAGGAGTTGGTGCATCATGGTTATAAGGTGATCGGATTAACCCGCTCAGAAGCAGGTGTTCAACAGCTCAGAGCGCTGGGGGTTGAAGCCTGTTTTGGAGATATCCATGAAACTGCGTCATGGGAATCTGCTGTTTCCAGGGCGGATGCAGTTATTCACACAGCTTTTAATCATGATTTTTCGACGTTTTTGGAAAATTGCCAGGATGACTATCAACTGATTCAGACGTTGGGGCAGTTATTAAAAGGCTCTGATCGTCCTTTGTTGGTGACTTCGGGTGCGTTTTTCACCGGACGGGAAAGAAATACACCAGTGGAGCATGCTCTGGAAAGTACAACCACATTCCCAAGAGCACTTTCGGATGAAAGTGCATGGCTCTGTGCCGAGCAGGGAGTTAAAGCAATGGTTGTGGGATTAACCCAGGTGCATAATCGCCACCGCTTTGGGCTGATTAGTTATCTGTTTGATATTGCGAAACAAACTTCTATGTCTGCCTATGTAGACCCTAGTGATAACCTTTGGGCGGGAGTGCATCTGAGTGATGCGGCGACGCTGTATCGACTGGTGCTGGAACGCGGTGTGCAGGGGGAAAAATACATTGCTGCTGCGGAAGAAAATATTTCCCTTTACCGCGTCGCCCAAGCAGTGGGAGATCGTTTGTCACTTCCGGTTACGGCTATCTCGCCACAACAGGCTGAGGCACATTTCCAATGGCTCGCGCATTTAGTTCAGGCAGATCTAAATGCATCCGCGTTGCAAACCAGGCAGCAATTGGGCTGGACGCCCAGTGGACCAGATCTGTTTGACGATTTGGCCAAGGCAGTATTGTCGTGACCGTTCAGGGTGAAAAAACAATGACACAATGGAAACAGCTGTAAACCTTATTTTGACGTAATTTTCCATGAGCTAAACTTTCCAGGCTCTTTTTTAAGGAATACCTCATTTCTCTAAGCTCCTCTGTAATAAGTGTTTTAGGGAGCTTCTGAAAAATGGCCTATTTTCGCGCAGGACATTGTCAGCCCCAGTCTCACATTCTCATTTACGCCGGTAAATTGCGGTGTTGCGCGTGGTGCCTCCCTGCCTGCATCAAAACTATTCCTATTTTCCAGAGGCCCCTTAGAGGTTTTTATAAAACGGATTGATGGCTGACAATCTAAACAGAAAACATGAGTCTTGATCATAAAAATGTAATTTGATCAAACAATTTGAATTTGTTCATATATTGTATTGTTGATTACTGAAAACAAAAAAATATATCACCTTGATTCCAATTAGCCTTTTTGACGCATATTCGAACTTTTCAACCGGTTCTGGTTATCCATAATTTATTAGGGTCATGAACGAGTCATTTATGTTTTTTTTGAGTTCAATAAGGTGATATAAAAAATATCTATAGATGGTGCATATTTGCTGTTTTTTTGAAAAGCATTAACCTCATTGATCTGCACTTATGGGGTTCATTAAAAATTGGTGCTTGTGCATTTGGTCTGGCCAAATGTTATTGATCATTTTTTTAAATGAAGGTTTTGAATAATTCTTTGCATGATATCGAATCCTGCTAAGGATTGATTTGATCAGCCAGATTTGAGCCGCAGCCCTTCAGCGGCTGCGCCGGATAAAGAGTTGAGCCCGACTGTTCTGTGTGAATTAAGCCCAGCGCTTCTGTTTTCATCAGGCATAAAAAAAGCCGCTATAAAAAGCGACTTTTTAAAATGTGGTAGCGTTTCGCGGCCAGCTTTGAACTGACGACCTTCAGCGGCTGCGCCGGATGAAGAGTTGAGCCCGGCTGTTCTGTGTGAATTAAGCCCAACGTTTTCTATTTTCATCAGGCATAAAAAAAGCCGCTATAAAAAGCGACTTTTTAAAATGTGGTAGCGGCGGTGCGACGTTTCGCGGCCAGATTTGAACTGACAACCTTCAGCGGCTGCGCCGGATGAAGAGTTGAGCCCGACTGTTCTGTATGAAGTAAGCCCAACGTTTCCGTTTTAGTCAGGTATAAAAAAAGCCGCTGTAAAAAGCGACTTTTTAAAATGTGGTAGCGTTTCGCGGCCAGCTTTGAACTGACGACCTTCAGCGGCTGCGCCGGATGAAGAGTTGAGCCCGACTGTTCTGTATGAATTAAGCTCAACGTTTCTGTTTTCATCAGGCATAAAAAAAGCCGCTATAAAAAGCGACTTTTTAAAATGTGGTAGCGGGGGCCAGATTTGAACTGACGACCTTCGGGTTATGAGCCCGACGAGCTACCAGGCTGCTCCACCCCGCATCATCGTTGTTGCTGTCTTGGCAACGGCTGCGAACTATACGGATCGGGTTGGATCTTGTCAACACTAACCTATTGAAAAAAAAGAATTTTTTATTCGATTTTTAAGTAAGTGTTACGAGCAGCCAAAAATCTCTCCTGAAAAGCCGGATCAATGGGGTGCATGGCATACCATTGAGTCAACAATTTAGAAAAGTCTTCCTGGTTGTGGTGATTTTGCGTCATACCCTGCTGCAGACGTTCCACCTGTATTTGCATTCTTAGACTGGCATCACTCTCAGGAGAGTCTAGTCCAGCCATGATTTCCATCAGTATCAACAATGATTGCGTGGTTTTGGCATCGGCAGCCTGGCGGTTGGAAACCGCTTTTACCACTGAGTCGGGGACATGACGCCAGGTGTGTGCGCTTACTTGGTCGATTGCTTCATCGCTCTGTATAAGCTGATCGAACAGTGACCACTCATCCACACGCACGCTTTTGTCTTTGCTGCTAATCAGGTGTTGCACTGCTTGTTCAGCAGTCTCCCAGCTTTTCTGCAGTGATGACTGATTCTGGCGCGGCAGGCGACCCAGTGCCGTAAACTCGTGGGAAAGGTGATTGATTTGCTGTTTCAATTCCTGAACCGAGAGTTGGTCGTTGCTCAGTAACTGTTCTGCCTGTTGTATCAACGCCTGTGCCTGTTCGCCGGCTTTGTCGAACTCTGCCTGCATCTGGCGGTTGTGTTCGTCACGGCGGCCGAACAGCTCGTCGCAGACTGCACGGAATTCTTTCCACAACTTCTGTTCTTCTTTACGCCAGGTCTTACCGGCTTCCTGCCATTCTTTTTGCAGCTCTTTGGCTTTATTGGTTGCCGCTTTAAAGTTGTCCAGCTCCAGCAATTCACGGGCTTTTTCAACAATGTCTTTTTTCTGCTCTTTCACTGCCTGGTATTGTTGATTCAATGTTCCCTGTATATCGCTCATGACCTTATCGAACGCCTGTTGTACTGGCTTGTTGGCCTGCCGCTCTACGGGCGAGTAAGTACGCCATTGTTGTTTGGCGACATTAATGGCTTTTTCGATGGCACTGAAGTCGGGTTGTTCCGGTATGGCCTGAAAAAAGGTGTTAAGTTCCGAGACCAGTTTTTGTCTTGATGCCAGGTTCCGGCGCCGCATTTCAGCCTGTTCTTCGAACCATTTTTTGCAGGGTTGATAAGCTTCCTGGGCAGCGGCATGGAACTTTTCCCATAACTCCTGATGATGCCCCTGACTGCCTTTACTAAGTAGTTTCCATTCATCCTGGAAGCGTTTGATCAGATTGGCGATGGCTTCCGGGTGTTGATCTGACCCCACCAGAGCCTGCATTTTATCCAACAGATTTTTTTTCTTCGGCAATACTGCGAAATCCTGCCAGTCCAGCAGTTTTTCCAGATCTTCGCTCAGCTGGGTGATCTGTTGTTTCAAAGACTGAGGAATGCGATCCAGATGACCTGCTTTTTCTTCGATGGCATGAGTGATACCGGCGGCTTGGCGCAGATGTCCCTGATTAATGGCCCAGTGACCTTTGCGAATGAGACCACGAATATGACCGATCTGTTGGTGCTGTTCTTTCTTGTATTGTTCTTGTCTTGCTTCGATACCTTTAAGAACGGTTTGCGCGTGCTGTACCACGACCGGTTGATTATCTGATGCCAGAAAATCGAGGTGATGGAGTATTTGATCCAGTACTTCCACGGCTGAAGATTCTGGATCCTGCTCGCATTGGTCCACCAGGTCGGCAAAACTGTCCAGACTGCGGAATGCCAGCAGCAGCTGTTCGTATTCGGTACAGAGATGGCTGAAAGCACGGAATTCTTCTTTACTGGCTTTTTGTTCTTCTTCGGTCGTGCGCCATTCATTTTGACTTTCGGTTAATACTTCATCTGCATGATTTAGCATTGCCTCGGTAATTTCCTCGCTTTCAATCATGGCGAGAATCTGATCAGTTAACACCTGGTGCAATGTTTTACGGATTTCGATGAAGCGGCCGGGTTCAACAACCGGTGTTGGAGCTTCTTCCACGGGTTCCGGCTCAACCGGTGTTTTGGCAAGTTCTTCCTCGGCAGCCTGCTGTTCCATGTGCTCGTCATAGGTTTTCTGAGCGCTGGTTAAAGCGTCGTCAAACTGTTGTTGTTGGGCTTCAGTGGGCTCGATGTCGAGTTCCTGCCATTGGAGTTGCAGGTTTTTGATTTTGCCATTGAGCAGTGGATCAAACGGCGTATTTGCGAGTTTTTCGGCAGTGTCGAGCAGCTGTTGGAGTGCCGCCCGGCGAGCGGTTTCGGCGGCCTGATGCTCCTGAATTTCGTTGAGCTTGTCTTTGGCAATCCGGTAAACGGTTTTATCTTTGCCTTTGGTGGCTTTGATCAGTTGTTCCAGAATATCTGCTTCAGTCAATAGTCCGGCGGCGGTTTTACGAAGCTCTGCAGTACCGCCTTTTATGGCCTGTTCACACAATTGCTGCTGGCTGAGGCTGGCCAGCTGTTGCTCCAATAGGTTCTTTTGTTTGGAAAAGGCAAGGATACTGAGGATCAGGCCAGTGTCTACGGTTAGCGCAGACAGTTGTTCCGGAGTCAGCTGTCCTTCGTCAATCAACGCCGCGAAACGGTTCTTGGCGGCTTTCTGCAAAGCTTCGTCAGACTGCTGGGCTGTGGTTAACAGTTCTGACGGATCGGTGACTGTCTTTATCTTTGCAATGAGAGTATCCGTCGAGGATGGGGCTGGCTGAGAAGGTTTTATTTCAGGCTGGGTCTGTTTTTTTTGTTTCTTAAAAAACTTGCTGATTACCATGCTGTTATGCTCCGTGTGTCCCAAGAAATAAAGGTATTTCTGGAGTTGGTTAGTTTGGGTTGATGATTTGTTTGTGAATCCGGTTTATGGCTGTTTCCATGTTATTTGTGATTCTTGTTATGGTTTGTCGAAGGAGATCCTGGCGATAGTGCGCTTATTTTGCAATAGTCCGCTAAGCACAGATTTGGATGCCAGCCGTTAATCTGTGGCATAGTGTACAACGACTGTTTGAAGAAAGGAGTACCCGATTGAGCGCAACTTTGCTTTGGTATGACTATGAGACCTGGGGAAGCGATCCCAGGCGGGACCGGGCCGCTCAGTTTGCGGCTGTGCGTACCGATATGGAGTTGAATCAGATAGGTGAGCCGATTGACATATTATGCAAGCCTGCTCTGGATACGGTGATTGATCCCGGGGCCTGTCAGATTACGCATATCTCGCCCAAAACCGCACTGGCGCAGGGGATGAGTGAACTGGAGTTTGCCAATGTGATTCAAGCGCAGATGAGTCAGCCGCAAACCTGTACGCTGGGTTATAACAGTATTCGTTTCGATGATGAGCTGACCCGATTTTTGTTTTACCGGAATTTACTCGATCCCTATGAACGCGAATGGAAGCATGGCAATTCACGCTGGGATTTACTGGATGTTGCGCGCCTGACTTATGCGTTGCGCCCTCAGGGTATTCAGTGGCCTACGGGACTGGATGGCAAAACCAGCTTTCGCCTGGAGTTGTTGACCCAGGCTAATGGTATTCAGCACGAGTCGGCGCATGATGCTGTAAGCGATGTGAAGGCAACGATTGCATTTGCCCGTCTGATCCGGTCGGTACAGCCCAGATTGTTCGATTTTGCTTTTTCGTTAAGGCAGAAACAAACAGTACAGGAACAGTTTGATTTTATTCACCGCAAGCCGGTGCTGCATATCTCTGGAATGTTTCCGGTGGAGCAGGGGTGTATGGCGGTGGTTGCACCCATTGGTGTTCATCCGCTCAATCGTAATGAAATCATCTGTTTTAACCTGGATCAGGATCCGGAACTGTTGCTGCAGTTAAGCGCTGAAGAAATCAGCCAACGTTTGTTTACTGCTACGGCAGATTTGCCGGAAGGGGTTGAGCGTATTGGTCTGAAGAGTATTCATACCAATAAGAGTCCGATGGTGGTTCCGGTAAAAATGCTGGATCAGGATGTCGCTCAGCGCTTTGGTTTTGATCTTGATCGTTTGCGCCAGCATGCGGCCAAGTTACAGCAGATACCGCATATGGATCAGAAAATCGCTGAGATTTACAGCCGTGAACCACTGCCCGAAGTCGATCCGGATGAGGCTTTATATGCCGGGTTTATTAACGATGCCGACAAAAGTCTGATGTCTACGTTTCGCAGCCTTGCTCCAGAGCAGATGGCGGAGTTTAGCGGACATTTCAGCGATGCCCGGTTGAATACGCTGGCGTTTCGCCTGCGGGCCAGAAACTATCCCAATACGTTGCAGGGAGAAGAAAAACAGCGCTGGCTTGAACGGTGTCGGGAAGTGTTTACTCAGCAGACCAGTGGTTGTCCGCGTACGGGTGAACAGGCTTTGGATCAGTTGCAGCAATATCGCCTCGAAAGTCCGGAAGATGAAGTTCTGTGGAGTGAGATTGAGCAGCACCTGCTGTTACAGCGACAGGCACTGCTAGGGAACCTCTGAAAAATGGCCTATTTTTGCGCAGGCCCTAGCCTGCATCAAAAATATTCCTGTTTTTCAGAACTTCCGTAGGGTCCTGATTATGATTTCTGAGTAAAAAAGCCGGCGAGTATCTGGCGGACTTCTTCGCTTTGTAGCCGCCGGCCGAATACTTCCCCTTCACGTTCGATGGTTTCAAGTGCCGTATGGATAGAGTGGTGCTTCAGCAGTGCTTTGCTCTGCTTGACGGCTTCGACCGGCAGTTTGGCCAGCTTCATGGCTTTTTGTTTAGCGGCTGTCAGATAGTGTTCGTCGCCGAATACTGCATTGGCAATGCCGAGTTGTTTGGCGGTTTCTGCGTCAAATATTTCTCCCAAAACCAGTAACTCAAACGCTTTTGCATGCCCTAGCATTGCCGGTAGCAGATAGGTGGAAGCGAACTCCGGCACCAGGCCCAGTTTGACAAACGGTAGCTGAAACTCGGCGCTTTCACCGCAATAAACCAGATCTGCATGCAGACAGATGGTCGTGCCAATGCCGACTGCAGGGCCATTAACTGCGCAGATAAACGGTTTGGGAAATTCCGCCACCGTTCTCAGGAACTGAAACACTGGGGCATTGGTGTTCAGGTCAGATTGCTCCAGGAAATCGGTTAGGTCATTCCCTGCGGTAAAGCAGAATGGCTGGCCATTAAGCAGTACCACGTGGATTCCGTCGTCCTTTCTGGCTTCAATCAGGGTATCGGTCAACTGCTGATACATGGCAGTCGTCAGCGCATTACGCTTCTCCGGACGGTTCAGTTCAATCTCAAGCAGAGTGTCCTGTCGGGTAATATGAATGTGGTTCATCGCTAATGGCTCCCGTTTATTATTGTGGATTCGGGGGAATGAACGCCCCCGGAGCATGATGTTGTTATAGCATGCGCGTTCAGCTGATAAAATTAAATGAGCCAGATCGGTGGAACCAGTAGCTTTTTTGATTATTGATGTGTTGTTAATGGTGGAGGCAAAACTCTCCATGTCTGCACATTCTTTGATGACAATCTTTAATGTAGTTGCCTGTGCTATTGATGTATGGCGGTTTATACTAGCCTCGAATTTGCTACCGTTGCATGGTTTTCCGGGACACCTCGACTGAAACTGGTCCTCCCCCGATTTATCAGGCCCAGGCAACCGGCAATGTCCAATATTGGCACTTCCAGACAGGAGTTATCCATGACCACTATTCAGCAGGATGATTTGATGCAAAGCGTCTGCGATGCTTTGCAATTTATTTCCTACTATCACCCAAAAGATTTTATTCAGGCTGTTCATCAGGCCTATGAGCGAGAGGAATCTCAAGCGGCCAAGGATGCTATGGCACAGATTCTGATCAACTCACGTATGTGTGCAGAAGGGCATCGGCCGATCTGTCAGGATACCGGAATTGTAACGGTATTCCTGAAAGTCGGTATGAATGTTCGTTTTGAAGGGGATATGAGTCTGGCAGATATGGTGAATGAAGGTGTCCGCAGGGCATATTTGCTACCAGATAATGTATTGCGTGCATCTGTCCTGGCTGATCCTGACGGAGCCCGTAAAAACACCAGAGACAATACACCCGCGGTGATCCATACCGAAATTGTTCCTGGCGATAAGCTGGAGGTTCATGTGGCCGCCAAAGGTGGTGGCAGTGAAGCCAAATCCAAATTTGCCATGCTGAATCCATCTGACTCGGTTGTGGATTGGGTATTGAAAATGATCCCGCAGATGGGTGCCGGCTGGTGTCCACCAGGTATGCTCGGTATCGGTATTGGTGGGACAGCAGAGAAAGCCATGCTGATGGCCAAAGAGGCGTTGCTGGAGCCGATTGATATCCAGGAGCTGATTGCCAGAGGTCCGAGTACTCGTGCTGAAGAGTTGCGCATTGAGCTGTATGAAAAAGTGAATCAACTGGGAGTTGGAGCTCAGGGGTTGGGTGGATTGACAACTGTGCTGGACGTTAAAGTCATGGATTGTCCGACCCATGCGGCCAATAAACCGGTGGCTATTATTCCAAACTGCGCAGCGACACGGCATGTGCACTTCACATTGGATGGTTCCGGTGTGGCAGAGTTGACGCCTCCGAATCTGGATGATTGGCCCAACATCACCTGGGATGCGGGTCCAACGGCATTGACTGTGAATGTCGATGAGCTGACGCCTGAAAAAGTGGCTGAATTCAAACCCGGACAGACGCTGCTGCTGAATGGCACTATCCTGACGGGACGTGATGCGGCACATAAACGTCTGGTGGATATGATTTCCAAGGGCGAAGAATTACCGGTGGATTTCACCAACAAGCTGATCTACTACGTCGGACCGGTTGATCCGGTCGCTGATGAAGTGGTGGGGCCGGCTGGTCCGACAACGGCAACCAGGATGGACAAGTTTACGGAAACCGTGTTGGCGAAAACCGGTCTGATCGGGATGATTGGTAAAGCTGAGCGTGGTGACATTGCCATTGATGCCATTAAGAAGCACAAATCAGTCTATCTCATGGCTGTAGGTGGAGCCGCATATCTGGTTTCCAAAGCCATTAAGAAAGCCAAAGTGGTTGCGTTTGAAGATCTCGGCATGGAAGCGATTTATGAGTTTGAGGTGAAAGATATGCCGGTAACGGTGGCGGTGGATTCCCAGGGAACATCCGTACATAAAACCGGACCTCAGGAGTGGTCTGCTCGAATTCAGGCCAAAAGTATCTGATTGTCAGTGATGACTAACCCGGTGATCTGATCATCGGGTTTTCTGCTTTCTACAGAGGTTGTTTCTGTTCTGGAAACCCTTTTAATTTCACATTCTCTGCTATCCTGAGTCTGTTTACTGGGCTACTCTTAAGCACGCTACCAAATTAATTTTGTTTGATAATAAATAAGGAATGCCATGTCCAGACAGCATTGGGTGAGACTGTGTTTTGCGTTTTCGGGTGTATTGTTGCTGGGGCTGATCGTCTTTTACACCACGTTGTTGACTCGTCAGAATAGTGTTCTGGTGGCAATCACTTTGGCCATTCTGGTATTGGTCCTGTTGTCTGGACTGATGGCAGCGGCTGGCAGCCGGACGTTAGGGGATCAGCTGCGTAAAGAACAGACTCGTCTGAAACGGATTCTGGAAGAAAATCACCTGACTGCCGAAAAGCTCGAATATGACGCGTCCACAGCGATTGCCCAGCGCCGTATGATGATGAAAGAGGTGGAGAATAAAGATCGTCTGCTGGTGCGTATGGCCGAAATTCTTGAGGCCGCTATGGATGAGCAGCAGCAGGAGGTTGCACAGTTGGCCGGAGTGGTCAGTGATGAATTTGTGAACCGGACTGAGCTTCTCAGTAAGTACGCGAAAGATCTTGGGGTGCTGGGATTGTTTCATCTCAATGAGCTTAAAGGTCCTAAGGAGTCTGTTCGCTTTGAGCATCTGCTAGAGAAAGAAATTGTCCGCCTTGAACCATTGTCTCAAACGTTTGGGGTAACGGTCGTGGTTGAAAATGAAGAAGAGCAAATCAATGTTTATGCTCACCGTGATCAGCTTGAAAACTTTACACACCGTTTATTGGAAACGGCAATACGGATCAGTGCCGGCACGCAAATCAATATTCACTTGATTTCCTATCATGATGCCGAAATGAGTGAAGTGGTGCGGATACAACTGGTGATGAACAGTCGAGAGCTGGATGCTTCTCAGCTTCAGCAATTATTCATGCAGTATTTGCAGCTCCAGGACTCTGATGGTAGGGATATCAGCCCAGGTCTGTCACCTGTGATTGTTCAGGCACTGGTCAAGTCAATGGGTGGACAGATCACACATGAGATTCGGGATGGCGGGCAGTTTGAGTTTCTGGTGTTGCTGCCATTGTTGTCCGAAACTTCTGATCAGCGGTCGGAAGATGTTTACTGAGTCAATTGAATCGAGTGGCAGGCAGAGCGGACTGATCGTCCGCACTATGTCGAATATGATGCCTGATAATCATGTGTACCAGGAATAATGCTTTGAAAATGGATTCAAGCCGGTCGTTTAAGGACTGCTGAATCCATTTTAATCTGATATTGATTGTTTACAGTTTGCCATCGGCAAAACTGAAAGTTCCCTTGCCTTTCTGGAAACCTTCCGTTGAACTAATGATTTTTTCTCCGGCATGAATGACCCGGTGCTGTCTGTAGTCCTCTTCATGTCCTTTGCCGATGTGGTACACAACCAGTCGCTTGGCATTGTCATTCAGGATACTGATTTCCATAAATTTCAACACGCCATCCAGCGTAATGGCATTCATTTCCCGAGCGATACGACGTTGTTCATTGAAGTTATAATTGTCGTAATGCAGGTTGTGCCAATAGCGGGTGCCGGCTTCAAGCAGGTTTTTGTCCGGCTCAGTCAGGTTGCTGATTAACCCTTGTTTATTCTTGTTGAACTCATCTTCAGAGAGTTTTTGAAGCCATTGTGGCGCTTCATTCAGGAACTTTTCAATATGCAGTTGCAACAGGCCGGGATCCGTTTCCGGAGACTGAATGACAAACGCAAGGCCTGGCACTTTCTCAAAATTCAAGTTACGGGTATATACCGCATAACCCAGTTGTTTTTCCGTTCTCAATTGAGTGAAAAACTGATTTTGTAACAGCTGGTTGAGCAACATGAACATGGCCAGATCACGATAATCGCTGTCTTCGCCCTGATAGTAAATCATGATGGCAGAGTCCGAATCATCAGAGTCCACATCCAGATAAGAAGTCTCGCTATTGAGTTTGATAACTTCGTCGGCATTGGTTTCGGCGGCCACTGTCTGGAAGTTGGCGGCGATACGATTGCTGAGACTTATCGCCTGGTTTTCTGTCATGTTGCCATGAATCAGATCCAGCAGTTTGGTTTTGCCGCTGAATTGTTCACGTACCACTTCCAGATCTTTCGGTGTCAGTTTCTTGAGTTCCGGAATAATCTCTTCACTGGTCAGAAAGTTGGGGTCCATCAGATCATATACCTGCAGGTACAACTGATTGAGCAGACGTTCTTTTTTCTGATTATCAAATTTTCTGAGTAGTTCGGCTTTGAGTGCTTCAAAACGGTCTGGCCTGATTTTCAGCGTAACCAGTTCGTTGATGATGTTATCCACAAATAAAGGTAACTTGTCGTTGTAGCCATAGACCCGAATCGAGACACCCTGTTGTTCCTGCCATAACTTATATCCCAGCCCTGCGAGTGAGGCTTCATCGGCGATATCCAACAGCGAATCCTTAACCAGCTCCAGATATAACAGTGTTTTGATCTGATTGCTGGCATTGGCGCTGAACCAGGTATTTTGCAGTCTGGCTCTTAAATCCACTTTGGGGGTGTTGAACTTGTTGCTTTGCAGGAACCACAGTGTTTGCCCTGGCTTATCGATATACAGGTCCGGTGCAAAGTCATACAGTATACTTGTGGATTTGGCACCAGGCAGAATATTCAGGTCAGTCGGAATAAAGGCATTTGGTTCGGGGTTAGCGAGATCTTTATCAATGCTGGGATTACTCCAACGCTTAATCCGGTCATCGCTTATTTTGGTCAGAGAATATGGGGTCTTGTAATAAGATGACTTACGAGTGGTTTTTATGTCCGGAGTCATCAGACTGAGTGCCAGGTTTTCCGGTTTGAGATATTGCAGCCATTGCTGGATGGCATTTTCGTTGAATTCGCCAAAACGGTATGGACCACTGAGGACCTGTGTTTCAGGATAATATTTGAGATTGTTAGACAGACTCATGGCATAGGAAATTGGCCGGTAGCTTTCCTGAAAGCGGAAACGAAGTTCCTGCAGCTTTTGCATTTCCTCGTATAACCAGGGTTTTACCTGCTGATCTTTAATCAGTTGTAGTTCGTCAAATACCAGGCTAATAACCTCATCGGTTTGTTTCAGCCCCAACTGAGTCAGCTGGATATTCACGTTGAGCAGAGTCGGGTCATCACGGTTGTCAGCAAAGTTGACACCGAGGTTTTCTATCAATCCCCTGGATTTCAGTACGTCACTGAGACTGCCCTTGGCATCGCGATTCAACAGCCAGCTGATGAAAAATGGAGCCCGGGTATTCAAATCGGTTTTGGGGCCGGGGACTGGAAAGGACAAAATCAGTTTGTGTGTTTGCTTAATGGTTTTGACATTTAACTGTAGTGGCAGCTGGGCATCGGTGAAGTACGGTAATTTTGGTTCGGTATCTATGGTGTGATGTTGTGGCACCAATGAAAACAATTCCCTGGCCAGTTTTGCGCTCTGTTGGACTGGAGCAGGACTGTATATGACCAGCGACATGAGATCAGCTGAATAATGCTGCTGATAAAAGTTGATCAGATCCTGACGCAGGCCTTCAGGCTTCAAGGTGTCCAGGCTTCCGACCGCGAACTTGCTGGCGGGGTGATGGGGATTGACGGACTCTCTTAATGCGTCGAAGTAACGTCGATTGTCATCCAGCAGCCCGGTGTGAAATTCAGCATCAACCGCATTGCGTTCACGCTCTACATACGCTTCATTAAACAGTGGCGCGGTAAAAAACTGGGCGAAACGATCCAGTGCCGGTTGGAACTGGTCGGCATTGATATCAAAGAAATATATGGTGTTTTCTGACATGGTCATGGCGTTCTGGCTGCCGCCATTGCCGCTGATGAATTCACTGAACTCATCAGCTTCCGGGTACTTTTCTGTACCCAGAAATAACATGTGCTCGAGAAAATGTGCCAGTCCGGGACGGTCGTCGGGATTAGCCCAGGATCCTGTTGCGACGTTCATAACGGCTGCAGCTGACTCAACATTGGGATCCGAGACAACCAAAATGGTTAGCCCATTATCCAGTTGTAGCCATTGATACTCCCGGTTATCGGTGACAGGTTTTGTAATACCGGAGTTTGTGTCAGCTTTTTCGAGTTTTGCCCAGGCCAGACTGCCTGCGGCGAGTGTCAACACGATAACCGTGCTGACAGACCATAGGAATTTTCGAGAGAGTCGCATTAACTATAAAAACCTTATTTGTTCCAGAAAAGCAAAATACCAACCGGTAGTGTATCTGTGTGCCACAAATTTGGCGAGCTGCGTTGTAATCTCTTGATCTGCCCCCAGATTCAGCGTCAGCTTATTGATAAACGACAATCTCAGGCATTTATATGAACGAACATGTGATTCATCTGACGGGTGAAAATATTCAGCAAATTTTAGGGGAAGAATCGTTTGCGCGTCCGGTTCTGGTAGATTTCTGGGCCGACTGGTGTGCGCCCTGTAAGGCATTGATGCCGGTGCTGGAACGCCTCGCGGCTGAATACGGTGGACAGTTTCTACTGGCAAAACTGGATACTGAGGCAGAGCCCCAGTTGGCGGCCCAGTTTGGGGTGCGTAATCTGCCAACCGTTGCATTATTTAAAGATGGGCAGGGGGTGGATGCGTTTTCCGGAGCCTTGCCGGAATCAGAAGTCCGCCAGTTTCTGGATCGTCATTTACCCAAAGCCTGGGATGAAGATGTCAATCTGGCTAAGAACCTGATGGCGGAAGAGAATTATCTGGAGGCCCTGCCACTGTTGAAATCTGCCTATGAAATGTCTGATCATGAAGCAGATATCGAACGGCTGTTGATTGAGGTGTACATCCGGGCTAAGCGATTGGAAGAGGCGACAGTATTGCTAGAAGCGATTCCATTCCAGTTCCAGGATGATGACTACCGTCGACTGAAGGGGTTGCTGGATCTGGCTGAGAAGGCCAGTGAGACACCGGAGATCAAAGAATTACAGAATAAGCTGGATGGCGATCCGGATAATCAGGATTTGAAATATGAGCTGGCTTTGCAGTATCACTCCGATGGTCGTATCCGGGAAGCATTGGAACACCTTTATCAGATACTGCTGAAAAACAAAGGGTTTCGTGATGGTGCTGCCAAAACCAGTATGATCGAGATTATCCAGTCGCTTGGAAAAGGCGACTCCCTGGCCGTTGAATATCAACGTAAGCTGTTCACTCTGTTGTACTAGCCAATGACCATGTTATCCGGGAACTCATGTTTCCTGGATAACAATGCCGTCCAGATTTTCCATACAGTTTTCCCGGGCACTGCTGATAAAGTCCTGTACGTAGCTGCTGCTCAGTTGCTCTGTTCTGATGGCAGCATATAAAGTTGTCCAAACCCCATCTCCCAGATTCAGTGCGTGAATCAGGTCTTTGTTTAGATATTCTGCCAGAGCCCAATTGGGCAGACAGCAGACGCCGCGTCCGCTGGCAACCAGCTGGATCATCATTACAGTGAGCTCTGCAGTTCGCGTGGCTTTGGGTTTGACTCCGGCTGGCAGCAAAAACTCACGATAGATATCCAAACGCCCCTTTTCCACGGGATAGGTTATCAGGGTCTCTTCCATTAGTTGTTCGGGCCAGACCTGGGATTGACTTGCCAAAGGGTGACGAATGGAAACCGCCAGTTTGTTTTCGTACTGGAATAATGGTTCGTAACTTACCCCTTCCAAAGGGATGGGATCAGAGGTGACCACCAGATCGAGCATACTCTGTTGCAAAGCAGGCAGTGGTTCAAAGTTGAAGCCACTGGAGAAGTCCAGTTCAACCTCAGGCCAGCTTTCACGATATTGATTGATACTTGGAATCAACCATTGAAAACAGCTGTGACACTCAATGGCTATGTGCAGACGACCAGCAGTTCCTCCCACCATTTGCTGTATTTCATCAAGCGTATTACTGATTCGCGGTAGGATTTCATCTGCCAGTGCCAACAGCTTTTGACCGGCAGGGGTAAAGCTGACCGGGCGTGATTTGCGGTTTAGGATGGTTGTATTGAGCCTGTTTTCAAGTTCCCGAACTTGATGCGATACGGCAGATTGAGTCAGATAAATACGCTCAGCTGCTTCTACCAGGCTGCCGGTATCCCGTATGGCCCGCAGCGTTTTCAGGTGTTTTATATCCATCGCAGTTATCTGTTAAATGCCTGAAGAATTTTAAAACCTTTGGCCTGAGCCAGTGTATTGCAATGACCAAAAGTCTGCTCGAACACTGGTTCATACTTCAGAAAGCCATTGGCAACGATGGTAAGTGAGCCGCCGTTGGCCAGCCGTGTTTTGGCCTGTTTGATAAACGTTTCGGTGACCGAATACTCGGTTTTGGTACCCTCATGGAAGGGTGGGTTTGAGACAATGTGATTAAAACGCTGATCTAGCTGGTTGAAACCGTCCGAATGCCATAATGTCGCATTCGGCAGGTCATTGGTTTTCAGTGTCAATGCTGTGGCCTGAAGAGCGTTATAGGAGATATCACTGGCATGCATGTTGATGTTGGGGTGACGTTGCAGCAAAGTGGCACTGATCAGACCACTGCCACAGCCGAAATCCAAAACTTTGCCACTCAACCTCGGCAGACTTTCCAGCAACAACAAGCTGCCTTGGTCCAGTTTGGAATGTCCAAATACACCTGGAAAGCTGCAGATAGTCAGGCCGTTGTCGGTCTGTACATGACTGACCGGAATCTCCGGTGTGGTTTCCGGTAAGGTCGCATCGTTGATCACCTCAAACAGTGAACAGTGGCGTGCAGCATCAATTTTACGGGCAGTCAGGCCCAATGCGGTGAAATATTTTGGAACCGTTTTAATACCGCCCTTGTTTTCTCCTGTCAGCCACAATCTGCCACCAGGTGCCAGTTTTGATAAGGCCAGCCGGGTCAGGATATCGGCCTCCGATTTAGATTTGGGATAGTAGAGAATGATGTGTTCGACTGGAGTGTCCGGTGCGATTATCCCGGCTTGAATGGTCCCATCGGGATACTGATGGATGACAGCCGCATTGTCGCTGCTGGCAAATTTGAATGGTAGATCCTGCAATGGACCTGCGCCTTTGGGGATGGCGAGATACCAAATGTTGGCAGAAATCTGATCGCGGTGTCGGTCGAGTAAATGGTTGGTTGCGTGCAAAACGGGCATGTCCTAACGAAGAATCGGCGCTATTCTATGGTTTGTAGTGTGCTTTTTCATCTTCAATAATGGATGTTGCGGAGTGTTGGAGGTGAATAAACCCGATTAGCTGGGGGAAAGACATTGGTTTAGTAGGGGCAATGAGTGTTTCCATGACCATAATGCTGTAGACAAAAAAAAGCCGGAATCGGGGGAGAGTCCGGCAAGGTCATGTGGCTTTTGCCTACATGGGAGTAGTCACCATCTGTTGCTGCTACGATCAACAGTGTTACTAATATAGCATTTGCAGTAATTGACTGGGGCGGCCACTACTATTTTTTTTTCATATATATATGCTTAGTTATATCCCCATTTGAAAATGGCTTAACTATCAGTAGGTTATAGAATGCGAGTAATACGAGCAAAAGCTTGGCATGCAAGGAATTTACTTTTTTTTTCGATACTGATCTCAATTATCTACTGCACTCATGTCCTGGCCCAGGACAACCGGCCACTTGTGACGACTGCTCAGCATCAGAAAATGTGGCTAATTTCACAAAACAGATTGAGGGCAAGGATAAATTCTCAAGTTCGTTACTGGTTGCCAATTTCTATGCCGGTCACAGTTGATACCCGAAGATTTCAGCTGTTGGAAAAGCTGGATGTTTTATATCAGGAAGGGTTTTTGATCCGCACGGGTAAGTCTCTGGAAATTACAACGCCGGAATATCAGGTCGTTCCTGCATATGAATTTAATTTAGCCGTTAAAGGTAAGGATGTATTTGATCGGGATCTTGGTTTTGCTGTTGCGGAATTACGCTTTGTAAAACTGGAGCAGATAACCTGGCCTGTAGATGGAGATATACGGAC
Organism: Gynuella sp.; assembly: GCF_050297175.1. NCBI lineage: Bacteria > Pseudomonadati > Pseudomonadota > Gammaproteobacteria > Oceanospirillales > Saccharospirillaceae > Gynuella > Gynuella sp. The sequence continues at coordinate 136,406 of NZ_JBNKSF010000035.1, read as the reverse complement.
GGTAAATGGTGTTTTTCGGTATCGATATGCATCCGTACCAGAGTGGATCTGGGCGCCGGCGTTTGATCATTATCTGGATGCCTTACACATGCGCGAAAATTTAAAGAAGGGTTATCATGCTGAGTTTTCAATGAAATATAGCAACCAGAACTGGGTGATTGACGAGGTGAAATTTTAGGAACCTTTATGTCTTATTAAACACGTGCTTTTGGTCCGCTATCTGCGGGAGTCCCTGTCGCTGACCTGCAGAGCAGTTCATATCTGTTCTCTGTGAAATACTTACAGAACATTATCTTGTCTCCCTCGCTGATATTAATTTAGAGATTCTTTCCAAAATAATGAGAGCACGATACGATTGTTTAGTATGTTTCGCTATTTTTAATTCTAAATTTTATTACTACACGTTGACTTATATTATTTAATTATTCTCACATATTTCCCTTGCACTAAGGCTGTAAACATTGCAGCTTATAACTACTTTAATAATAACAACAATAAAAAAATAACCTTTGAGCGAGGAGAATCCAATGGAAGTCATCTTGAAATTTTTGTTTAAGCCTGGGTATTACCTGCATGCGGTTTATATTTTATTTACCGGACAGGTCCACAAATCATCCGACGGCAGTTATGTTCATATGAATCAATGGATTGTTTCAACTATGTTTTGGGCGCTAGTGTTGTTTGGTGCCTGCTGGATGGTCGTTACCGGTATCGTATAACTCGGTTATACATAATTCTTGATTTTTGTATGGATATATTAATCCGACGTGTATTTATGTTGGGCTAGTCACGTAATTCAGGGAAGAATCACCATTAACCACAGGCAATGATGGCTAATCGGCTGAAGAATTCATAACAAAAGACGTTTCTGATATGTGTTTTAATGGCGCAGTACTCGCAGGATCGTCATTTCTCTCCTGGTTGCTCGAGACTGTCACAAGCTGTTTTTCGGTAAGCTATTCGGGTACCTGTGGTTTGTGGAAACAATTCTGTTATCTTTTTGTCATGTGAGTGTTACATATCCCAAATATAGTGAAAGTTGTCGTCACAGATATGTAATGATTATATGGCTCAACTTAAACTCAGTGGATTTCAGCTAAAACCCCGGAAAATATCCCTACCCAGAGTTCAGCTTTTCCGTAAGGGAAAGGTTATTCAGCTCAGATTTTTGCAAAAACTTATTGAACCTCAGTCCAATGACGTAATTGCTGGTGAAATCAGTAGTTTTCCCTGTTTGGGAAAAACACGTGATGGGAAACAGATTTATCTCTGCCAGTTCTCTTCACAAACTGCATTACTCAAAGAATTGGGGCGTTTGCGGGAAATTGCTTTTCGTGCGGTTGGAGAGGGTTCAGGCAAGCCCTACGATATTGATCAGTTTGATTTTTATTATGAACATCTCATTTTATGGGATGAGCGAAATCGGGAAATAGTCGGGGCGTATCGGCTGGGTAATGTACAAAAAATACGTCAGAGATCAGAGTGTACCAGCCTTTATACTGAGACTTTATTTCAATTTAATCCGTCATTTGATGAGGTTTTGTCTTCAGGCTTGGAGCTTGGGCGCAGTTTTGTCCAGCCCAAATATTGGGGTAACCGCAGCCTTGATTATTTATGGTATGGTATTGGCGCATACCTGAAATATCATCCCGAAATTCGTTATTTGTATGGTCCTGTATCAATCAGTGGGCAATTACCCGGAAGGGCTAAAGCGCTGATAGCTTCATTTTATGCCAGTCACTTTAATAATGGTCAAAACTGGGTATCCCCTAAAAACGCTTACAAGATCCCCAAAAAATATCGTGAAATATGTCACTTTGGTGCAGATTATCGAGGGGAGTTCAAGGAGCTTCAGGAGCGTTTGAAGCGCATGGGATTAACTGTACCTACGTTATACAAACAGTATGCAGAAGTAGCAGAAATAGGTGGCGTTACTTTTTGTGCATTTAATATAGATGTTGATTTTGGATATTGTCTGGATGGCTTTGTTGTGGTGGATTTGTCTGCATTAAAAGAGAATAAACGCAAACGCTATCTGGGAGAGTAGTTCGTCAACAAGTCCGGTTGGATGTATGTTTTGCAGACTTATTGACAAGGTATTTCGTAAAAAAAAAGCCCTTGAGCATGCTCAAGGGCTTTTTTGTTGTCATCTCTATCTTAGTTGATAGTAATGGTTTTAGGTGTCAGAGTTGCACCGGTATAATCACTGGTGTTGGTATTGCTACCACCAGAGAAATCAACTACTAACGTATCACCTGCAACAGCTGCTGCATCCAGAGTAAATGTGAAGGTGTATTCAACCCCACCATTGCTCAGTTTGTTCTCAGAGAATGCCGCATCCGTAATGTCTCCAGTACCAGATGTTGTCCAGGTAACCATATTGTTCAGGATATCTGTTTCATCAATGGTGCCAGTGTTGGCGTTGTAGTCAACGTTTGATAGATCCAGTTCGTGTGTAAACGAATAGGTTACGCTGATACTGGTATTCCCAGCAGCTGACAGAGTAGACCCAGTAGTATCTTCGAAGTCTTCCACAATGTTGACGGCGGCGAAGGTTGGTTGTTCGAAATAACCCTCATTGCTGCTGCCCAGGTCATTGTAGTAAGCCCATGATGCACCATTGGCGTTGGTGATGTTGCTGAAATCCAGTTCACCATGACGGTATTTGCTGCCGTCGCCGCTGACAGATGCACTCAAGTTTGGAGTCACATCATTGTATTTTTTCAGGTCGAAAACGGTAGCAATGGAAAACTGACCGTAGGCGTCCAGTTTAACTGTCAGGGTGTTGGTGGTGCCGTCCCATTCATAGTTGTCTTCAGATGACAGGTCGATGGCAACGCCGTTCAACTCCATGGCATTAGAAAGATCTTCTACCTGAGACAGGTCGATGGCTTTATCGAAGGTGATAACAAATTCACGACCGTTATAAATGGCAGAAGTAACCAGAGCAGGGATCTCATCACGGAATATAACTGATGGGCTACCGATCACTGTTCCACCGTTATCTGTCGCTGAGGCCGCAACATTGCTGCTGCTGTCACTAACTGCACTGCTAAAGTCGAGTTGTGAACCATTCTCAGTCAGAGCGAAAGTGTAAATGTCGCCAATTTCAAACTGAACCAGGTCAGCGTTGACAGAGCTGCCGTTGTCGTCAATGACAACATCGTTGTTGGCTGTGAAGTTGCTCAGACTTGTTGTGCCGGAGAATGCTGGTTCTGCCAACAATGTAACATCTTCAGAAAAAGCGACACCGACTTTACGATTGAAATTATACCCGCCCGCAAAATCTGTATAGGCAGTGGCGTCATAAACGTTAGTATCGGGTTCAATGAAGTATTCACCAGCAGCAACTTCGCTGTTGTTGGTGGTCAGGTTGTTGGTAGCATTGAATTCATACAGGCGCGCCAGGTTATCTTCATAATCACCTGTACCAGTGCCGTTCACTTCACCCAGCAAACGTGGCGTCAGATCAAAATATGGCAGACCGACAACTGCATCATCCAGAGAGGACTGTTCACCACCGTCACCGTATTGCAGGCTGACCACTTGGCCGCTGTCTGCATTGCCAGTACCGTAGGCTGTCTGGAGAATGGTTGTTGGCGGTACGTTATCTGCCAGCTCAAGGGATTTTGCCGTACCTGCATAACCAAAGTCGTCATACGGTGTAATGGTGACTACGTCTCCTGGTACTACTCCGGTGACTACCATGGCTATATCGCCATTTTCTTGGTCAGCAGTAAATTCAGTTCCAGTACCCCAGGTTGCATTGTCCAACACGTTGAATGTGACGGATGATGTTTTGTCAGCGCCGTTGGCACCAGCGACAGCAACAGTGTAGTAGCTGGCGTTTGTCGCGGTAAATTCCACTCTGGCAACGTTGGTCGTTACTGAGGCTGTTTCATTTAATCCAGCGGTTGCTGCCAGAGTAGCAACCAAGTTACTCAAGCGTTCGGCGGTATCGTAACTGCCGTTATTGTTATCGTCAGAAGTATCATTCAATTGCTGGATACCAGGATTGCTGTCATCGATGTCAGCAAATGCTGGAGATTTTGCCTGTACCAGTTCCAGATCATCGATACCATTGTTGTCCTTTGTCGGCTGGCTGAGATCAGGGGCAGTGGCATTTTGATTGGCTTCGTCATATGCCTTCATGACCAGTTTCAGATATTCAGATCCGGTCGCTGTGGTGCTGTCAGAGTCATAGCCAATGTCGCTGCCGGTTTTAATCGCATTACCTGCCAGGTCAAGTAGATCGGCTTTTAACAGCAGGACATTATAAGTGTTGCCTGCGATGACATCTTCGGCCAGGGTGACTGTTAATACATCACCTGAAAGTTCAGTGGAAGTTACAGCAACATATGCAGCATCGTTGACATTGCGAACGACAATGGAGTTGTCAGCAGTATCGAAATAGTTGCTATCAATTGCTTCGCTGAATTTGATGGTCAATACATTGGTCACATCGTCATTCAACATACCGGTTGATGCAGACTGCGCAACAACTTCAGCGACTTTAGTGACGAATGGTGCAATCGTGTCAGAGGTATCCGCTTTGGTGACGTAGAGGTTTCTGGAAGGCAGATCAAGCGAGTCGTTGTAGTTGTTGGTGTCTAGCATTGAGTCAGACATGCTGGTGTCAATATCATAACCACTGACAACCAATTTAAGTTCTGAATCTTCAGGCAGGTTTGAGAGGGTAAACTCTCCATCGGTGCCTGTTTGAGTAGTAATCAAATTGGAAGAATAAGAAGTGGATACACCATTCTGTGGTTGTTCTGTGGCGATGCCGTTAACTGCAGTGACTCTGGCGCCAACGGTGGCTGCAGCAATTTGGCTGCCAGTTTCAGAGTGACGCAAAAAGCCTGGTGCTTCAACGGTTAGTGCTGGCAGAACCGCAGTACCAGCCTGAGCCATATAGCCATCCACGAATGTCGTTGTAGAGGTAGTGTCGTCAGCATCATCATTGCTGGTAGTTTCGAGAATCTGTGCAGTAGGTAATACGGTAACTGTAGCGCTTAAATAGTTAGATCCGGCAGAAATAGAAATGCTCAGAGCCTGGCTGTAAATATTTTCTTCATCCAGTTCGACGGTTTGGGTGACGGGAATGTCGGTGAAGACATATTGACCGTTGCTATCTGTAGTCGTGGATTGACCTGCGACTGCAACTGTGACACCAGAGAGGAAGTTGCCTCTGGTATCCATCACTGTACCGGTAATAGTCCCTTTTGGGGCAGTGACATTAACGAAGTTACCTGATGAGCTGGAAACTGTATTGCTGCTGTCGTAGCTGAGAGCAGATGAACCGTCTGAACTATCTTCACTGTTACATCCTGATATAGCCAATGCTGCGGAAGCAATGGATACGGCCAGAAGTGTTTTCCTGTATGGTAAATTTGGCATGCTTTCTCTTCCTATAACTACTTTTTTTGAGATTAGATAGGTGCTAGAGAATGCCGTGAGATAAGTTGATGAATAGAAGCGATGTGCATGAATCCTTTCAAACTTTCGTACATTCCCTAGTACGCTAATCATTCTATTCGTTTACAAATTGTTTAATCAAGTTTTGGTGATGGTTTTTTTTATGAATGTGTTTTGTGTCACATTTTGTTGGTCAGAAAAGCAACAGATAAGCTGCTTTTCTATGTTAAAAAAATGGTTTGGTTGTTAATTAAACAGACAGTAGAGTGAGGTAATATTTTGAATTTATCGCGTCAACGTGACCGCGACAGGGAAACCGAAACTGAATCTGCAAATCTGAGTGCATGTGGTTTATCGATCTCAACTTCTGCATGCTTCACTTCAGAATATTTCATGACCATCTCAAGGACATCATTGGTCAGTTTCTCCAGCAGAGCGAAGTGATTGTTTTCAACAAAGCTGATGATTTCCTTGGTAATGGTCCGATAGTTCAGAGTCGTTTCGATGTCAGTTGAACAGATGGCCTGAGTGGCATCGAACAGGATAACGACATTAAGGACAATATCCTGTCTGTTCCTGATTTCCTCATCTTTAATTCCGATAAACGTTCTCAGGCGCAGATTTTTGATTCTGATCCTTGCTTCGGTATTCATGGTTTGCGTTGTCCAATCAGAGTCAGAAACTCGCTTCGAGTGGCCTGTGACTTGCGGAAAGAACCCAGCATCATGGACGTACTCATTACCGAGTTCTGCTTTTGCACGCCGCGCATCATCATACACATGTGTTTTGCTTCGAGTACGACGCCAACGCCTTTGCATTGGGTAATATCACTAATTGCATGCGCAATCTGTCTGGTCAGGTTTTCTTGAATTTGCAGGCGACGGGCAAACATATCGACAATACGAGCGAACTTACTTAGTCCGAGCACTTTGCCATCGGGGATGTAAGCAATACTGGCGGTACCGATGAATGGTAGCAAATGGTGTTCACATAAAGAGTAAAACTCAATACCTTCTACGACGACCATTTCATCCATTTCACTTTCAAAAATGGCACCATTAACAATTTCTTCCAGAGACTGATTGTATCCTTCAGTCAAAAAAGCCATAGCTTTTGCTGCTCGCTGAGGAGTATCCAGAAGCCCTTCTCTGTCAGGGTTTTCACCCAGTTGGACGATGATATCCCGATAATTTTCGGTAAGTTTGTCGATCATTCGATGTTCCTGTTTATGACTTATAAGCTTCTGATGACGGCCAATACATCATCGTGGTGGGTTTTGGTTTTTACTTTGGGCATGACGGCAGCGACTTTGCCATCTTCATCAATAATGTAGGTGATACGATGGATACCGTCATATTCACGGCCCATAAATTTTTTCAGGCCCCAGACGCCATATTTTTCTGCGATGCTGTGGTCTTCATCGCTAAGCAGGTCAAAGTTCAACGATTCTTTTTCGATAAATTTAATAAGCCGTTTGGGTGCATCAGGTGAAATGCCCAGAACAACGGTATTCAGCTGCTGGAATTCTTTCTGATGATCACGAATACCACAGGCTTGAGTGGTACAGCCTGGTGTCATGGCCTTTGGATAAAAATAAAGAACCACTTTCTTGCCCTTGAAATCTTTCAGGGAAACCTTTTCGCCATGTTGGTTTTCTGTCGTGAATGCAGGCGCTTTGCTTCCGACTTTAGCTAGATTTAGTGTGCTCATAAGACCTCGCTTGAAACCGATTTGTCATAATAGGGGGCATTCTCAATTATCCAACCCCCGCTGTCACCCATGCTGTCCGATTTGTCTGCCAGGAATAAATGTATTTTTAAATTAGAAAAATCTAATGTAATATTCAAAAATATCAATAATGAGTTGAGGTGACTTATGAGTATGTTTAGCTGGCTATCATCGCAACGCGAACCTTTGCAGTTGCCCGAAGGGGCGGTATTGATCGATGTCCGGTCACCTATGGAGTTCCGGAATGGTCATATTATCGGTGCGGTAAACTGGCCTTTGGATCAATTGACGGAAATTCTGGACAAACAGAAGCCGGACGCCAGTAAGCATTATGTCGTTTATTGCGCCAATGGACCCAGGGCGGGAATGGCTAAAACGGTCTTGATACGTGCTGGTTTTAAAGAGGTTATGAATGCTGGTGGTATTAACGGATTGATACATTTGGGTGTTGAGTAATTTATCGATACCTGATTCTCAAATGGTTGTTTTAGGAAACTAAATCCTCATCTAGGAAGATTCCACAATAGGAGGTTCCTAATGAGCATATTATTTCCCAGCCGCTGGCCGGCCACCCGGCCTGATATTATCCAGTTATACTCACTGGCCACTCCCAATGGCCAAAAAGTCGGCATAATGCTGGAGGAGACGGGGTTGGAATATGAGGCCCATAAGATCGATATCATGGCCGGTGATCAGTTTGATGATGAATTTAAAAAGTTGAATCCTAATTCAAAAATACCTGCTCTGATCGATCCGAATGGCCCCGGTGGTCAACCGATCACATTTATGGAGTCGGGTGCGATACTGATGTACCTGGCGGAAAAAGCGGGGCATTTACTGCCGTCTGATCCTGCGGAGCGCTGGGAAACCATTCAATGGCTGTTTCTGCAGGTGGCTCATGTCGGTCCTATGTTTGGACAGTTTGGTCACTTCTTTAAATTTGCCCGCGAAAAAACCACCGACAGTTATGCGCTCGAACGCTATACCGCTGAAGCGAAACGGATACTGGCAGTCCTGGATCAGCGTTTACAGGCAAGGGAATGGATTATGGGTGATGAGATGACTATTGCCGATATTGCTATTGCACCCTGGGTTAAGGCGCTGGACTTTTATGAGGGGCATGAAACCTTGGGAACTGAATCCTTTGCTCACGTGGTCCGTTATCGTGATCAATTCTATGCTCGGCCTAATGTGAAAAAAGGTGCAGCGGTCTGCAGCATTTGATGTCTTTATTGACGAATGGGCCAGCAATAACAGGTTGATTCAGTAGCCGGTATGTTTGTTAACCCCCTTTGGAATCGTGCCATCGGCCAGATAATTACGTATGTTCGTTTGCACGATCAGGCTTGCTGTGTCGGGGCTGGTTGGGCCTGAGATGTGTGGGAGCACAGTAATATTGGGATGCTCCCACAGCGGATCGTCCGTATTCAGTGGTTCCTGGTCAAAGACATCAAGCACTGCATGCTGCAGATGACGCTGGTCCAACAATAACATCAGTGCCTGATAATCAAAGATCCGCGAACGGGAAAAGTTAATCACGCTGGCTCCAGTTTTTAATTGTGACAACCTGTCCTCATTCATGAGGCCGGAGGTGGAAGGTGTCAGTGGCAGCAGGCTGACAAGAATATCTGTCTGGGCCAGCAGCTCGGGCAATTGCCCAACGCCATGAAAGTGGTGAATACCGGCGATATTTTTTGCACTGCGACTCCAGGCCAATACTTTAAATCCCATAACCTGCAGACGGTGAATGGCTGCTGTTCCAAGTGCACCCGTACCCAAAACACTAACAGTCCGGTCCTGGGCAGAAACATATTCCAACGGTCGCCAGACATGTTGCTGCTGTAGCTGTTGGTATAACGGGATGTTTCGGTGCAAATAGAGCGTCCAGGTCAGCACAGCCTCGGCCATGGTGGTTGCCAGCTCCGGATCAGCCATTTTAACGATGGTGACATCTTGGAGTGCCGGCAGTTCGATCATTTGTTCGACCCCAGCCCATAGGCTCTGAACCCAGATTAGTTGGGTGAAACGTTGTAATTCTGTCGGGTCAGGATTAGCAACGATGGCCACGCGGGCCGTTTCGCATTGGTCGTCATCCAGTTCGTCAGAGGCAATGACAGATATTTCTGGCAGAACATGATTCAATCGTTCCAGCCAATGATTCTTCTCCTGCGGACTGATGTTGGCAATAAAAGGGATCATGGACATGTCTTGTATCGTCTGGTTAAGTTTAGTGACCATTTTCGACCTTTAAGGGTTACTTAACAACACTGGCTAGCCGGCTTTCAATCAGCTAAAGTAGGCGATCTTTTAATTTTCTCTAAATCCTTGATTTTCAAATCTTTTCGGATCTGACTGGATGTTTTTCGAACAACCGAGAGCGCAGTTTTTCAAACCTTTGACCAGCAAATATCGTGAACAGGTGGTTGAATGCCTCAGAGAACTGTACTTACGCCTTTACAGTGCCAGCCATGCAGACTACGGTCAGGCATTGCAGCGCGACAATCTGATAGAAATTTTCCAGGAGGCACTGGAACGAGCCCCGGTGCTGGCCGATGACTCTGATGAAGCCTCCGGTGAACAGCGTTTTCGTAACAGCCGAGAACAGGCCGGCTGGATCTTAAACAATCTGCTTGAATATGGTTGGCTTGAGCGTCAGGTGGATGAAGCCACTTTACAAAGTACCTATGCTTTCAGTCGTTTCGGCCGTCAGTTTACTGAGCCGTTTATTGCTTCTGAACGCAGTGCCCGAACCCGCCATCGTAATACCCGTGGTACCTATAACTCCCTGAGTGCGTTTTTGAACAACGGCGAAGTCTATGATCTGCTGGATGCTTTTGAATACTCTGAACGCATCATTGCAGACTTTACCGATGTGATTACAGAACTCGACGACCGGCGTCGGGAACTGGTGAAGGACATGGAAACCCAGCTACTGGTGCAGAAAGCCAGTGATGAATTCTTCGATTTCATGGAAAAGCGTTTCCAGCCGGACCTCTCCATTCGCTTATCCGCGGACAGTGTCGAAAAGTTTCGTGATCGTATTGAGACTCTGATTCAGAAAATCCGCAAAAAAGACCGGGCGTTCAAGACCCGTACCGAACAGCGGCTGCGGGAATTACTACCCGATCAGATTGTGGCCGGGCAGTCGTTATTATGGTCACTGCTGGACGGTATTGAATATCGCATCCGAGCCGCAAGTGATGTGATGGTGCCTCAGGTGCGACGGGCATTGCAGAGTTTCACCAAACGGGCTGACATCATCATCCGGCAAATGAGTTATCTGTCCAGCCAACAACATAATGATTTAGTGAGTATCTGTAAGCGGTTATCCGAACTGTCGACGCAGGAACAAGGGCAAGCGTTGTTGCATGCTGGTGAAATCATGGCGGTGCCAAGACTGGGATACGTCGACCCTCAACAGGTACGTCTGGCACCACCGCGCAGACGTCTGGTGCTGGCGATGGATATAGACAGCAGCGAGAGTTTTGATGTCGAGGCTCGCAAAGACATTTATGTTCAGCAATTACTGGATCAGGCCTTTTTCATCAGCGATCAGACCATCCGTGATTATCTGTATCGAAATTTGTTAGCCGGACAAAAAGTGGATACCCGACAATTACCAGTAGAAACCGCCAGGGATCTGCTGTCTGTTTCCCACGCTATTGAGGTTGGTGCTGCCAGCAATTTATCCAGGGAATTCCGATTCCAGGTAACACCGGTCAAAAACGAAACCCACGAGAATGAATATTTTGCCAGACAGGATGTGTTTGAAATCTGTCTGGTTACGAATAATCAGGAATAAATTTTTATGTTGAATGCACTGGAAAACCAGCTTGAAAAACAGGGCCTGCAGTTACGTGACTTTACTGAACTGATGATCCGGCTGATGGATTATGGTGTGATTTGTCGCGATGAAAGCCAGGTTGAACAGGTCCTGTATGACCGTTTTATGCGTTTGGAAAGTCTGGTCGAGGATTATCTGGCGGTACTCAGTATTCGTATGCAGCATGACCGGAAATTTCAGTTTGTGCGTTTGTTTCCGCCAGGAGCAGAAGTACCGGGTATGGACGCAGAGGAAGACACTCCATTCAATGGTGGTTTTCGGGTTCGCCTGAATCAACACGAAGTTGCCTTGGTACTGGTATTGCGGAGTCTGTACGACAAAGCCCTCAGAGAAGGACAGGTTGATGAACATGGTAACGTTGTTGCCTCTCTGGAAAATATAAACATTGCCATGAAAAATCTGCTTAAGCGAACTCTGCCGGAAAATGTGACCGAACGTAAAACTTTGTTTCGTCGTACCCGTCAGCTGCGACTGATCAGTCTGAATCCTGAAGCATCATTTGAAGATACTGAGTTGTGGTTGCGTATTCGTCCAATGATTATGAGCTATGTCAGTGGTGACGTTCTTGCTTCTCTGGTTGAGGGGATGGATCATGAAGCCGCCGCTGGGGGCGAACCGATAGCTGAACCGGATACCGGTGAAGAAGAGGAAGAGTTGATTGTTAATCAGCACGCGTCTGTTTTTGATCAGGACGAGGCGGAGTAAGCCATGTATCTGAAAAAATTTCTTTATGTCAACTGGGGTAATATTCCGGCTTTGGAATTTGATTTCGGCCCCATTAATCTGCTCAGTGGCGGCAATGGCTCTGGTAAAACGACGGCTGCGGATGCTATTCAAACCATCATGACCGCTGCGCATGATACCTTGTTCATGTTTAACCCTGGTCAGGACGAAGCCACCCAGCGTGGTCGCAACAAACAGGTCAGAACCCTGGCCAGTTATGTGCTGGGGTGTGACGATGGCAGTTATGCCAGGCCAGAAGGTGCAGTGGGCTATCTGGGGGCGGTGTTTTATCCGACCGAGGGCGAAACCGCATCACCTTTCACCGCTCTGATCGGAGTGTCTGCATCCCTCGACCGTGCTGGTACTCAGGTTGTGGCACGCCAGAATGATATGCAGTTTTTTATCTGTCCGGCAGAGGAGCTGGCGCTGGATGATCTGGTAAAAACCGATGCCACCGGTGGCAAACAGGTTGTGTCCATGGATGCACTCACCAAGCAGGTGCGTAAACGCTGCGGGGTGGATGCGATAGAAAAATACGATACCAAACGGCAGTACCTGCGGCGTCTTTATGGTGCTCTACGTGGGCGTCGGGATGGTGTTACGGAAGCAGAGGCGCTGAATGCAGCTCGTGCTTTCAGTCGTTTTATGGCTTACAAGCCGGTCAAGAGTATCAATGGTTTTGTGGCTCATGAAATCCTGGAACCCAAAAACCTTGGTGAAGCCATTCGCAGTATTTCAGAGCTGATGAAAACCATATATGCGATGGAGAGTGAAGCCACCCGATTGAAGGAAACTGCAGGTATTCTGGAAAGTACCCGGGCCAAATCCGATGCCTATATCGAACAATGGATTGAGCATCATGTATTGGAATATCTTGCTGCCAGAAGTCGTTATCTCAAAGAGCAAAAAGCTTATCTGGATACCAAAGAACAACAGAAAAATATTCGCGAAGCCATCGATCAGTCCAGAAAAGATCGAGAACTGGCTGCCCGTCGGCGTGATCAGTTACATGAGCAATTGGTAAATATCGAAGCCCAACGTAAAGGTATCGGTGCGTTACAGGCCAAAGATGAGTACGAAAAACAGATCCGCAGTAATACCGATAAGTTGCATGCGCTGGTGCCGAAGTTGCTGGAACAGGTCAAAAGCCTCGAAGGTGCGGCCCAGGCCAATCGGTCTATTCAGCAACTGCTGTCGCAATCCTCACTGTCGGCGGATATCCCCGAGCTGGGGCAGCGGTCACTGTTAACTCAGGTCAAGGCTGTGATCGCCAAATCAGAACAGGAGCAGATCGATTTTCCCCGTTTGCTGGGCAAGGATCTGGCAGGTCTGGCAGCACTTGAAGATCATCTGGACACTGCTCTGGTCAGTCAGAAGCAGCTGAATCAGTGGCGCGACACATGGTTCAATCATGAGCAGAGCCGTACGGGGATGAGTTTGCGGGATCAGGTTGCACGGTTGGTGGAACAACGTGATCAGAAGCTGCAGGGGATCCGGCGTCAGGTTGCCGTGAAGCAGGCGGATATCGATAGTCTGTCGACCATGCAGGTGAATTATCCGGCATATACCCGTGCGGCGATTGAAGCGATTCGGCGGGAATGTCCACAGGCAGACCCGAGAGTCTTGTGTGACTATATCGAGGTCATTGACCCGGACTGGCAGTCAGCGCTGGAAGGGTATATTGGTGGTGCGCGTTTTTCGATCATTGTCGAACCTGAATTTGAGGCCGAAGCCATTCGCATCGTCCGCAGTATGCCTGGGCGTGATAATCGTGCACGTGTGGTTCAGGGATCTAAAGCCCGTAGTGATGCTGAGCGAATGAAAGTCCCAGCCAACTCGATCGTCCATCTGATGGAATTCAACCATGCAGTCGTCAAAGGCTACATTACCGCCACCTATGGCAGTGTCGAGCAGGTGCGTGATGCTCAGGCTCTGACCCAGACCCGACGTGGCGTAACGGCTGCCGGCATGGGCAGTGGCGGTTATTCCATGTTTCGTTGTGACCTGCCTGATTCGGAGCTGGTATTTGGTAAAGGTGCGCGCGAGCGTGCGCTGGCGGCCAAAAAAGCAGAGTTGAATCAACTGGCCGTGCAGGCCAATGAGGCGGATCAGAGTATCATTGAAGCCCGTGATCTGTTGAGTGCCATCAATCAGCTACCGCATCTTGTTTTTGCGGATTACATGCAGTCCATGCTGGAATGCCATCGCAGTATTCAAACCGGCGAGCAGGCATTGGAAATGCTGGATCTATCTGATTTCGAGTCGCTTGAAATCGAGTTCAACCGGTTACGACAGCAGCAACAGGAACTGGATCAGTCCATTTCCTCATTGGACAAAGAGACTGGCGAACAGGAAAACCGCCTGAAAACCATTAGCCGGCGTTGTGAAGATCTTGCTGACCAGCAGGACGAAACATTGACTGTGGTGGAAACCCGGGAAGAGGATCTGCGTAATATCAAAACCGTCTGGCCTGAGTTTGATGCCGATGCCCGGTTAATCTCCGCGGATGAAGAAGCCAAAGATGTTACCCAGGAATTTGTCGATAACCAGGTACTGGCCATTGCGGCGGAACTGAACAGTAAAGCCCACGAAATTGAGCGAAACATTCTCGAACACAATCAACGGTGTACTCCGGGTGATGCTATTGTCTATCAGCCTGACTATGCTCTGGGCCATAATCAGACTTTCTTCAAAGGCATTTGCATGGTGCGCCGTGAAGCCGACCAGGTCCACAATCGCCTGAAAAATAATATTCTGGTTGATAAGCTCGATAAGCTTGTTGGGCTGAAAGAGGATTTCAACAACGCTTTCGTGACCAACTTGTGTCACTCCATTTATCAGTCAATTAATGACGGTAAGCGGATTCTGGAAAATCTGAATAAAGAACTCGAACATCATCGTTTCGGGGCCGACCGCGAAAGTTATCGGTTTGGCTGGGAATGGGTACCGGAATACAAGGAATACTGGACCTTCTTCAAAGAGATCATCAATGACCCGAGCCTGGGTGAGAGCAATACCCTGTTCAGTAGCAGTCTCTCGGATAAATCCAAAAAGATCCGTGATCAGCTGATGTCCATGTTGCTTGATGAAGACGAGCAAAAAGCCATGCGTGAACTGGAGCGGATTTCCGATTACCGTAACTACCGTAATTATGAAATCTACAAACAGCCCGAAGGCAAAGAACCTATCGCGCTGAGCCAATACGGTACCGGCTCCGGAGGTCAGCTGGAAACACCTGCCTACATTATTCGCAGCGCAGCAATTACCAGTGCGTTCCGTTTCAGTGAAGGGGATAGTCATCTGCGTATGGTGCTGGTTGACGAAGCATTCTCGAAGATGGACGAAACCCGCTCCAAAGAAGTTATTAACTATCTGACCGAAACACTTGGATTGCAGCTTTTATTTATTATGCCAACGAGTAAATCCGGACCATTTATGGACCTGATTTCTAATCAGTTCGTATTTACCAAAGTACCGCTGCCGGCGGGGCAGAAAACCGGTGAACTGGCTACCCGAGTGCTGGTTGATCGGCAAAAATGCAATCAGGATAAAATCAGAGAATTATGGGCCAACCATCGCCGTATTGTGATGCACCAGGGTGAGTTGGACTTCATGGAAGAATTCGCCTGATGGCGCTGCCGCTTCCCCGGTTTTCAAAACCGATTGAAGCGGCATTATCCTGTTTGTTTAAAGGGACGGTCAGCAAACATCTCAAGGGAAACAAGCGGCTTATACATAAGGTTCAGTGAAAGGAGCTGCGTCAAATACCTTGGTAATGATCAACTCAGACTTTTCTTTAAATATTTAAACGATCTTGGTCATCACGATCAGCTGTTTATCAGCTGCTCCCCCGCTGCGTTAAGAAAATATCGAAACAGAAGATATGTCTGATTGTTATGTGAAATGGAAGCCCTTTTCATCTCGCTACGGCAACTAAGGGGCCTCTGAAAAATCGGCCATTTTTCAGAGGTTCCCTAAATCTATCATGGAGACACCCACTCTTTATCTGGTCTGGGCATGTGCGTGGCGAAAGGGAAAATTAACTAAACGGGTGTTATTTTTTATCTCAGCCGCTCATTAACTGTCAATATGTCACCAGCCGGTTGTACTCTTCATCTGTTGGCTCTTCATACATAGAATCAAATAGTGCAACATCATGAGACTCTATTTTGAAAGATGTTTCATCGCTTCCAGAGTTTCTTTTCGAATTCCACTCCAAACGTACTTCATCTGATACCTTAAAATAGATAATAACCACCTCAAATCCGTGTTTTTGGAGTTCTTCCTTGTATTTCTGACGTTCGGTTTTTTTCCAGAGGCCCCAATCAAAAAGGACATCGATTCCATTTTCCAAAAACTTTAAAGCTTCTTTGAATTGATATGCACGGGCTCCCTCATATGAATTATCAAGCTGTTCACGTGTAGGTGAACTACCAAATATACTGAGCTGCAATTCATCTATTGAAAGAAAAACAGCCTTTTTTTCTGCTTCCATTTTACGAGCATAAGTGGTTTTTCCACTGGCTACCTTGCCAGTTAATAAGTAAGCGCAACCCTTATTCAAGTTTATACCTCAGAAAGTCAATATTGGTTTTTGTTGGGCAAAATACAAAGTGAGCATAGCGGACAAAATAATTTTTTATATTATACCTTCTCTCTGCATCAAGATAGTTGCCGCCGTTGTCATTTTATAGGCGTTATGAAAGGCCGATAAATCCAGTTTGTCTTCAATAAGCTGATGAAAAACGAACTCGAAAATGCCTGGGTGAAGCTGCGTCTCAAAATTGATAACAACTATCGTATGGATATACCTTGGCACGATAAGGTATTCGGAGCCGTTGTCTGGAATTCTCTTTGCTTGGGCTTTTCTTCAATGTCTCTGATGTTTGACTGGTTGGCCGGGTATTACAAAACAGCCTGACTGATAGGGAAAACGGTTCGGATGATCACTAATCTGCCGATTATCTGGATATGACATTTGCAGTGGTCTTTTGTGTAAAACACATCGGATTAACCGGTAACTTCGGCTTATGTATGTCTATTTATACTGCACTATGAAAGCGCTATAGATTGCTCCCCAAGATATGGATCAATCGAACATATGACCTCAGAACTAGGGTAGACATACCCTGGTTTTACCACTGGAGCAGTTTCGAGCTTTGAAGGTCCAATTTGTTGCCGTATTTGGTTTGGAGAACACTGAAATCCGCTTTTAGGGGTCAATCCTACAAATGGATGATAGGTATTTAATTTGCGATATAGCTCCCATGTTCGTGTAACTGGAACTTAATTGTCCGTTGTTTAGCTTGTATGATCGACGGCTGTTTCAACGTAAGCTGAGTCCTGTTCGATGCCAAACTTTATCCCTGTATTGGAAACTGAGCGTCTGGTCCTGAGAGGTTTTGATGAACGGGATGTAGACACTTTTGCCGACATGAATGCTGATCCACGTTTTAGCCGGTTTATCGGTGATGGCCGACCGCTGACTCGTACCGAGTCCTGGCGGTTGATGGCAACGTTAATCGGTCACTGGCAGTTGCGCGGTTTTGGGGTATGGGCGGTGGAACTGAAAGCGACCGGTGAGTTGATTGGTCGTACCGGGTTGTTTTATCCCGAAGGTTGGCCGGGGATAGAGCTCGCCTGGGCTTTTCACCCGGATGCCTGGGGGCAGGGGTATGCCACAGAAGCTGCGCTGGCGGCACGTGACTGGGCGTTTAACATTGCCAGGCTTGGGCATCTGGTGAGCATTATCCAGCCCAATAATGAACGTTCCAAACGGGTTGCCCAGCGTATTGGTGAGCGCTATAGCCATCGGGATATTATCAATGGCATACCGGTCGTGATTTTCAGTGTTAATCAGCATGAGCTGGAAAGAGAACCGCTGACTCTGACCCATAGTGTTGCTGAGTCGGCATAAGCGGCCCGGTTATGACCGAAGAACGAGCCGGGTTAAGCCCTGCCATGGTAAGGAAGACTTAACCCAAGTTGCGACATTATCGTAATGTTGGATATTCAGTAGGTGTACCGAAATTCCAAATGCTGGAACTCCAGCCGTAATACAGTCTGGCCATGCAGGTTGAATCTCCCGGGAAACGCGGGCACTTAAGTTCTTCGCTGGTGTAGCCTGTGCCGGTTGCGCTGCTGGTTTGTCGGGTTGTTTCGATATTCCAGTAGCTTGCTATATTTCTAAAGTAGCCATCGGTGTACCAGCTTGGAAGACTTGATGAGTGGTATGTAATCTTACTGACCAGTCCACCTGTCTGATAACTGCCTCTGACAGATCCCAAAGCGTAGGTCCGGGCAACGCGCACGGTAGAGAATTTGGTAATATAAAAATACCCTATCAGTCCAGCGACATTGTCACTGCCACTGACCTTGCCGGTTGCATAAGAATCCTCTATCGTAAAAGAGTCATCATCATCGCGTACTTGGCCGATTAAACCCCCGACATTGTTGACCCCTTCTACGATGCTAGATGCATAACTTTTAACGATCTTAATAAACACAATTCCATCCTCTCCATACATTTCGACCATACCGATTAACCCGCCAATATTATTACCTCTCCCTATCACTCTTGTATTCGCATGGGAATTGGATACATCTAATGCGTTAAGTTCGGTATATCCGCGGGTATAGAGTCTGCCGATAAGACCTCCCACTTTTGAGTTTCCAGTGACTCGTCCCTCTGTCTCGCCATAAGTCAGTTTGACATAGCCGCCATGCTGACCAAGCAGGGCACCCGCCAGTCCACCTACATTATCTTGGCCATATACAAAACTATTGCTGCTGTTGTGTTCTATGGAAATGAAGGAGTCTTCCATCGCGCTGTAAACGTAACCGACTAGCCCACCGACATACCAGGAACCCTGTACAACAGCCTCAACTCGATTGTTGAGAACATATGTATTTGATCCCCATAGCGTAATGTTGCCAATCAGACCGCCTACGTCAGATTTTCCGATCACACTTATCGTGCTGTAGACATTTTTGATAACGGTGGAGTCCTGAAAATTACGGTTTCCTATCTGGCCCACCAGACTACCGGTATCGTTATTGCCATATACTTTAGCAAGTGTGCCGGTCAGGGAAAGGTTACGGACTGTGGCATTTACCAGGACCGAAAAGAAACCCACATTATTGTCTTCACTGCGTCGGATATAAAGGTTTTTGATGGTATGTCCATTGCCTTCGAAAACCGCAGAAAACGAATTTCTCCCAGTACCAATGGGCACCCAGCCACTACCATTATTCCAAGACAGTTCATCAGATAACGTTCCGTTGCCATTGGTATCGAAGTCCAGATCGTTCACTAGTTCATAACCAAAACAACCGGAGGCCGGGCAGCCTTCGCTGTTGCTGTCGCCATATTCATCAGTCAGGCTGGTGCCGAAAAGGTTGTAGCGCATCTGATTGAGTTCTTCTAAGGTTTCGATTTCGATCAGACCGTCATTGTCGAGATCCACATCTCCAGAGTTGGCTGCCCCGGCAAATACAGGTGTGAGTATCAGAGACAATAGTATGCTTGATAATGGTAGTAGCGTTGTTAGGAATTGAAGAAATTGCTGAAATACTTTCATGGAAATCTCCTTGGTACGAATACCTTTATTGTTTTCATTGGTAAGAAAACTTCAAAGACCGCCAAAGAAGATGGCAAGAGAATGCGAAAACAGGTCCTTTTTCTTGTCAGTTAATGTAGAGCATATAGAGGTATATGTTAAATGCTAAGTTTGCATATTAACTTGATGGCGATATGAAGATTTTTGGGGTGGATTGGTCAGACCGTTTGCTATCATAAGTATTTTGAACATTGTCAGGCTTAGCCTGAAGACGATGGAGGAAATCATCTGACGGTTCATTGTGCGTATGAGTCCGACCATGTTCTTTTAGCGAAGGTACAAGGACGCAAGAGTTTTATTTTTTCAGTAACCCGAAGTGCTCTGCTGTGCCCATAAATGAGCGGCCATCAGCGCTCGCCAAGGAGAGAACTGTTGCAGCCATTGTTCGGTATAACGTGCATCCACAGGTGTTTCCATATTGAGCAGGTGTTGCAGGTTGCGACGGACGGCGACATCTCCATGCAGCGATCCATCCAGCCAGTTAAACCCTCTTAATAACGCATAACTCACGGTCCACGGACCGATACCTTTGATGCTCAGAAGTTGTTCACTGAGTTGGTTGGCGGTTTCTGTTGTCAATGTATTGGGTAGTATTGGTATTGCCTGAATCCATTCGGTCAGCCCCATCAATGCCTGAATTTTGGTGTTCGAAAAACCGCAGCCTTTAATGTCTGCCTGATCCATCCGGCTGACAACGTTGGGGTCGGGGAAACAGTATAAGTCGTTGAGGGTGCACTGACCCGCGGCCTGAATAAACCGGCGGCGAATTGCGATAGCGGCTGTCAGGCTGATTTGCTGACCAATAATTGCCCAAACCAGGGCTTCGTAAGCAGAGGCGGCCTGGGGAATTCTGAGCCCTTTATTCTGGCGTAACAAAGTACCAACTTGCGGGTGGTCGCCAAACATCTGTTCAAACTGCTGGATCGGTTGAGACAGACCCAGCATATGGGTTGCCAGTGTCGACAATGAATTGCTTTGCGGGTCGGGTTCTTTGGCGGCTGTCAGTTGCACGTTGATCTGATGTGCACTGAATCCGATCTCTAGCTGACAGGGAATGCCCGACAACATAAGTCCTTTAGTCAGGCTGTCGGTACCGACGCGCTCGGCCACCGCTTCCTGGTCACGACGATGAAAATCCAGAAAATCCTGAATCCGAAAATGGTCTGGCAGTTCGAGAGTAAGCTGTTGGTGATATTCAGTTGGCATCGTGAAAAATAATTCCCAGCATGTAACGTTGTCCAGAATGAATACGGCTGACGCCATGACGCATCTGCACACGGTGATAACCTCTTGACCCCTGGGCCGGACGATATTGTACCGGAAATACGACTGCATCCCCTTGAGCCAACGGCACGACTTCGATACGCGATTGCATGCGCGGTCGTTGTTCGGTCAGAGCAAATTCACCGCCCTGAAAATCAGTACCGGGTCGTGACAGCATAATAGCCATTTGCAGCGGAAATACATGCTCGCCATAAAGGTCCTGATGCAGGCAGTTGTAATCACCTGCCTGATAACGCAGCAACAAAGGAGTGGGGCGAACCTGACCATGTTGATGGCAGCGCTGCAGAAAATCATCCAGCTGCTCTGGAAAATGTTGGTCGAGTTGTAATCTGTCGGCCCAGTCATTGGCAATTGGCGACAAAGCCGCGTAGCCCCATTGCCGCAACTGATCTACCGGTGCGGGTAGTGGGTAGTCAAAATACTGATATTCACCGGCTCCGAAATTGTAACGCTGCATCACGATACGACTGCGAAATAGCGATGCCTGTTCATAGCTAGTACAGAGGTGCTGACACTGTTCCGGGGTCAGTACGCTGTTAATTCGGGCATATCCGAATTGCGCCAATGATTGTTGAATCAGGCGGCTGTCCAGCAGTGGCAGGGTCATCATAGCTGCTCCCTGGCCAGTAAAGCCTGTTTGCGCTCAATGCCCCAGCGGTAGCCGGAGAGGCTACCGTTACTGCGAACCACCCGATGGCAGGGAATGACCACTGCCAGGGCATTGGTTGCACAGGCCCGAGCCACTGCCCGAGCGGCTTTTGGGGCGTTGATGCGGGCGGCGACCTCGGTATAACTCTGCGTTTGTCCTGCTGGAATATCCTGCAGTGCCTGCCATACCTGTTGCTGGAATGAACTGCCGCGTATATCCAGTGTCAAATGACACTGAGCTGCGGGATGCTCAATCAGGTTGATCACCTGGGCGACAGTCTGTTCAAGTGTTTGATCGGCCCGGGTAGGTTGTATATTTGGAAAACGATCGTGCAGCTCTCGCACCAGTGTTTCGGGGGTATCGCCCATCAGAATGGCGCGTAAACCTACGGTGCTTTTGGCCACCAGAACCTGACCAAGACTGCATTGATCGATGCTGAAGCTGAGCCTGGCAGTTGTCTGAGGTGTCGTCCATTGATCCGGCCGGCAGCGCTTACAGGGACGATAGCCAGCCTGTTCTGCGGCTTCCGGGCTGCTATAAAATGTCACATTTTCCGGTTTGGCACGTCTTGAAGGACATGAGGGGCGACAGTAGATACCGGTGGTGCGAACGCTGTAGACAAACTGTCCGTCGGCGTGGGAATCCCTGGTCACTACCTGTGCCCAGCGGGGATCATCCGTTGTCACAAGAGGATGAGTATTCATAGTCAGACTTCCAGTTGATGGCGATAGGTACCAATGTAATGCAGTGACCGGGGAAAACACTTCGTATATTGCGCTTGAATTCAAATAATGGATATTGATTGGCTATATTCAATAGTGGCTATTAGTAAATGACAAATATTTACTTGTGGTATCTTGGTGATGTCAACATAATGGCATATACCCCAAGTATATGTTTTTTATTTACCAGGAGTAATGGTCATGGAAAACCCATTTCAGTTTGAAAAACTGCCCTCTCCAGAGAATTTTTTTGGCCGTGAACAGGAAGCAGAAAGGCTTCGGCAACTCATTCTGGATGGTAAGAATGTGTTGCTGTTCGGTGATCGACGCTATGGTAAGACCAGCCTGATCTATCATGTCTTCCAGTCTTTGCCGGACACTAAGCTGCATGCCTTTGCGGATTTGTTTTCCTGTGTTGAATCTTATGATGTGGCAGTTGCCATGTATAAAGCCGTTTACAAAGCACTGCCGTTTTCCATCGAACGCAAAACCAAAGAATTGATGTCAGCATTTAAGCGATTGAGCTTTGAAATGCAGCCGACTTCCAGCGGTTCTTTGAAGTTTTCCCCCAAACCATTGAGTCGCGATTTTGATGAATTAATAGAAGATGCTTTGTTGGGCGCGGAACGTATCTGTGAGAAGCATAATAAATCTCTGGTCATCGCTTTGGATGAATTTCAACAGGTGGCAGAAATCAAAGACAAACGTATTGATGCGGTGCTCAGAACCCATCTGCAAAAACTGAAATATATTTCGTTTGTCTTCTCCGGCTCCAAAAAAAGTATTCTCAGTAATCTGTTTATCAATCGGCAAAAACCACTCTATGGCATGTCTTCATCCATATCGATTTCCGGTATTGAGATGGGGGAATTTAAACAGTATTGCGAGCAACGCCTTGAGACAGAGTTTGAGCCGGGGGTGTTTGAACATTTGTACGAGCGTACCCGCGGCCAGACCAAATTAATTCTGCAAACGGGGTATTGGTTGTATGCCAATCAGCTGGCATTGACTTTTGAATCGGTCAATCAGGTGATTGATCTGATCATTGCGGAGAAAGATGAAGAGTTTCGGCTATTGTTCAGCAGCTACTCCGCCTTACAGCGAAAAGTGTTGAAAATGGTCGGAACGTTCAATGGCAGAAATTTGTTTACTAAAGAAAGTCTGGAACGTTTCGATATTACTAAGCAATCTCTTAATCAGGTACTGACAAAACTGATAGATGTTGGTGACTTACAGAAGCAGGAAGACGATACGTATGTGGTATCTGACGTGCATTTTCATTTGTGGATCGTAAAGTCGTTGGGCGGGTTATAAACTCTAATTGCGAAAATGACCGGTTTTATTGGTGTGTCGAATATGAAAATATGGCTGCACCGATAAAGTAGTCGGCTAGCGGAGGCGGCGGTGAACATTAAAAATAAAAACAATCTTCAGGTTTTAATCCCCGCGCTTGCAGGGGCTGTTGTCTGTGCGGCGTTATTGTCGGCAGTTGTTTCTCAGGGGTGGTTGCTGGCATCGTTGACAGCTGTTTGCAGCGTTGTACTGACCTTTTGGATCAGCTATTTTCGAATCCTGGCACCGATACATGAGGATGTTCTCCATTATGAAGAAATGATGGAGAACGGACCCGAGAGTCATGGTGATCTTGCAGAGAACATGCATACACCGCAGTTCCGGCATGCAGTTGAACAGTTGAAAATGTACCATGACATGACCCGGAAAGTGGCAGAAAAAGGTGGCGTGATTGCTATTTCCGCAGCGGAGGTATCCTATGCGGCAGATACGCTATCGCGGAAGTTCCACCACGAAGCCGAGGATATCACCGAGATTGCCGGAAATTCCAAAGATATTGAAGCTACATTGGATGACATTGTCGAGCGTACCCGCCAGGCGGTTGCCAGTGCTTCAAACGCAAAAGAAGTCAATGAGGTTGGCTACCAGTCTGTTCAAAAAATCGTGCCGCAAATGCACGCCACGCGTGATCAGGTTTCACAAAATGCTGAGATGATTGCGAATCTGGAAAAAAAAGGAGCGGAGATTTTTCAGGTCACCGATATGATTCGGGAAGTTGCGGAACAGACCAATCTGTTGGCTCTGAATGCTGCCATTGAAGCAGCGCGAGCTGGCGAACAGGGACGCGGTTTTGCTGTCGTGGCAGATGAAGTCAGAAACCTGGCCCATAAGACCAGTAGTGCAACAGCGCAAATTACCACCACGGTGAACGAAATCAATCAGGCCGTTAAAGAATCTGTTGGCAATACCCATTTGCTCATGAAATCGATCGATGAGAGTGTGAGCCAGACGAACCTTATTGGTGAACAGTTACAGGCCATGGCGGATTATTCCGAACAGGTGGGGAGTGAAATCGAACAGATTGATGGCAGCCTGCAGAGTAATCGCGATAACCTGCACCGGATCATCAATATTATTCAATCCACTCGCGATCGGTTGGCCCATACTGAGCAGGATATCAGTAGTATTTCCTCTCAGGCGTTATCATTATCCGATACCTCGGAGGACATCTACAGCGCGTTCGCCAAAGTGAAGATCGGTTCCATTCATGATGATATCCGGGCTGAAGCAAGTGCCGCCGCAGTCGCGGTTGGACAACTGTTCGAACAAGCGATAGCCGGGCGAGAAATCAGCGAACAGGACCTGTTTGACCGCCATTATCAACCGATTAAAAATACCAACCCACAAAAATTCAGCACCCGATTTGATACATTTACCGACCGTTGCCTGCCTGATATCCAGGAGGCGCTTCTTCAACGCAATCCGGAAGTATTGTATGCCGGTGCAGTGGACAACAACGGCTATTTTCCAACCCATAACAAAGTGTATTCGCAGCCGTTGACGGGAGATTATAAGCGGGATCTGGTGCACAACCGCACCAAACGTATTTTCGATGATCGTACCGGCTTACGCTGTGGCAGCCATACCCAACCGTTCCTGTTGCAGACGTATAAACGAGACACCGGGGAAATCATGCATGATCTGTCGGTACCGATTTACATCAATGGTCGTCACTGGGGCGGCTTCAGGGTAGGCTACAAATCTGCAGCGTCAAAATCCTGAGTTGTCAGATGAAGACTTTGCAGCATTTCTGCCTGAATCCACTTCTGCAGCAGGCCGATGGCAACCTGAGCGGTTTGTTCACCATACTGATCTGATAGTCGTTCACACAGCCCGGCAAAGTGATTACCCTGCTGAACCTGTTGGATCATTTCTGCCTCCTCAGAGCTGACGGACTGATAAGCGGTTTGTAACCCGGAACGCCAGATAAGCCAGTACTCACTGTCGGTCAGAGCCTGAATATCAGGAGGTGGGTTATCTTCCTTCAGTGCCTGCCATACCGCGACGGTATTAAATCTGTGCTCGCAAAGCCTGAATGTTGGGACAAATACGAACCCTAACCAGGGCCAATGTTCAGCTGCTACCGTTTGTAGTGCATCGGATTGCAGTGGCGTTGCATCGGCACCGTCAAACGCTGCCCGCAGATATCTTTCCCAGTCGCTAAGTTCTGCCAGAATACCATGCTGTTGATACGGCTCTGTCTGCCGAATAAAGGCGGGTAATTGTTCCCCGAACCAGCGAATTGAGGTATGACTGGATGGATGCGACAAAATGTATTCCTTGGCCAGCTGACTGAACATATCGTCACCAATCAGGCCATGCACCGTTGGATAGTCCTGCTGCAGCACTTCCTGCAACCGCTGAAAATATGCATTATGATAAATCGCCATTCGCTGGGCGGCACTCAAGGTTTCCGTGTCCAGTACGGCGTCAATTGGTCTACTCTGTGGCGCGCTGATCGCGCTCAGAAAATTCTGTTGCAGGGATGCAAGGGTTGAAGACATGGGATCAGCCTGCTTTGGTGAACGGTTTTGACGCATTTTCGCCGATCTCCCGAAGGGTGCTCAGCTCGCTCATCAGTTCCTCCAGAGGAGGCATATTGTCGTCCCGCTCTATCATGGCGGAGACTTTACCGAATCGTTGAACAGCCTGATGATAAAGTTGCCAGACCGGATCGGTCACCGGCGCGTCATGGGTATCGATCACGTAATCGCCGTAGTCAGAATGACCGGCCACATGAAACTGCACAACCCGATCAATAGGAATGCCATTGAGATAATCCATCGGATCAAATCCGTGATTACGGGCGCTGACATAAACGTTGTTCACATCGAGCAGCAACCAGCAGTCAGCCTCTTTGGCGACAGCGGCCACAAATTCCCATTCTTCCATATCTGAGGTTTTAAAATTGACATAACTGGATAAATTTTCCAGCAGTATCCGACGGCCCAGAACCTCCTGTACCTGACGAACCCGGTTTGCCACGTGACGAACGCTTTCTTCGTTATAGGGAATAGGCAGCAGATCATGGGTGTTGTGGGCATTGAGTCCGGTCCAGCACAAATGGTCTGATACCCATAACGGGTTGACCCGTTCAATCAAGGTTTGCAGTCTGGCCAGATAGTCGTAATTCAATGGAGCCGTGGAGGCGATGGAAAGAGAAACACCATGCATCGCAATCGGATAAAACTCTCTGATGCGATCCAGAAAGTGTAATGGTTTACCACCTTCCACCATAAAGTTTTCGCTGATGACTTCAAACCAGTCGACCGGTGGACGGGTGTCGAGTATTTCGGAATAATAATCCGGGCGCAAACCAAGACCATAACCCGCGAAATCTGGACGTTCATGCATGATGTCGTACTCTTGATATTTGTTGACATGATATGAACATGGCGCATTCATGACTCTCATTACAACCGGACATGAATGCGTTCATGGCACGTTAAACTGCCGTAAGCCTTTCTTTATTTAACCGTTCCGCCAAGGTTTTTACAAAGATCCTTATCCATTTTCAGGAAACCCTGACCTTTGCAGCTTCCCATGCCTTTACAGTCATTATTGGCTGTTTTGCAGTCGTTATGACCTTTACACGCGTTTACTCCCCAGCACTGTACTTCAGCGCTTTTGGCTGAAACCAGGCCAGATGTCAGGGCAGTTGTTGTAAACAGAGAAGCAGCAGCAATCGCTAGAGCAGCACCGGTCAGTTTGTTACGAGACTTGTTCATGTTTAAATCCTTAATATGTTAACGATGGAGTCAGTTATTGTTCGTTCCACTGATGTGGTAACAGTAACTTTGACTGTGGGGTAATCTGAAAGTTCCCGAAAATATAATTTTTTTTTAACCGATACTGGCGCTGGGTGATATGAGGTCCCGTTTCTGGAATGATGGAAACAAACGGGTGACTGACAAGGGAAATCCCCGGGGATAATGTCTCCGGGGATCTGCAGGTCTTTCTGAAGTGAAGCTGTTTTTCCTATTTATTTATAGTAACAGGACTTCCACACACCACTGACAGGATCGCCAAAGGCGCTGTTGCTGCAGCTGATACCATCACTGTGCTGACCATAAAAATAGTGGCCATTAGCACCGTAACGAACTGTACGGATACCCTGAAACTGACAGGTTTGGTTCTCACCAGCACAATACATCCATGGTCGTGCACTTTCATCCTGGTTTAGCTGGATTTCGCAGGTTTTTTCAACTCCGTAAATCGGATCTCCAAATACACGGTTGCTACATTCTGCAACATCCGTAAACGTACCGCTGTTATAGGCTCCATCATAACCATAGCGAACCTCACGGGTACCGCTGAATTCACATTGCTGACCTTCATTGGCACACAGAGACCAACCTTGGAATGGACGGCCATTGAGCTGATATTTGAGAATGGCAATGTCGCCGGATGTCTGTTTGACGGTGCCTTTCTGGGCATACACATATAATTCATCCCGACCTTGTTTGAGGCCATAAAAATCGATTAAAGGTTCGGAGTGGGTATAGCGGCTGTTGTCATCCAGGTTGACGACGGTCCAGTCAGTATAATGCTTGTCTGCCGAGGCAGAGGCGATTTGAATATTAGGCATGATGGCATAGAGGTTGCCATCTTTATCATAAGCAAGTTTGGAGCGGTTATCCCAGATCTTGGTTTTGATGCCGGTGTCCATTTGCGACCATTGACCTTGGGTGTCGCGCCAGTAATGAACTTGTCTGTTGCTGCCGTCGATATCTCTGCGGGCCAAAACGTGTACGCGCCCCTGCAGATCCACTACCATGGCTTCCTGGTTTATCAGTCCGGAATTGGTGGGAATGGTCCATATTTTCACGTCAGAATCCCGGGTGATAAAAGACTGCCCCGTGACTGCAACCAGTCTTCCGGCATTATTACGCCAGGTCCGACCATAATCATCGCTGTAGGCGTACATGATGTCATGGTTGGAATTGCCGCCAAAATTTTCCCGCCACACCCAGGCAGCATGCAAACGGTTGTGGGTATCAAACTGAATGCCAAAAAAGTAGGCATTGGCATCACCACCGTTGTAGCTGTTTTCGATAAACTTGCCCAGTTCTGTCCAATGGCCGTCATTGTTATAGCGCCACAACCAGCTTTCGCCATTGCCGCTCTGGCCAATACGGCCTTCAAATATCGTGGTGCCATCGCTGGCGGTGATAAAACGTGGGTAGGTTAATGGGTTGACGGTGCCGTTATCCAGGTGACTCTGAACACTGGAAAACAAGGCACTGTTCCAGCTGTAGCTAGTTGGGTAATTGGCGACTCCGGCCACTGACAGACGATAGTGCAGGTCGCTGTCATGATGATCAAAAGACACATGAATACGACCATCCCGAGGTGATATGCCCAGGGAAATGTTGTTATGGTTATCATTTTCGGTCTGTGTGTAATCACTCAGAGTCAGGCTATCCCAGTTGCCGCCAGGAAGCTGTCGACGCCTGATCTCCACCTGGCGGTTGTGGTTGTAATACGCAGCATATTGCCATCCACCGTAACTGATCACGGAATCCTGAGAGTAGGACATACTACTCAGATAACCATCACCATAGCGATCATCCCACCAGGTTGTGGCATCGGTGGTCATGATGGATTCTTCGGTTTTACTGACACTGGGAGCGGAATGTGCCGGCATGGTCACCAGGGGCGTTGAGAGGGGGATCAGCAGGGCTGGAATTGAGACAAATATTTTCATGATATTGATGACTCTGATTGTAGGTTATTGTTGTGCCAGAGGGACTGGCATGATTAACGACCCGGCAATCGATACCGGGTGAATCGCACACAATAAAACTCCTCCAGATCAGGGAGATGTGGTACAGCAGGGAGATATTGTTATTCTTGTGTTACTGACAGTATACCGTCTGCCCGTAGCCAGCAGGCAGACATGATGGGCTTGACGGCTAAATGATTCCGGAACCGGAAGGCTGTTTGTCGGTTGGTCGTTGTTGGGCACATTGCTGTCGGTAGGCACTGGCCCGATAACAGGCAATCGGGTCAATCGCGCCGCCGCTTTGCATGCGGGCCATTTGTAAGATCGGTTCGACATCCAGATTATAGGCCGCTTTCAGTGTTGCCTGTGCCATGAGGGGATCATTATTGTCCTGGTGCTGCGATAACGCTGTGCGGTCCACCAGTAGTGCCTTGATGTAGGCTCGTTGTACTTCAGCGGCACTGTAGATCAGGCTTTCAATCGGGTCGGTCACATTGTGGGATTGATCGAGCATGTAGAACGGCGAAAATGACGGCATATTGCCTTGAATATCAACCAATTCATTAAAGACCAGAAACAGTTGATAAGGATTAATCGAACCGCTGTCGAGATCATCATCGCCATATTTGCTGTCATTGAAATGAAAACCACCCAGTTTGCCAAACTGCGCCAGACGGGAAACAATCATCTCGATATTGACATTGGGAGCATGATGGCCGAGATCGACAAGACACAGGCAACGTTCGCCGGTTTCTTTGGCTGCGAGGTAGCTGCTGCCCCAGTCCTGAATGACGGTGGAATAAAAAGCCGGCTCAAACATTTTGTGTTCCAGCAGCATATTCCAGTCGGATGGCAGCGCCTGATAAATCTGTCTGGCGCTTTCCAGGTAGCGACCAAAGGCGAGACTGAAATGCTGTTGACCGGGGAAATTGGAACCATCACCAATCCATACCGTTAATGCTTTGGAACCGAGCTGCTGGCCCAGTTCAATCACTTCGATATTGTGAGCAATCGCCAGTTGCCGAACCTCAGCGCGGGTATGCGTCAGGCTGCCGTATTTGTACGACAGATCCTGGTTGGCCTGATCCTGAAAGGTATTGGAATTCATGGCATCGAATCCCAGACCCAGAGCTTCGGCATATTGTTTTAATTCCCTGGGATCATCGGGTTTATCCCAGGGAATATGCAAAGAAATATTGGGAGTCATGCGTCCCAGCTGCTGAATCACCGAACAATCGTCCAGTTTTTCAAAAATATTGCGTGGTTCTCCGATACCGGGGAAACGGGCAAAGCGGGTGCCGCCGGTGCCCACTCCCCAGGACGGTAACGCTACCTGCAGCGTCTGCGCCTGAGCGGTCACTGTTGTAATATCGATATGCTGGCGCTGCAGTTTTTCCGCCAGCGCCTGATAATCCTGTTGCAGCCAGTCCTGGCGACGATGGTTTTCCTGCTGGATAAGATCTGTTGAGATTTTTGTGGTTGTCATCAGTCCTTCCTCCAATTGGTTAGCGGGTAAACGATGGGGCATGGCCCGCATCAACATTCAAAATGTTGCCAGTGGATTTGGCTGAGGCATCCGAGGCGAAAAAGTAAATGGCCTCGGCGATGTCCTCGGGCAACACATTCAACCTCAACAGACTACGCTGACGATAATGCTCTTCGAGTTCGTCAACAGACATGTTATAGGCACTGGCGCGTTCCTCCCGCCATTTTCCGGTCCATATTTTGGATCCCCGCAAGACTGCGTCCGGGTTTACCACATTGGCACGGATGCCCAGAGGCGCACCTTCCAGAGCAACACTGCGGGCCAATTGAATTTCCGCGGCTTTGGCGGTGCAGTAAGCGCTGGCATTGGCCGAAGCCACCAGACCATTTTTGCTTGATACGAAAATAATGTTGCCGGCTATATTCTGTTGTTTCATGACTTTAAAAGTTTCCCTGGTCACCAGAAAGTAGCCAGTCGACAGAATATCCTGATTTCGCTGCCATAGCTCCAGCGTGGTTTCGTCCAGTGGTGCTGAAGAGGCGATACCGGCATTGGAAACGAGAATGTCTACCCCGCCGAACGTCAGGCAGCAATGTTGGAGGGCGGCTGCCACTTCCTGCTCCTGAGTCACATCCATGGTGAAGCTGCTGATATTGTCCGCGCCGAAAGTGTCGCGAAAGTGAGATTCGGTGCGTGCCAGGCCTTCAGCATCTATGTCCAGCAATAACACGCAGGCACCTTCGCGGATCAACCGTGCGGCCGTCGCCTGACCGATACCACCGGCACCACCGGTTACCACAGCAACTCTGCCAGCAAGGGATTTGGGTTTGGGCTGGCGCTGTAATTTGGCTTCCTCCAGTAGCCAGTATTCAATGTTGAACGCCTGCTGTTCCGGTAACCCCATATAGTCACTCACGCCCGCTGCACCACGCATAACGTTGATGGCATTCAGATAGAATTCGCCGGCAATGCGGGCGGTCGCCTTATCTTTGGCAAACGACAACATGCCGACTCCTGGCACCAGATAAATGACTGGATTGGAGTCGCGCATGGCCGGGCTGTTTGGGTGCTTACAGCGTTCGTAATAGGCGGCATAATCCTGATTATAGGCTTGCAGCTGGGCGTCCAGACTGTCTATGACCTGGGCGAGATTGTCCTGCTCTGGGTTGTACTCCAGCACCAGTGGTTTGATTTTGGTTCGCAGGAAGTGATCCGGACAGGAAGTGCCCAGTTCTGCCAGTGAGATCAGGGCCTGGGAATTCACAAATTCCAGCACTTCCGGCGCATCATTGAAATGACCTATCTGACGCTGATGATGGCTGGTTTTGCCACGAATAATCGGCATCAGCTGACTGGCAATCTGCTGTCGTTTGGTGGCACTCAGACTCTCGTGGCGCTGACCGTTGAAGGCCGGTTGATTCTGCAGCTTCTGATCGAGCCATTGCTGCGCCCGGTTGATCATGGCCAGTGATGTTTCATAACAGCTTTTGGCATCGTTCGCCCAAGTGAACAGACCATGGGCCTCCAGCACGACGCCTTTCAGGTGTGGGTTTTCACGGGCAATCTGTTCCAGTTCCAGTCCCAGTTGAAAGCCTGGCCGACGCCAGGGTAACCAGCCGATATCCTGACCAAAAATCACTTCGGTCAGTTCCCGGCTGTTTTGGGAGGCTGCGACAGCAATCACCGCATCCGGATGCAGGTGGTCCACATGGGTGAACGGTACATAGGCGTGTAATGGTGTATCGATACTGGCCGCCCGGTTGTTCAGGTTGAAGGTGCAATGGGGCAGATAACCAACCATTTCATCCTCGTACTCTTCGCCCCGGTAAAGTGTTTTCAGGGTGTTGAGTTTGTCCAGGTATAAGGTGGCGAAACCATCCAGGCCCATGCTGCCGATATCCCCACCGGAGCCTTTAACCCAGAGTACGGTCACGGTTTCACCGCTGAGCGGATCTGACTGCTGGATTTTGGCAGAGGTATTGCCCCCGCCATAGTTGGTTACCCGTTTATCGCTACCCAGCAGGTTTGAACGATATAGCAGCAATTCCGCTTCTGACAGAGAGGCGGCTCTGGTGTCATCCCATAGGTTGGGAATTTGATTGTTATTGTTTGTTGGCATTCGGCACCTCGGTTTGACACAGCCCGCGTCATTTGCAATCCCGCTGACGGACCGTTGTTCATGGTTACTTTCCTCCAAAGACCGCGTTGTCGGGGTTTCTGGAATTGAATGGAAATGATCGTTGTTATATTTATTGTTTCATCAGTCTCGACCTTGACCGGAGATGACCGTTTTGACGCGTGTGTTAGCACAAAACAGCCGTTAGAATAGCCGGGATGATCGATAGTGATTGAAAATTATTGGTTTAATTATTTTTATTGTCAATATCGATCATAACATTGCAAAAAATGCTTGCAAATGAAAGATTGTGAAATATAGTGACGCAAGAGGATGCCTAATGCATGAAGTTGAACGTCATCGAATCATTCTGGCGGAAGTGGAAGAAAAACCGATTGCCACATTAAGTTATCTGGTGGATCTGCTCGGTGCATCGGAAGCGACCATTCGGCGTGATATCAATGATTTACATAAAAAAGGAAAGTTAAAAAAGGTGAGGGGAGGGGCAGAAGCCCTGCATCCACCGACCAATGTCAGCCTGGTTGGAAGGCCATATTCCGTTAACCAGACAATTAACGCCAGAGCCAAACGGCAAATTGCCCAGGCAGCGGTGGAATTGCTGGAGGATGGCATGTCCATTTCCATCAGCGGTGGGACCACCACCTACTTCATGTCAGAGTTCATGCGTACGCGCAAGCTGCAAGTATTGACCAATTCGTTTGTCATTGCCGAGCAGCTGGTCAAGCGCAGTAAATGTGTGGTGACGCTGCCGGGTGGCAGTATCTACCGGGATCAGAACATCATTTTGAGTCCATTCCCGGATGATATTTCCAGTCGATATTATGCTTCTCTGCTGTTTATTGGCGCTCATGGTGTGGGGCCTCAGGGCGTTATGGAAGCGGATCCTCAAATCGTGCAGGCGGTCATGAAACTGATGGATCAGGCCGAGTGCCGGGTGTTGTTGGTGGATAGCAGTAAATTTCAAAACCGCAGTAATCTGCTGGTATGTCCACTGACCAAAATAGATATCGTCATTACTGATGACGGTATCGATGCGAAAAGCCGAAAAATGATCGAGGCGGCGGGAAGCCAGCTGATGATCGCAAAAAATGATGTTGATAGTGTTGAGCCCGCTGGTTAAGCAATGCCGGTCGTCGCGGGTGCAACGCCTGGCCGGCCGGGGGCAACCGTAACCTGCTGATAAACCCAAGAACTGTTTATTGGCAGGCTAATAAAACAAAAATAAAAATCGGAGAGTACAATGCGAATTAACCTGTTGTCAGTCTTGCTGACTGTTCTGTCTTTGTTGCTGGTAAGCCCGGCGCATGCCGAAAATGTCCGTATTGCCCTGGTGGTCAAAGCTCTGGGGATCGGCTTCTTTGAAGCCGCCAATAAGGGGGCACAGGAGGCTGCCAAAGAACTCGGCGATGTAGAGGTGATTTATACTGGCCCGACATCCACGACGGCCGAAGGCCAGATTGAAGTGATCAGTTCTCTGATTGCCCAGAAAGTTGATGCCATTGCGGTATCAGCCAATGACCAGGATGCACTGGTACCCATTCTTCAGCGGGCACAAAAACGCGGTATTAAAGTCATTTCCTGGGATTCAGGTGTGGCTCCGGCCGGTCGTTCAATTCATCTTAACCCGTCCAGCAATGAACTCATCGGCCGTATGAATGTGAAGCTGGCGGCCGATGCGTTAAAAGCCAAAGGCGAAAGCAAGGGCGAGTGGGCCATTCTCAGTGCCTCGCCGACGGCGACCAATCAGAATATCTGGATTGAAGAAATGAAAAAAGCTGCGCCGGAATTTCCACAATTGACGCTGGTGGATACGGTTTATGGTGATGACCTGGCCGATAAAAGTTATCGTGAGGCAGTGGCTTTGATCCGTAATCATCCGGATCTGGATGTGATTGTCGCGCCAACGACCGTTGGTATTCTGGCAGCGGCTCAAGCGGTCAGTGATCAGAATCTGATTGGCAAAGTCTATGTCACCGGATTAGGACTG
The DNA here is from genome assembly GCF_050297175.1 of Gynuella sp. Classification (NCBI taxonomy): domain Bacteria; kingdom Pseudomonadati; phylum Pseudomonadota; class Gammaproteobacteria; order Oceanospirillales; family Saccharospirillaceae; genus Gynuella; species Gynuella sp. Next base: position 101,731 of record NZ_JBNKSF010000035.1, on the reverse strand, counting down.
CCATCAGAACTGGCTGGGCACGTTGAGTCTGGTGCCATTCACAGTTTCGCCATATGGAATCCGATCGATCTTGGTTATTCTGCTACCTATATCGCCTACAATCTGGTCAAGGGTAAGGCGACTAACAGCGAAGTGGGTATGGGGCGCATGGGTACTGCCAAACTGGACAAAGATGGCAACGCCGCCATGTCAGACCCTTTTGTATATGATGCGACTAATGTGAAGGAATTTGCGTCGATTTTTTGATCCGGTATTTTGAAGGCTGCTGTGTTGGAGCAGCAGTCTTCTGTCACGATGTTGTGATCATAACAACGACTCGAAAGCGGGCGGGTCAGAGCGATGGCTCCGATTCACAAACCAACAACAATAAAAACAACGACTTATGCAACGAGATCAGGCAGTTTTGTCACTGCGGAATCTCACCAAAACTTTTCCGGGGGTCAAAGCCCTGGATGGTGTCAAACTGGATTTATATCCTGGTGAGGTGACCGCGCTGGTCGGTGAAAACGGTGCCGGCAAGTCCACTCTGGTGAAGACCATTACCGGAATTTATCAACCCGATGGCGGCGATATCTACGTTTGCGGTCAACCGGTTGTGATCCAAACACCCGAACAGGCCCGGCAACTGGGCATTACGGTGATCCATCAGGAAACCGTGTTGTTCGATGAATTAAATGTTGCTGAAAACATTTTTGCCGGAAATTATCTGACCAAGGGTCTGCTGAAACGCCTTGACTGGCCGCAGATGTATCAGCGTAGTCGTGAAATTCTGGCCCAGATCGATGCGCCGATTGATCCGCAAACGCCACTTAAAGAACTGAGTATCGCCCAGAAACATATGGTGGCCATTGCCCGGGCCTTGTCCGTGGATGCCCGAGTGGTGATTCTGGATGAGCCCACGGCCGCATTGTCTTATCACGAAATTGAAGAGCTGTATCGCATCATTGAACGCCTGAAGCAATCTTCCAAGGCGGTCATGTTTATCACCCATAAATTCGATGAAATTTTTGCCGTGGCTGATCGTTATGTGGTTTACCGCGACGGTAGTTTTGTGGGTGAAGGGTTGATCAGTAACGTCCGTGAGGAAGAACTGGTGGAAATGATGGTGGCCCGCAGTATCAAAGATGCTTATCCCAAGCAAACCGTCGACATCGGTGCGCCGATCATGCAGGTGGAAAATTTCTGTCATCCAAGTGAATTTACCAATATCAGCTTTGACGTTCACGCCGGAGAAATTCTTGGTTTCTACGGACTGGTCGGCTCGGGTCGTACTGAAGTGATGCAGGCTTTATATGGCCTTTCCAAAGCCGCTACTGGGCAGATTATGATTGACGGCAGTCAAACCCGGTTTCGTTCACCCGCAGAAGCCATAGCGGCTGGACTGGTATATGTGCCGGAAGAACGACAGCAGCAGGGTGTGGTGTTGAATTTGCCGATTTTTCAGAATATCAGTCTGCCGCAATTGAGTCGTTTGAACCGCTGGGGCTTTTTGAATGAGCAGTCTGAATATGAATTGGCCCGGGAATATGGCGAGCGCTTAAATGTTAAAGCCGCGAGCTGGAGTCAGGAGGTGGGTAATCTTTCCGGCGGCAATCAGCAAAAGGTGGTTATCGGCAAATGGCTGGCCACTCAACCGAAAGTCATCATCCTCGATGAACCGACCAAGGGTATCGATATCGCCTCCAAGGCAGCGGTGCATCGGTTTATGTCTGAACTGGTTGCCGAAGGACTGGCGGTGATTATGGTCAGTTCTGAATTACCTGAAATTCTCGGTATGGCGGACCGGATCATTGTCATGCATGAAGGTGTCATGGTGAAACATTTTCACCGAAGTGAAGCAAGCGCACAGAAAATTGTCAGCGCCGCAACGGGAGGGAAAGCCGCATGAAACCGTTATCGCTGATACGTCGTCGTGAAAGCTTTCTGGGAGTCGTTATCCTGGTATTGATTCTGGCAGTAGGGTTGATTACCCCAGAGTTTTTATCGGCCGGAAGCCTGCTCGGAGCCTTTAATGATACGTCTATTCTGATCATTCTGGCATTGGGGCAAATGCTGGTGATCGTCACCCGCTGCATTGATTTGTCCGTTGCTGCCAATGTGGCCCTGACGGGCATGGTGGTTGCCATGCTGAATGCCAGTTATCCGTTTATTGCCGTACCGTGGCTGTTGCTGCTGGCAATGACTTTGGGGGCAGTACTGGGAATGATCAACGGCTTGTTGGTCTGGCGTTTGGGAGTCCCGGCAATTGTCGTGACTCTGGGCACCATGAGTATTTATCGGGGGGCTGTATTTCTGCTCTCTCATGGAGCCTGGGTGAATGCCCATCAGATGAGTGCCGGATTTATTGAGTTTCCACGCACCACTATCGCCTGGTTGCCAGTGATGAGTTGGATTGCGCTGACGGTGGTTCTGGTGTTTTTCCTGCTCACCCGTTATTGGCGCTTCGGGCGTGATTTTTTCAGTGCCGGCGGTAACCCGACCGCGGCGTTTTATACCGGTATCGATGTTGGCCGGGTGCAGTTTCGGGCCTTTGTCATCTCCGGTCTGCTGGCCGGGCTGTGTGGTTACCTGTGGGTGTCCCGTTATGCGGTTGCCTATGTCGATGTGGCCAACGGCTTTGAGCTTCAGGTCGTCGCGGCCTGTGTGATTGGGGGAGTCAGTATTATGGGAGGAATCGGAACTGTTGTCGGTTGTGTACTCGGGGCTCTGTTTCTTGGGGTCATCAATAATGCCTTGCCCGTCATAGGCGTGTCACCGTTCTGGCAGATGGCCATATCCGGCGCGGTGATTATTGTCGCCGTGATCGCCAACTCTAGAGCTGAGCGTAGTAAAGGCCGGGTGATTTTACGGACTCCAACCTTAAACACGGCCAGAGGATAATCAGATATGGATCAGGTTATGAAACATCATCCCGTTCCCGACAGTTTGTCTACACCGGTACGTCGTTATCTGTTTCGTTGGGAAATTTTCCTGCTATTGGTCATTGCCATGGTATTTATCCTGAATAGCCTGGCATCACCTTACTTTCTTGATCCGTGGAATCTGTCGGATGCCACGTTTAACTTTACTGAAAAAGCGTTGATCGCATTGCCCATGGCCATGTTGATTATCTGTCGCGAAATTGACCTGTCGGTGGCATCGACGATGGCGCTGGCATCGGTCTGTATGGGGCTGGCGGCACAGGCCGGTTTTGGTACCGAAACGCTGGTTGGTATTGCGTTGCTGGTTGGTTTGCTTTGCGGTTTGTTTAATGGCTTGGTCGTTACCGGGTTCGGTATTCCATCGATCGTTGTCACCATTGGCACGATGAGTCTTTACCGGGGTATCACGTATGTCATTTTGGGAGACAGCGCGTTTACAGAATATCCGGACGGTTTTGAATACTTTGGTCAGGGCTATGTGGTCTGGGTGTTTTCGTTTGAATTTATCCTGTTTTTGGGGCTGGCGCTGGTATTTTATGTGTTGCTGCATCATACCAATTTTGGGCGTCGCACCTATGCGATTGGTCATAATCCAGTGGCGGCGCTCTACTCTGGCATACAGGTGAATCGTCACAAACTGATCCTGTTTATGCTGGTCGGCATGTTATCGGGTCTGGCGTCCATTTTGCTGACGTCGCGACTGGGCAGTACCCGTCCTTCCATTGCCATCGGCTGGGAGCTGAGCATTGTGACCATGGTTGTGTTGGGGGGTGTCAGTATCGCAGGTGGGGCTGGCAGCATGACTGGGGTGGTGCTCGCGGTGTTGCTGATGGGACTGGTCACTTTTGGTTTGGGGTTGTTGAATGTACCTGGCATAGTGATGACCATCATTATTGGTGCCATGTTAATCAGTGTGATCAGTGTTCCGGTCGTATTGAATAAACTGAAACAGCGTCGAAAGGTGAGGTAAAGCGATGAAATTTGCTTCAGTAATGCAGCTGTTTCCCGGCTGCGAAGCCGAATATCGCCGCCGCCATGATGAACTCTGGCCGGAACTGGCTGAACACCTGGACCAGTGCGGTATTTCAGATTATTACATCTTTCTGGAGCCTGACAGTCTGCAGTTGTTTGCGATTTTTGAAGCGGGCGATGATTTTGATCCGGAGCGTGTTCGCAGTCACCCGGTCATGCAACGCTGGTGGAACCACATGGCGGACATTATGGAAACCCGGACAGATTCCAATGAACCCCTGGCCAGACCATTGACAGAAATGTTTTATCTGGCCGGGAGTCGAGCATGAAAACTGCGGTTATTGCTGTCTTCGATATCGGTAAAACCCATATCAAACTGTCTGCTGTGGACCTTCAGGTCGGAACGTTATTGGCCTTACAGCGAACCACCAATGCTGTTCGCCAGGATGGTCTTTACCCTCATGTGGAGACTGATGTCATCTGGGCCTGGCTGAAAGCCACGCTGAAGGCTCTGGCGACGCGGTTTGATATTCAATCCATTGCCGTGACGACTCATGGAGCCACTATTGCCTGCATGGATGATATCGACCTGGTGCTGCCGATTGCCGATTATGAATACGATGGCTTTGCGCAGACCCGGTCCTTGTATCGGCCATTGCGACCGGCATTTGAACAGAGCTATAGCCCGGAATTATCAGCCGGACTCAACCTTGGAGCGCAGTTATTCTGGCAGCAGTACTGTTTTCCTGAACAGTTTGCGCGTGTGACTACGTTGCTGACGTATCCTCAGTACTGGGGTTGGCGTCTGACTGGTGTAAAGGCATCGGAAAGAACATCACTGGGATGCCATACCGATTTATGGGCCCCGGACAAAGACGATTTTTCGACCCTGGTAGACCAGCAAAACTGGCGAAAGTTATTTCCACCCCTGCGGGCCGCCGGCGAACCTCTGGCGACGATCCTGCCGGAACTGGCACAGGAACTGGGGTTGGCTGAGGATTGTAGGGTATTTAACGGAATCCATGACAGTAATGCGTCGCTGGTGCCGCATTTACTGCATCGGTCAGCGCCGTTTGGTGTCATTTCCAGTGGGACCTGGACGATTATTACCGCAGTTGGCGCACCGCTATCGGGTTTAAATGAACAAATGGATATGCTGGCGAATGTCTCCGTGTTTGCTCAACCGGTTCCCTCGATTCGTTTTATGGGTGGACGGGAGTGGCAACTGCTGGCCACTGATCAGCCGGCCACACAGAATGATGTGCGGGAAGTGCTGGCGCAGCAGGTATATGCGATCCCTGCATTTTCGAACCAGGGTGGGCCTTTTCAGCATCACCAGGGCTATATTTGCGGACCGTATGAGCAATTGACTGCAGCGCAAAAGACTGCGTTGGCTACGCTGTATGTGGCGTTGATGAGCGATGAGTGTCTGACTTTACAGCGGCAGAAGGGGGACCTGATTATTGAAGGGGCGTTTGCCGGAAACGAGCTGTACCTGCAGATACTGGCGACATTACGCCATCAACAGGCGGTCTTTTTCAGTCGGGATGAAACCGGCACGACCATCGGTACGGCTATGCTGGCCTATCAGCAGAATCCCTGGCGGATCAACTACCAGCAGGTGGTCATGCATCAAGAGTTGTACAGCATGTTACAGGCATATCGGCATCAATGGTGGCAACGCTGTGAAGGCCTGACTGACAGACAAGTGTCCGCGAATTCCGTGTTGTAAGGCTTTAGGCCGGAACCGTACTGTGTTCCCGTTCATCGTCACAGATTCACGTGAAGGCCTCAGATTGTCAGCTGCAGATATTCTGCCTCGACAATGACAGCAGCCCTTTTTATAGAAGGCGTTATAGAAGGTGGATTGGTATGTTGGTGTATTTCCCTCATATCAGCCTGATTTGGCGATTTGTACGCACGGGCCTCTGAATATCTGACCCTGGCTCGGGTCATTGCCCGTCGCGATGATCAACTCAGAACTGTTCTTAAGCGCAGCCCACTGGGATTTTTCCATTACCATGGGGTGGTAAATATCACCAATCCGGCCGAGGTTAGTGATGGTTCCATTGTCTTTATCAATAGCGAACAGTGTCAGTCCCTCGATATCGGCCCTTGGAGTCCGGTCATTCCATTCGAATTGAAGACGTGAAGCTTGCTTACCGTTGCTAAGGTACGCGCTGATCAATAACTCTGGATTAAGGTCAGCATCATTGGAATCCATCAGGGCAATATAATCGGCACTCACCTGGACTTCGGCAGGTTCGATATATAACAACGTTGCCACCAGAACCACCAGTAGCGCGGTGGTAAGTTGCCAGATGGAAAATAATCCGGACCAGCGCTTGGTTTGTGATGATGACCGTGGAGCCGGTGCCGGATCGATTTGCGCAGCGAGATTTTTCCATACCTGCTCGGGGGCTTGTTGGGGAGGGATAGTACTTGCCAGACCTGTCAATACCTCTTGCCATTTATATACTTCAGCCAGCAGATCTCTATCTTCCTTCATTAGCCGTTCAAAGCGTCTGCGTACCAGGGCTGACTGAGAACCCAGAACGTATTGACTGGCCAGATGACGTCGAACAACAGGATGACGATATCTTAAACTTTCATGCATTTGCGCAACTCCAATAACCCTCTTCGAACCCATGCTTTCAGCGTCCCCAGTGGCGCTTCCATGTGTTGGGTTAACTCACTATGACTCAATCCATATACGTAAGACAGAATCAGCGCTTTTTGAGTATCCTGCTTGATCCTTCTCAAACACCGGGTCAAGTCTGATACGTCCACCAGATCAGGTAGATCGGCTTCAAGGGTATTCAACACACCGTCAAATTCTTCCAGATCCACCTCAATAGAGCGCTGTGTTTTACGAACCCGGTCCAATGCAGTGTTGCGGGCAATTTGGCATAGCCATCCCCAAGCACTACCGAGATCCGCCCGATACTGATTCGTATGGCGCCATACTTTCAGATAAGTTTCCTGCAATACATCCGAAGCCTCATCCTGATCGGACACAATTCTCAGTATCAGAGCATATAAGCGCGAGCTTGTTGTACGATACAGCTTTTCAAAGGCAGGTCTGTGGTTGAGCTGAATCTGTCCAAGCAGGAACTCCACATTCCGTTCTATGTCCAATGTGCTTAAACTAAGACTCTCCATGTTCGGCGTATTACTCTCAGAAAGGGGGGGGATGGTGACCGGTGCTACCATAGTGATATCTGTCCTGCATTTCCAGTATTAATATATTGCTGACCGTAGATTCCTGTATATCAATATAGGCGGCCATAGGGGAGCCAAAATTATGAGACCGGTGTTACATGCGGAGCAACCCGACAAATGTCAGGAAATATACCTTTCGAGCTAGTTGACGTATGCCTGCTTTGGGGGGGGAGTACTGGGTTACCATCGTAACCTGAACGGTGATAACTCCAATACCATTTAACTCTCCGGCCGAAACGGGTCTGGTGTGCTGCACCCTTCCAATGATGGCATTGATGTATCAGTATTTTTTGAGTGTTGTTTATACTATAAAGATGAGCAATGATCAGGTGAATCAGAAACAATAAGCTGATGGATGCTCAGATAACAAATCCCGCACCCGTTCCAATTAATGCTATAACCCTCTTCTATTTGCAGCCACCCCAACTTTTTATAAAAGCCGTCGTGATCTGTGCTCAGGTTCAATATAGAGGTTGTACAACCACGGATACATATCATGGCGGCTGATAAAGTCATTAATGGGAAGACTGTAACAGCCAGTGCGTACTTGATCACATAACTATAAATAAACCTGTGAGTGCGACGTGCTCGTTGCGTGTGAATGAGATATGGCATCGACATGTTACGGATATTTTTCAGTGGTTCCCCATTGCTGCATGAATATAAAAACCATCATGAAACTCATGAACATTCACTCATTTAAATATGTACCATGCTTTCAAAGAGTTGAAACCCTTGAGCATCAACAGGATCTGTTGGGAGGTTCGAATTGTAAATTGCCCCGATGGAGACTGTTTGTAAAAAAGAAGTTGGCGTATTCAGAAGGAATTTTTTATTTCATTTTAAAGCTGACTGAAACCATAGAAATTAAAGCAAGCCTCTGTCAGAGGTCGTTATGCGTTTGTGTGTTTACATAAGGGATATGGACGCGGAATACCTTCGGTTGAGGTAATGGATCATACGCCGGTGGTGGAACTCTACCCCTGGAGAAGGGCTGTGGTGAAGGTCGAGGAAAATGGTAAATACTCAGGTTACTTTTCTAACTACTATGTGGATTCATCGAAACTTTTTTTCTGATTCCATAGGTAAACGCGCACTGGCTTTTGCTGAAGCCAAAGTAAAGCCTATCAGTTGGAGCAGCTTAACAGATTTAATGCCGTATACTGTTGGTGTTGTTCAGGACTATGCCAATACCAAAGAGTTGGACGACATGATTGCTAAAGGTGACATCAAAGCATCTGCAGTGACATCTGACAGTTAGAACTTCCTTAAACTTGCGTCTGGCCGAATTGATCTCGTGGTCATTGACAGTAATGTCTTCCAATACCTGATAAATAGCAGCCCTAAACTTTAGTCCGTTGCTAGTAGTGTCCAATAGTCAATTACTCATCGAAAAAAACCTGTTTGTTGCATTCAGGAATGATGAAAATGGTCGTAAATGGCAGAGCATTCTAAATGAAGAGCTGAAAAAGACAGGTGTTCAGGCTGTTATGCAGCAGTACATGAAATGATAATGGTTTCGGCTGAATAAGTATTTGGGGAATTGTTTAAATGATCATGGTAACTAGATGAATTGGATAGATTTTTTCTGGTTGTCTGAACATCACTGGTAGACTGTTTACTTCATATGAGACGGATGAAAATGTACTGTTGTCTTCGATTTTTCCCGGTTCTTTCAAAAACTCATCAACGAAAATCAAAACCTCTTTCTGACGTAAATCTATCAGTTTCCGCTTATCAAGCAATGACTCGGAGTTGTGAGCTTCAATTCAGCCCAAATGATTTTCGTTTTCTGTTTAAAATGATAGCTCTAAATGCAGCGAGTCCGAATTGCAATCTGCCTGTCTTATGTGCCTTATCGGATTTTCCGAGTAACTCAATAGCCTCTGTTTCAGTCACAGCAGATTGAATAATGCCTGCCCATACCTGGAATCATTTTCATCTGGACAATCGCTGTTTAGGGAATGATGGTCCTGCATAAACGAATCATTCAAATACCAGGTTCTTAATGTGCAGTGTCCAGTTTTTCTATTCAGGTTTTTTTATCATTTATCATAAATTGTTTGGGGCGGCCCTTCCGAATCTATTTTGTTTGCTACTCTTAGGAGTACCTTACTTGTAAAACAGAGCGAAGCCATGAAAAAAGTACGTAACTCCATGATCGCATTTGGATTATTTTTTTTAGCCTTACCAAGCATCTCTTATAGTGAAACCATTTATTTGACCTCTCTGGAATGGCCGCCTTATTCCAGCAATGGTTTGCCTGATCAAGGTGCGTCTGTTGCGGTAGCCAAAGCCGCATTCAAAGCCATGGGTCATACTTTAGTGGTGGATTTCTATCCATGGACACGGGCCGTCGCACAGGTAAAAGATGGCGGTAAATATACTGGTTATTTTCCTGAGTACTATTACGATTCGGATGAATTTGTCTTTTCAGACCCAATGGGTAAGGGCCCCCTTGGCTTTGTCGAAGCCAAGGCAAAGCCTATCAGTTGGAACACGCTGCAGGATTTGACTCCTTATACCATTGGAGTTGTCCAGGATTATGTCAATACAGCAGAGCTGGATGACATGATTGCCAAAGGTGAACTCAAATCATCCGCGGTGACATCTGATAGTCAGAATATTCTCAAAGTTGCCAATAATCGGGTCGACCTCGCAGTCATTGACAGCAACGTGTTCAAATATCTGTTGGACAATGATCCAAAACTGAAATCCGTCTCAGCTGCTGTGCAGATGAATAGCCGGCAGTTGATTGAAAAAGATCTGTTTGTTGCATTTAAGAACGATGCTAACGGTCGCAAGTGGCAGGGTATTCTGAACGAAGGGCTGAAGAAGATAGATATTCAGGCTGTTATGCAGAAGTACATGAAATAGTGCTGACACTAGTTAGTATCCATCCATAAACACATAACCCATTGATATTGTAGATAAAGATTTCTGACAGGCATAATAAATCCTTTTGGTATTTGATAGCGTTTAATCACCACAAAAAAACACGACCAAACCAAAAGGATTTCACATGCGAGAAGCACGTCATGCTCAGCTAGGTTTAACTATATCATTCTCTAAACACGAGACCGGGCAGCCGCTCAAACATCTCTCCAGGGTGCTTGATTAATATCCAGAGTTGGTCGATTGAGCGCATACGGAGCTCACTCAACATCATCCGCAGGCAACCGGCAGTAAAGGGTTAACGTCTGAGAGTGTGCTTCGATGCCTGCTCATCAAACAGCTGTTCCCATTCAGCTATGAACAGATGGCGTTTCATTTGTCCGATTCTGCCACTTATCGTGCCTTTGCTCGCTTGCCCATGGGAGCCTTTCCCAGTCGTTCAAGCTTGCAAAGTGGTATCCGTACGATTCAGCCCATGACGCTGCAGACGCTTAATGCCAAACTGATTAGACACAGGCTTAACGAGGGCATTGTCAATATTGAACACTTGCGTATCGACAGTACCGTGATCAAGAGTCATATTGCTTCGCCCAGTGATGGTCAGTTATTGGATGATGGTGTTCGTATGCTCAGCCGACTACTGGCAAAAAGCAAAGATGACACCGGCATTCGTTTTCGGTTTACCGATCAGCGTAAGGCGTCAAAACCCTTGGCGTTTCGCATCTTCAATGCCAAGACGGCGAGAAAGATCATCTGTATTCTCAGTTGTTGCGTATTGCAGAGCGAATGTTGAAACAACTTGATCGAGCCTTGAACCGAATCACCTCGGCACCTGATTGGCGTGAGCGCCTCATTCACTCTCGTGATCTGCAGGTGCGCGCGATTGATCAGCAACAGGTTCCTGCATCCGAAAAGATCGTGAGTCTTTTCGAAGCGCATACCAACATTATTATCAAAGGTGTTCGAGACATACAGTTTGGCCACAAAGTGAATTTATCATCGGATGCGTCAGGTTTTTTAACCTACTGCTGCATTGAGGAAGGCAATACCAGTGATAAGGATCTCTTCTTACCAGTATTGAGAGCGCATCAGAGCGATTATCAACGTCTGCCCAAGCGAACCATTGCGGATGGCGGCTATGCGAGCCAGGCGAATGTGATCGAGGGTCGTCAACTGGGTGTTCAAGCGGTTGCCTTCCAAAAACCCGTGGGGTGAACGTTGAGCCAGTTGGGATTAACACAAAAAACGCTCAAAAAGTTGGCCAACGTTAGAATAGGGATTGAGAGTAATATCTCGGAACTCGAGCGTCGATTTGGTTGTTCGGTGGCTCGGTGGAAAGGCAAAGAAGGTTTTCAGGCATTTGTCTGGTCATCGATACTGACCTACAACTTAATCCGGTTACTGCGTTTGCAGCAATGACATGCCCCCAGGTCGACATAGCGCGATGATGCATCGACAGGATGTATCGTTGGCATGCCTGAGAATCGACAACATTTAAGTGTCTGGTCCAAAATTTAAACGATAAGTGGTGTAAAGAGAGATGAAGCAATAGGGCTACCTGTTATCGAATCCTATTGCATCATAAAAAAAATCAAAAACCTCGGTTTATGGATGGGCACTAGCTATTTTGGAATGTTTTTTGTCGCTAGTGCTGGGTTTTTATGTCCCACCCGCTGAAAGTTTGTTTCGGTCAACGGATCGAGTTTGGCTGGTTAAATCAATAAAATCAGAAAATATATGCAAACCGAATCAGTGACTAAATACAGGCTATACCTGTATAGCAAGTGTACGAGAGGGTTATATAAAACCAGAGAAACAGAGCTAAGCCTGATTGGAGTAATATCAACAACAGCCTTGATGGCCAATCCTAACTTATGGGACATTGAATCAGACAATACGTAATTTCGCTGAGCTCTCCTATCCGTATGTTTTTATTGAATTGGTTATGCAGAGTACGATATTCGAAGAAAGTAGTAATACCCAACCCACCAGACTTTTTTCATGAACTCAGTGTTGCTCTTGCTGTTCTGGGGTATTTTTTTTGTCTGGTTAGTATGAATATGGGATTGTATGAGCCAATCATCAAAGGGGGGTTCTTAACTTGATTGCTGGGCCAATAACCTGATGACTGATATTGACACTGACCTGCACGTCATAGCTCCATCGATATTTTCGCACCATATGTATAAATTGGATTTTGTGGAGAGAACAAGCCGGTTCAGGAGGCTATTCGGATAAATGAAAGAAAACCACCATGCACTACAATGAGATAACCGACCATGGTCTTTCTGTTTGGCTACCCCCAATACCTGACCCGGGCGGTATCGATATGTACAAAACGGCTGCTGAGATAACGGCCAACACCTCCCTGACGGTAGCTGCAGCATATGTCGAACAGCTCCTGGGTATCCACTTTGGGAATGCGAAAGTCCACTGCCTGGCCGAATGTATGCTGGCTAACTTTGGCAACACCGTCGCTATGTTTTTGTAACCATTGGTTGGTTGCCTGACTGCGATAACCAGAGATAATCTGGATGGGCTTTTGTTGGCCGTAACGTTGTTGCACGGAGAACAACAGGTGGTAGAGCTTGGGATCCATGCCGCCCACTTCGTTGCGACGGTGGTCTCTAAGCAGCCAGGCAAGCCGGTCAAGCCCATCGGGAAGGTAGTAACCTTGATCATAAAATAGTACCCGCTCAGTCTCTCCGGTGTGTAGGTTGGTTAGAAAGATTTCCTGAGTGCTTGTCTGTGGCTGAGCGAGCAGCCGAGGTGCCATCAGGCTGGTACTGGCCATTACTCCAAGTTTTAACAGGTTACGTCGGGTTACTACGGAATTCATAGAGTTCACTATTAAAAAAATGTCAGGTTGTTGGCAGATATGAGTGAGGTGTATCCGCAGTGAAGTGATTTTCGCCAGTTGTGAACAGTCAGCCGAGTCTGGCAAGTCAATTGTTCTTTATTGCAAAAAAATGTCATTGAATTGTTAATCTATGTTGATATTCTGGCTGATGTTATTGGGGATTTAAACGTACATTACCGGCATATTATGTTCGCATCAGAACAATAAGTCTGTTGACCCATTCTCATGAGGAGCAATCGAATGAATTTCAATATGGAACAAATCTGGAATACTTATATCCTGCCATGGGGCACCAATATTGCGTTGGCGATTCTGGTGTTTATCGTTGGTCGTATTTTGGTGAGTTTAGTGATGGCCGGGTTGGTCCGGATGATGAAAGTAGGAAAGATTGATCAGATTCTGATTAACTTTCTCTCAGCGGTCAGCCATGCCGCCTTGATGTTGTTGGTTATCATTGTTTCCATGTCCCAGCTGGGTGTGGATACCACCTCATTGGTAGCCTTATTAGGTGCTGCCGGTCTGGCAGTTGGCCTGGCACTGAAAGATTCTCTGGGGCATTTTGCTGCCGGCGTTATGTTGATTTTATTTCGTCCGTTTAAGGTCGGTGATTTTGTCGAGGTGGCGGGTGTTGCCGGTTCGGTTTCTGAGATTACTATTTTCAGTACGCGATTAAAAACACCGGATTCAAAAATGGTAACGGTACCGAATGCTTCTGTGTTTGGTAACACCATGACGAATTATTCTTCTGAGCCTACTCGTCGGGTGGATATGGTGGTCGGCATTTCCTACGGTAGTGATTTGCTGAAGGCCAAGAAAATTTTAGAAGAAATTTTGACTAATCACGAGAAAGTGTTGAAGGATCCTGCGTATACCGTAGCAGTTTTGGAGCTGGCGGATTCGGCGGTGAATCTGGTGGTTCGGCCATGGGTATTGTCGGCAGATTACTGGACAGTTCGGTTTGAGCTGACGGAAACGATCAAGCTTAAATTTGATGAACAAGGTATTGGTATTCCGTTTCCACAAATGGATGTGCATATCAATCAGGTTGCACAGTGATGGTGATAAAAAAGGCTCCTTCTGGAGCCTTTTTTATTCGTAGGTACAAAAGTATGCGGTTTCCTCATTGACCTTGAGCTGGAAAACCTTGTTCGCATCCACCATAAACTTAGCGCCATTAGTATAGGTGCCCCATTCCTCTGTATCTGGTAGTTTGACCAGCAGTTCGCCACTGACAACCGTGATGGTTTCTTTTTTGCTGGTGGAAAATTCATATTCTCCAATCGTCATTACGCCGATGGTCGCGGGTAGTGTTCGAGTCTGTAGCGAAATGGATTTTACGTTGCCATCAAAATAGCTGTTTACTTCAAGCATGCTGACTCCTCAGGTAGGGGGATTAGACTTTGCCGGTAATACGGACGATGCGGCAAGCTTAGCAGGTTGTTGAAAATCATGGAATTTCAGCGATCAACCAGCGTTGAAGCGAGCCATAAAACGTCGGTCTATATGATCTTTCCATCGCCATACCCACTGACCGGAAACGGTAAGACCGAATTTGCAACCAATGGCATAGCGATCACCCATAGCCAGCAGGCTCAGAAAGTCACGCTGCGGCTGATAGGGTTTCAGTGCGTGAGTGCCCTGACAGGTAGCCTGCAAATTGTGAAACAGGATATCAGCTTCTCTGACTGCATAAACTCCGGCTTTAGGTAATGGTTCCGGCTGGAAGTGGGCACAGTCGCCGGCAGCAAACAGGTTTCCGGCGGTGGTCGTTTGCAGGTAATTGTTAACGGTGACAAAGCCATGTTGATTGGTGGCCAGGCCGGATTGTCTAAACCAGTTGGCAGCAGAAGCCTGAGTGCAGAGAAAAATATGGTCGTATGGGTATTTCTGTCCGCTGCTACTCAGGCCATCTGCATAAATTTCATCCACGCCCATATTGGTAAGCACCGTGATACCGTAAAGTGCCAATCGTTCATTGGTTAACTGCCGTGCTTTGTGAGGGTATTCTGAGAGGATGTCCCGGGCACGGGTGATCAGACTGATCTGAGGGTCCCAGGTTTTGAGGGCATGGGCCATGGCCAGCGCTACTTCGATGCTACCGGCACCACCACCGATAATGGCTATGTGCTGATTGGGGTGTTGCCGGATGTCCGTTTCCAGGCGTTGCCAGTGTTGCAGAAACTCAGCAATCGGTTTCACTGGTGTGGCATGTTGTTGGCTGCCGGGAATTTCGGGATTGGGTGTAGAGCCGACATTGATTGAGGCAATGTCATAATGATGTTGCTGACCATTGGCCAGATAAATGCGCTGGCGCAAGTGATCAATAGCGGTGACGGGCTGTTGAACAAATTCGATGTTGGCGTCGCTGGCCAACCGCTGCAGGTCAATATGGGTCTGGGAAAATGTGTAATGACCTGCCAGAAGCCCTGGAAGCATACCTGAATAGGGGCTATGGCAAAGAGGTGAAATCAATGTAATTTGTACATTGGCGATGGGGTGTGCCATCCAGTGTTTTAACACCAGTGCGTGGGTGTGTCCGCCTCCCATCAATATCAGTTTCTGGCTGTTGCTCATGTCAAATCCTGCCAAATTATCCAGTGACAATCATGCGGATTTTTTTTGAATCAGGGAAGAGAAAGGATGTTTGGGCAGGCTGACCTGCCCAAAAGGTGGCTTATTGTTCAAATACCAGTGTGACGGAAACCGGGACCATCTGAGCAATGCTGTTGAGTTTGGCAATGTCTTTGAGCTGATTGATCCCACCGTCCAGACCAAAGTCTGCGGCGTTCAGTAATACTGGCTCGACCGAGCTTACCTGAATGGTCTTGCCGGTTTTCAATACCGCTAGTTTCAGAGAAATAGTCTTTTCCATACCATGGAGTGACAGTTGAGCATCCATGGTCTTTATAGTGACGGTTCCCTCTGGGTAGTCGCTTAAGTTAATGGTTTTCTGAATGCTGGCCAGTGGGAACTTCGCTGTTTGAAACAGGATTTCCCGGAGCCTTTCATTACGAATATCAATACCAGTCTGCACGCTGTCCAGGGCAATGTTAACGGTCACTTTTCCAGTGTCTGAGATACTGCCGTTGCTGGGTTTTAATGTATGGTTTTCAACCACTGCGCCGTTTTTGGTGCTTTGAAATGAAATAGTGGAAAGCTCCTTATCGAGCATCCATGATTCTGCTGCAAACGTGGTGGTACTCATCAGCAGGCCTGTTGCCAAGCATAGTTTATTAATTAAATTCACTCCGTATTCTCCATAATGATTTGATGGTCTCTGCACATCTATTTGTCTGACTGACAATAATTCCCGCATGGTGCACAAGGTCTTTGCTGAAAATGAGAATTGCGGATGTCTGTTATTGAAGGGGTTCGATAATGCCGTTGTATCCACAACTCCTCAGCAGTCGGTCATTATATGGAAATGTCATGCTGTAATAACTGATGCGATGGTGCTGGTTGCGTATTTTGTGATCGACTGCCGCTTTACACAGGTGTAACACAGGCATAGGAGGTGTGTGAGTCCAATCAAAATTACTTTGATAACTACTTTAAGAATAAATCGAGCCAGTATTTCAATACCAGGGGTCATACATTTGTATGACCCCTGAATTTTGGAACAATTTTTTATTTTACCCTAGGCGTGCTGGTTAACTAAGGATCCAGTTTGATCTGGAAGTCCGCTTGATTTCCCCATACCGGGCGATACCTGCAGTGTGTGGCCGGTGTCGCCCATGACAATAGTGCCCTCGCTTTCAGGGTTTGCCCTTTTTGTACCTGACGCTGTAGTTTTTCATTACCCTGAATCACCACTCCGTAATACCAATAGGGTGAATTACCATATTGCTCGTTGTGTACGTGGACTGAGGCTGTATCCACCGGTTCCATACCCCCGCCGTAGTCGACACAGATAGTCACCCATTCATTGGAGCCTGCACCAATTGCAGGATAACCGGAAAAACCAAAGCGCTGGCGAACAGAGACGGAGCAAACAAACTCTTCCCGTTGAGGGTGGTAAGCGCAGGATTCCAATCCTTCGTAGCGGGTATTACCAGTATTGATGATGACCTGTTTGTATGGATACTTAGATATGATTTCATCAAGATATGCATCCTTGATCGTGGTCATCGGGCAGCCGTATTTTTCAATCAGATAACTATTGAGTTTATCTGTATTGTTGAACTCAAGTGCCAATTTAACCAGTTCATCGTGATCGGGAGTGATTGCGCAGTTTTGCAGTTTATAATTCTCTTCAGCAACAGAAAGTGCTGAGGCCTGTGAGGCTAGAAGTGCAGAAAGAGTCAGAGGGATCAGATATTTTAATGCTTTAAAAATCTCCATAATTATGTCTTCCATTAGTATGTTAATTGTTGTTGATTTACTTCCAGGTACATCATTGTCCAGATAGCTTATATGGACGGTGAGACTCTATAGCTCTGACGGGTTTCAAGCAAAGAAGTGTTTTTCATATTTTAGCGAGGTGTTATGAAAAGATATTATTATGTTTTCAAACGCTGTGGCTGTCGTGTTTTTCAAATTTTAAACATGGTTTTCAGGTTAATCATTTCTATATAATAGTGTTTATTTTGGTGTGTTTTTGTCATTGAAAGAATGACCATGTGACACGGAATGAAGAAATTTTTCAGTGTTTTCTTGATTGTTACAGGACATGTCTGACATATAAGTATATGTCTGTTACCTTGCTGCACATGCGGAAGGGTAAAAGGTAACATCGTACATGACCGATTCGATACTGGTTAGAGGGACTGCTAACCGAATTTCTTCGTTAGAATTTTCTAGGGCAGCTCTGAAAAATGGCCTATTTTCGCGCAGGACGTTGTCAGCCCCAGTCTCACATCCTCATTTACGCCAGTAAATTTCAGTGTTGTGAGTGGTGCTTACTCGCCTGCATCAAAACTATTCCAATTTTTCGGAGGCCCCCTAACCCGAATATGTCATTAAATCCAAAATATGAATAAGATACCGGCAATTTTCGACACCCAATCTGTTTTATGGGTGAAACCCCCAGAGTTGATCCTTATGCTGGTGCAGCACTCCTTGAACGTTATCCTAGCGCTAGGTTTTCAACCACTTGCCGATACAATGCCTGGTGAGGATACGTGCTGCTCAGGAAGAATCGCGGACATCCTTAAGCGCTCCCTTACGTTTGTAACGGAGTACTATTGCTCTGTCACTTGTTTGACAGTTTGGATCTTGAATTCTTCAGTAAATCGTTGATTTATTGCTTCTCGCTGGAACATTCAATTACATATCAATTAAATGTCTAGTAAAGACTGATCGATTTATCTAATTGTTACTAGTTATCGTAAATGTCGCCTACTATTAATTCTATGACTATTGTGAGATTAGGCGATAGAGGAAAAGACATGAACAAGTATTACCGTCTGGTATTAGGTATCAATACTGTATCTATATTAGTTGCATTGCTATTCGCAATAGAAAACACAAGCTTGATGATTTTAGTTGTGGCGATGGCGGGTTTATTAGGTTGTGTGATAAAAATGGAGCGTTTGGCAAAAGAGAAATTCAACTTTTATGAACAGATTCTTGATGTTATCCCAAACCCACTCTCTGTCACTGACATGGATATGAAGTGGACGTTTGTCAATCGAGCTGCTACCGATCCACTGGGGGTAAAACGTAAAGACGTACTCGGACAGCATTGTTCAAATTGGGGAGCAAACATCTGCAACACCGAAGACTGTGGTGTGAATTGTTTAAGAAAAGGTAAACCGATCACTTTCTTTTACCAGTGGGGGAAAGATTTTCGTGTAGATTCTTTTTACATCAATGGATTGGATGGCAACAAGATGGGCCATGTTGAATATGTGCAGGAAGTATCAGAAAAGGTTGCGCTAAAAGCCGTGTACAAAGATATGGATACCATCAGTGAAAACCTCACAACAGGGGCCAACAAACTGAATGATGCCAGCCATGCTCTGACAGTAGGGTCAACTCAGCAAGCGGCCTCTATTACCCAAGTCGGTAGCTCACTCACTGAGATTCTGGCTCAGGCTAATGACAATGCTGAGCGTGCATCAAAGGCCAGTGCAGTTTCGTCTGAGGCACAGCGTGCTGCGACCATGGCATCTGATGAAATAAAAGAACTTGAACAAGCGATGCAGGTAATTAATCGCTCCAGTGATGCGATTCGAGACATTATCAATGTTATTGATGATATAGCATCTCAGACTAACTTACTTGCACTTAATGCTTCTATTGAGGCTGCTCGGGCGGGCGAAATGGGGCGCGGTTTTGCTGTGGTAGCAGATGAAGTAAGAAAGCTTGCTGAACGTAGCACAACAGCTGCTAGCGAATCAGCGCAGTATATTCAGACATCGGTAGAAAATGTCGAAAAGGGAAATGCAATATCGCAAAAATGTGTGAGTGCATTGAGCGAGATTGTTAAGCATGTGACAACTATCTCTAACACCACCGAAGAAATAGATAATGCATCGAAAAGTCAGGCGATGGGATTGAGCCAGGTAAATCAGGGGATGTCAGAAATTGATAAGGTGGTTCACTCTACGGCAACATCTGCGGAAGAAACTTCCCTCTCTGCCACTGAGTTGAGTGAGCTTTCATCGAAACTCCAGGCCCAGCTCGAACACATGAAAAAAATTGACGGATTAATCGATAATGCTGCCAACAAAGACGCTGCCATTATTGAGGTCAAAAATGTGTCATAACATAAAAAAATCCTAAAATATACGAGTATTGGCTAAGAGAAAAAATGAAAAAGACAGTAATTATGGTTGCTGTTTCAGATCACTAAGAAAAAGGGTCAATATGCCCAGAGAGTATATCGAACTCGCAGGGATTAGCTGGTTAGCAGTGACTGTACGAGTTACCCACTTTACAAAGTGATCTGTTTTAGCCTTTAATCGAGGTTTTTATAACTATTCGGAAAACTGACAATTTGATATGAAGAATATTCAGATAATTGATGGTGCAGAGAATTGCGTTTATGACATTTTTAGCGCGACTGAAAAAGAGTTTGATCTGATTTTTCCAAAGGGTAGCGATATCGCTTTCATCGATGAAGTATACGAAAAAGAAAGTGAAAGCATTTTAAATCCAGTTTTCACGGAGATCTGGAAGAGGCGCGTCCCTAAGGTTGAGGTTAGGGGGATTCACGGTACTTTATTTTATGATCTCGAATATAAAAAAAATACTACCCTAATCGCACAGACGAGGGCGCATGCAATCCAGATGGCGCGAAGCTGCGTGGCTAGCAGCTACTAGGAGCGGTGGCTATAACAACCGATTCATGAGCGCCCTTCGTTTTAAAACGGGCGGGGAATTGAAGATAGGGCTGGTGAAAGAATGGTTTCGTATCAATAAAGCAACTGAAGACACAGCTCTTCTATACTCAATGAAAGGTAACAATTCCGAGCATTTTTACCGAGATGCTCTCGTTAAGGTTCTAAACATTCAAAGAGAAAAAAATCAATATCCCGATACGTCACTTCAGTCGGCTTAAGTTGAAATGCATAACAAACACACCAAAAATCACGCCACTTCGTTCCGCTGGACCTCCTTAGGTTGCGTACCAGTCGCTCTTTATTTTTGGCGCCGAATGCTTATTCGGCTCGCACAAACTCTAGAATATAGCCTTTAAAGTCATTGTCTAGATAATCTGAATTTCCAGGTTTTGAGTACGAAGATGTATAGCCAAGCTTTAGTAGTTGTTTTGCAAACTTGTTTTTCCTCCCTCGACCAGGGTCGACAATGATTACTTCGCATTTTGGATTTGAATGCTCTTGAATAAAGTCAGAGAGTAAGCCTATATGCTCATCTTCATACAATAGGTCACTACCAATGATCACATCAAAGCGTCCTAAACTATCATTATTATCCGCCCATCCGGTTCTTTCATAAGGAATGAGTGCGTCTCCGTTAAGTTCAGAATTTCTATCTAAAAAAGTCTTGACTTCCGGGTGATAGTCGGTTGCCGTGATATCTACGTGCAACTTATTTAGCAGTAAACTACTGAGGGCAATGCCGCATCCAATTTCTAGAACTCTTTTGGAGCCAATATCATAGTTATAAATATGATGAGCCAGTACCAAGCTGGATGGCCAAACAATTCCGAAAATGGGCCAAGCAGCAGAAGAAATTCCTAGCTCTTCAGCAGTCCCTTCCGGGTCGTGAAATTCTTGTTTATTCCGAAGAGTACAAAGGTGGATATCTATTTTTCCAAACTCAACAGTTTGGTAGCATAAGCGAATATTTGTCATTTAGCCGTCTCAATGATTGAGCGCTCAGCCAGCTATCAGAGATAAATGACAAAACGAAGAGTCTACAGGGTATAGTGATTAGCTAGAAAATCAATGTATTTAACAAATTATAGGATGAGCGCTATGGCTGAATCTCTTATGTCTCGCTCCGCTCGATCCGTTTTTAGGCATTAGGCAATCTAGGAATTTCGATGGAAATAGAGTTCGAAAATTCAGATATCAGCAAATTTGAAGCTGATGCTTTGATTTATTCTACAAACCAAAATTTTAATCTAAGTGGCGGTGTAGGGAAATCCTTGGTTCGAGAATATGGAATCGGAATCCAGTCATTGCTAGATAGAAAATTGAGAGAGCTTAACCTCGACGAAGTTCCTGTTGGGACAATTATAGAGGGAGGTATTTCTCAAGTACCCTGGAAGCGAATTTTCCATGTTGTTGCGACAGATTTAGATTATGAAACAGACTCAAAGATTGTTCGTTCTATATTAAGAGAATGTTTCGAGGTGTGTGAAATCGACTATTCAATAAACACTATAGCACTCAGTGCGTTGGGTTGTGGTTATGGTAGCATGAAAGAGTCAGAGTTTATTAATATTCTAAAAGAGGAATATTACCCATATGGTAAAGCTGGTACATTTAAAGTAATTTTGGTTGGTACAAGCTTCTAATCGATGAATGAACACCTTCGGCTGGATCTCCTACACCTGCCTGGTCGATCCGTTTTTGAGGCGTTAGGTTTAGAATTGAGTAAATATGGTTCCACAAATTGAAACCGAAAGGTTGTTATTGATTTCTCCAAGTATTCAGTGCTTTGATGCCTACGACGAGTTTTATACCGATTGTGATGCATCTAAAGCTTATGGAGGTCCAATTTCGAGTGGTAAGGCTTGGGCTCGTCTAAAAGAAGATCTCGGAGGTTGGTATCTTGATGGTTTTGGAGTATGGGCTATCAAAGAAAAAGGATCAGAAAAAATAGTAGGCACATGTGGATTTTGGCAGGGGTTGAGATGGCCAAGAGAACTTACTTGGTGGTTACTCCCAGAGTCAAGGAGTAAAGGTTATGCCAAAGAAGCTTCAATTGCAGTTGTCGCTCATGCATATAATAAATTTGGTTGGTCTGAAGTCGAAACATATATGCGTGATTCAAATCATTCCGCTAGGGCTTTGGTTGAACGGTTAGGTGGTATTAAGTCAAGGCGAAGTGAATTTCCTGACGGCTTGAGTCGTGATATTTTCACTATTCCAAAACCAGTCTAACAAGCAAATAATCGCGGGACAGTTAACAGCTGGCCGCGTTTGTTCTTCACTATTTTAGCCAACGTTACTTAGCCCGTTGTTTGGGTGTTAAATACTATGAAGAATAGAAAACTTGTACTCGTATCCGATACTGGCTATGACCAGAAACATGATGACCTCTTACTCTCCATTCTTGATAAAGGGTACGAGCTGTTTTGTTCGGTCGGTGTGGATTGTGAGTTGTGGGAAGCAATCATGGATGAGTTAGCTGTCGGTGACGGAAATTATCCACGATATATCACGACAACAAGCCATTCAGGCGAAACTGAGAGTGATGTCATTGAGTTTGCAAAAATGTTCAGAACCTCAGTTGCTTCAGGGGTGGACATTGTTCGTGTTTGACTCGTGTTGCTAGGGAAAATTATGTTCCAGTTTTTCCCGTCGATACACTTGCGTTTGGTGATGGGTAGAAACACTATGTCTTACAAGTCAAAATCGTAGCACTTCGTGCTACTGGACTCACGAAATCGCTCGTTTTTTGCCCACGGTGTTTGTTTTACCAGATATTTGACATATAAACGAATACTTAGAACAGTTTCGAGAAGAGAAAATAAAAGTTATCCCGTTTAGAGAAGAAGGTTTCTACGATTATGGAAAAGGAGGTGCTGTAAAAGTAGAGTCCCGAGATGCAGGCGAATTAGTTTTATTTAAGCAAGAAGAGCCTGAACATGGCTTGATAATAATTAACTATGAGGGCTATGGCATCACTCTGACCATGCCTCGCTTTGATAGAGTTATACCCAGGAATTTTATCGAAGACTCAAAAGCTGCTTTAGCACGTCTTCCAGAGTGGTTGCAGTTACTTGAAGCTAAAGACTGTTTAGATAGAAAAGAAGCAGATTTAGCCTGGATTGAGGTTTCAAAAGAGGAAATGAACTTCATTTTTTTGGAGTAAAATTGAATGCCGAATACGGAGTATTCTTTGAAAAAAATTAAGTCGGCGAGTGGGTTCTTGAGGGGCTTTGCTAGTGATTCTTGCTATCGATGTACAATACTTAAATGAATCAGCTTATGTAGCTGGTATTTCTTTCAATTCTTGGGAAGATGAAGACGTTCAGAAAGAATACACCTCCTTTGTCAGAAAGGTCGAGCCCTATGAGCCTGGATCTTTTTACAAACGAGAGCTTCCTTGTATTCTGGCCCTTGTTGAAGAGTTTTCGCTTAAGCCAAGTGTGATAGTAATAGATGGTTATGTTTATTTAGACGGAAAAGATAAGCCTGGGCTAGGCAAACGACTATATGATGCCTTGGTCGGTAAAGCAGAAGTAATTGGTGTTGCAAAGAAATCATATGCAGGCCTTGAGTCTGGCCACGAGATTTTTAGAGGTGAAAGCAAAAAACCTTTGTACATTACTACAACGGGAGATTTGGAGCTGGCAAAGGCGTCAATTAACAACATGTATGGGAAAAATAGAATTCCTGTACTGTTAAAACGAGCAGATCAGCTTTGTCGAGAAGAAGCTAAAAATCAAAACATGCAGATAGAGTAAATGCGGCGATGTTTAAGGTGTTATAGGATTCCGCAGAGAAATAGATAGGAGATGTCATTGGAACGGTATGTTGTTAAGGCATATGGACTGATACCTTCTGAGGGTGTATCTATCCAGTTGTTTAAACAATAGTTTAAACAACTGGCAAGTTTCCAAACCCCATGTCGACATGGAAAATATTTTTGGCTATGGAGATATTAAGGTAGTTTGGGAGCATACCGATGAGTCATGCTATGCATTTCAATTTCACGCCATTACAAGAAGCTCATCTTAAGCAGATGTTTATCTGGTTAAATATGCCTTCCGTCTCTGTCTGGTATGGGCAAGGAGAGGGTTTTCAGCAGTATGAAAATGTCCTGGCCAAATATCTCCCACGAACTCGACCTGAAAGCAAGATACGCGCTTTTATTATTCGCTGTCATTCACAAGATATTGGATATATTCAGAGTTATAAAATTTGTGATTATCCGGAATATAATCGCTCTGTCGGGGCTGATGAGCATGCTGTTGGAATCGATCTGTTTATAGGCGAGACAGCTTTTCTCCATCGTGGTTATGGAAGTCATGTCATTCGTCAATTCCTACATGAAGTTGTTTTCCGGATTCCAGGGATAGACACCTGTATTATTGGTCCTGAACCGAAGAATACCTCTGCCATTCATGCCTATGAAAAAGCTGGTTTCAGCTACTGGAAAACAATTCAGCTTCAGGATGAATTTGAAATGGAGTATTTGATGAAAATTCTGAAAGAGAGGAATCATTGATACATCCAGATATCGGTAGGTTACAAAAGTTCTCTGAATTAGCATATGGTTCTTGGCTGCCCATGGTTTGCAGCAGCCGTTTCTGTTCTTAGCATTTCGGCGTTACTTGTCGATCTTTTTCATCACCATACTGTACGATGTTGAATCTCATTTGGGGATTTAATCCATTGGCATCCGTAGCTTTCCAGCCGAGTATGAAAGTTGACCCGTTTACCGGAGATCATGTCGCGACCGACAAAATCAACGGTTAGTTCAATCACGTCATTGGACAGATTGCACAGACATAATACGTGTCCTCCGGTTTGGGAGTTGTAGCGTTCTACCGCAAAGATCCTTGGGTCTATTAGCAGGATTTTCTGGTCAGCTTGTGGTGCCAGGGCTGACATACGTTTGCGTTTTTGTATCAACTGGGTAATGCCTTTGAAAATCTGGCTGCGGATGCTCTCGGGGTTGCTCAGTTCTTCTTTCAGAGTTTGGGTGTTCAGTTTGCTGCGGTTGATCCGTCGGTTAATCCCTGTGGCCTCCACTGCTTTGACATCGTTGGCGGTACCAAACAGGCTGTGTATGTAGATACCCGGAACCCCAGCCAGACTCAGTAGAATAAAATGTGCGGTAATGAGTTTTTGGGCTTTCTGTTGTTCAGTTTCACCTTCCAATCCAAGCGCATCAAAATACGTGATGTTTAGTTCGTAGGGGCTGCGGGTGCCATCACCATTATCGCGATACGACACCCGACCATTCTGCTCAATACAGTGATCCACCAGACCATTGATCTGTTCCTGGTTGAGTAGTCCCTCCACTGGGCGCATGCCAATGCCATCGTGAGAGGCGAGGAAGTTGAAAAAGGTGGTGGCTTTGGAAATAGGGGATAAACTGCCGGCCCAACGACTCAGGACATCAGAATTACGGGTCAGAAAAGAATGCATGACCAATGGTGGCAGCGGAAATTGGTATACCATCTTGGCTTCGTTATAGCCGTTACCAAAGTAACTGATGTTGTCTTTGTGAGGGACATTGGTTTCGGTGATCAGTATCGTGCCGGGTGCAATGTTGTCCATTACCACGCGCATTAGCTGGATGGCAGCATGGGTTTCTGGCAAATGCATGCAGGTAGTGCTGAGTTCTTTCCATAGGAAACCGATAGCGTCCAGGCGGATAAAACGGGCCCCCTGTTCGGCATAGAGGCAGAGCACATCGAGTATGGCCAGCATGACTTTGGGGTTACGGTAGTTCAGGTCAATCTGGTCGTCGCTGAAGGTGGTCCACAAGTGTCTGATACCGTTGCTGGTATCTACGGGGGTTAATAATGGCAGTGCCCGTGGCCGGGTGACACTGGAATAATCCTGTTTCGGATCGGCTTCGATGAAGAAGTCCTGATAATCCGGATCTCCGGCCACATACCGACGAAACCAGTAACTCCAGCGTGAAATATGGTTGATGACGGCATCGAACATCAGATCATATTCACTGGCCAGTACGGCAATGTCGTCCCAATCACCCAGCTCCGGGTTGATCTGTTTATAGTCAGCGACTGAGAATCCATCGTCAGAGGTGTACGGAAAACAAGGCAGAATGTGCACTGAGTTGATAATGTCCCCCATAAATTCAGTTAAAAAATAATACAGGGTCCGTAGTGGTTTCTGACCTTCCCGCAGCAATGTATCACCATAGGTAATCAAGACGGCATCACGCTGATTGACCCAGCGCTGTGTAGGCAAATGACGAGACTGGTAGCTGACGATGAGATTGATAATTGCCTGGCAGACTTCTTCCGCCCGGTTGGGGTACAGCAGCTTGACCAGAGGATGAAGCTGTTCGGCCAAGGGGTTACGCATAATTATGGTTTTCCTGTGTCGTGTGCCAGAGTCCACCAGCGGGCGAGATTTTTGGCGCAGTTGATCATATTGGTTTTGCCATCCTGCATGGCTTTTTCAAGGGACTGGACTGCTTGGGTGATACCGAAGACCGCCGTAAAGCCTGCATCATAAAGAGGATCGAGGTTGTTGGTAACAGAACCGGCTACAGCGATAACCGGAATATTGGCGGCAACTGATCTTCGTAATACACCTTGTGGGGTTTTACCCATAAGCGACTGATAATCCAGGCTACCTTCGCCGGTCACAACCAGATCACAGTCACTGATTTTCCGGTCAAACTCCATCAGATCCAAAATCAAATCGATACCGGCTTTAAACTCGGCGTTTAATACACTGAGCATTGCTGTACCGGTACCTCCGGCAGCACCGGTTCCTGGCAGGTGACGGATTTGCTGGCCTGTTGTTTGTTCCAGAACCATCACGTAGTGTTCCAATGCCTGATCCAGCATGACAACCTGTTCTGGTGTGGCTCCTTTTTGTGGGCCAAATACAGCACTTGCACCGTTTTGACCCAGTAATGGATTGGTGACATCGCTGGCCACCTGGATGCGAATATCGTGAATTCTCGGGTCAAGGGTAGAAAGGTCGATACGGGCCAGATCACGTAAATGTATTCCACCGGGTGGCAGCTGTTGATCATTTTTGTCCAGCAGCTGAACACCAAGGGCTTGTAATAAACCTGCACCGCCATCGTTGGTGGCACTGCCGCCGAGACCGATGACCAGTTCTTTTATTCCTTGGTCCAGGGCGTAACGGATCAACTCTCCGGTGCCATAACTGGTGGCCAGAAGTGGGTTACGTTCATCCCGTTTGAGCAGATCCAGGCCGCTGGCTGCGGCTATTTCAATGACGGCATTGTGTCTGTTGTTCCAGAGACCGATGAAACCATTGACCTCCTGATCCAGTGGGCCGCGAACTTTTTTATGCTGAATGACACCATTGACGGCATTACAGATGGCGACAGTGGTGCCTTCTCCACCGTCGGCCAGTGGTAAAAAGATAAATTCATCCTGGCTTCGCTGGCTTAGCCAGCCTTCAGCAAAGGTGGCACAGGCTTCGCCAGCGGTCATGCTTTCTTTGAATGAATCGGGGGCTATCGCTATTTTCATGGTCAGAACCTGTTGAGTCTCTTCACTTGCTCAATATAGAGTCTAGCAACTACCAGACCTGAATGAAAAACCGGTCTGATCAGGCGAATGATTTTTCCGGATGACTGCAGCAGCTTGATACGCACCGGCAGTTGGCTTGCAACCGTTAAATTAATTTGACCATAATGGTGAGAGCAGGCGGGTTAAGGTTCCGCCTGTTTTGTTTCTGGCCAAAGATGATTGATCGTATATGAAGATAGCGCTTATTTTGAACCCGTTTGCGGGCCTGGGTGGTTCGGTTGCATTGAAAGGCAGCGATGGTGTTGCCCAGCAGGCTGTGGAGCTGGGGGCAGTTTCAAAAGTGGCTGAACGGGTAAAACTGGCATTGCAGGATCATCTGGCTGTGTTACGGCAACATCAGTGGATGACGTGTCCGGGAAATATGGGAGCTGCCGTACTTGCAAGTCTCGGGATTGAGGCTGACATGCTGGCGTTGGATGTTGCTGATCCCAGTACTGCTGAAGATACCCGGGAAGCTGCCAGGCTGGCATTGCAGCAGGGGGCCGAGTTGATTGTTTTTGCGGGTGGTGATGGTACTGCGCGCGACATTTGTGCCGTGGTTGAACAACAGGTTCCGGTGCTGGGCATTCCGGCCGGGGTCAAGATTCATTCTTCGGTGTATGCCGTTACCCCCCATGCGGCTGGAGAAGTGTTGATGGCAGTGACTGAAGGCGGATTGATTGACATTCGTGAGCAGGAGGTACGGGACATTGATGAAGTCGCATTCCGCGACAATCGTGTCAGGGCCCGCCATTACGGTGATATGAAAGTTCCCCAATTAGGCCAGTTTATCCAGCACACCAAGAGTGGTGGTGTGGAAGTAGAAGATCTGGTGCTACAGGAAATTGCTGAGTTTGTGGTTGAGCAAATGGAACCGGAAACGGTTTATTTGATCGGTTCGGGTAAGTCGACGGCCTTCATCATGGATTGCTTGGGTTTGCCCAATACTTTGTTGGGAATAGACGCGGTGCTGGATCGGCAGTTGCTGCGGTCTGATCTGACGGAGCAGGATATTCTGAGCTTGTGCCGGCAATATCCGGTACGTGTGGTCATCAGTGTTATTGGCGGACAGGGGCATATTCTGGGTCGGGGCAATCAGCAACTGAGTGAGCAGGTGATCCGGCAGTTGGGTAAGGCCAATATTCAGGTCATTGCCACGAAAACCAAATTGAAGAATTTGCAGCATCGGCCTCTTGTCGTAGATACGGGTAACCGTGTACTGGATCTATCACTACAGGGGCAATGGGAAGTTCTTACCGGTTACGATGATTATGCCTGGTATCCAGTCGAGACCTATTAGTCTGACTTCGGGGTAATGGGGTTCAGTTGTGAATTTGATTCCTTGCTACTGACCCGGCATAAATGCCTGCCAGGTCAATAGAACAATTACAATTCGTATGGAAGTGAGAGCAGAAAAAGGGGATTGAACTACCAGTAAACCGGTGCTATGGTTTCGAAACTTCAAGAACTGATTTGCAAAAGTTATGACATTTACTGGTTTTTCTTATAAACGCAAGGCATATAAACGGATGGCATTCCGGGCCTGGGCGTATCTGAAAAATCTTTGAAATAATCGAATTTTTAGAAACCCGGTCGCGGAAACGCCACCGGGTTTTTTGTTTATGGACAGACTCCATTCCGCGAAATACAGGTGTATTAGCGGTAACAGACTAAAACCGGTGGCCTCCCAACCTTTAGTGGAGAGAAATAATGTTTACTGGTTCATTGGTTGCCATGATTACCCCATTCCAAAATGGCGAGATTGATTATCCGGCCGTTCATCGATGCCTGGATCTGCATCTGCAGCACCGCACTCAGGGGCTGGTGATTGCTGGTACAACCGGCGAAGCGCCAACATTATCTAAGTATGAGTACCGGAAACTGTTGCATGTGGTGTGTGCTTACGTCAAAGGCCGAATACCCGTTATTGCCGGTGCCACTTCCTATAATCCGGTAGAAGCAGCCGGTCTGATCGGCATTGCTGAAGCAGCCGGTGCGGATGCTGTATTGTGTGCCGCCGGCTATTACAACCGACCAAATCAGGATGGTCTGTATCGGCACTTTCACTACCTTCATGAACACAGTTCACTGCCAATCATTATCTACAATATTCCAGCCAGAACGATTGTCGATGTGCAGCCGGAGACCATGGCTCGACTGGCAGAACTGGAACGGGTTGTTGGAGTAAAAGATGCGACAGGACAAATGCTGCGACCACTGGCCGAGAGGAATTTGATTGATCGGCCATTTGCCTGGCTGTCTGGTGATGATTTCTCTGCTCCGGCCTATAACGCAGTCGGGGGCATGGGAGTGATCAGTGTGGTCGCCAATGTTTTACCGGCTCTGGGCCGCTCCCAGCAAGATGCTTGTGCTGCCAATGACTTTCATCGCGCCGGTGAAATCCAGCAGCAACTGTTACCGTTGATGCAGGCGCTCATGAGTGAGCCCAGTCCGGCAGGTGTCAAATATGCCTGTTCGTTATTGGATCTATGTACAGAAGAATGCCGTTTGCCGATCATGCCTCTGAGTTCTGCCAGTAAAACGGCTATCACGGCTGCGATGGAGACTCTATTGGATCAGTAGACAGATTATCAGTGAATATGGTTATTCGACATTATGTGCCCTTGAGTGCTTAGGGGGATGTAGTTTGAAGGGAGATGGAAGTCCCCGCAGAAATACGGGGACTGGCTGGATCAGTCCTGATGGTCTTCTTTGGTCTGAGGCAGTGCATTGGTGACGGTTTTGGAAAGCAGTCCACTTTTGGAATATAAACCAAGTTTGCCACGGGTATCGGTGATATCCAGGTTGCGCATGGTCAATTGACCGATACGGTCGTTGGCGGTGAACATGGAATCGCCTTTTTCCATGGTCAGGCGCTCTGCTTCATAGGTCAGGTTGGGGGACTCGGTATTGAGAAGCGAGTAATCGTTACCCCGACGCAACTCCACGGTGACCTCACCGGTTACGGCACTGGCAATCCAGCGCTGGGTGGATTCACGCAGCATCAATGCCTGCGGGTCAAACCAGCGGCCCTGATACAGTAACCGACCGAGGCGCAAGCCATTGATACGGTATTGTTCGATGGTGTCTTCGTTGTGAATGCCGGTGACCAGGCGCTCATAGGCAATGAACAGTAATGCCATTCCCGGTGCCTCATAGATGCCACGGCTCTTGGCTTCGATGATACGGTTTTCGATTTGATCGCACATGCCCAGGCCATGACGGCCACCAATGCGGTTGGCTTCAAGAATCAGGGCTACTTCGTCACTGAATGTCTGGCCATTCAGTGCTACTGGGCGGCCTTCTTCAAACCGAATGGTGACCACTTCCGGTTTGATTTCTACACTTTCATCCCAGAATTTTACGCCCATGATCGGATTGACGATTTTGATGCCGGTGGACAGTTCTTCCAGGTCTTTGGCTTCGTGCGTGGCTCCTAGCATATTGGAATCGGTGGAGTACGCTTTTTCTGCAGACATTTTGTAAGCAAAGCCGGCTTTGTTCATGAACTCGGACATTTCTGCCCGGCCGCCAAGCTCGTCGATAAACGTCGCATCCAGCCAGGGTTTATAGATTTTCAGGTCTGGATTGGCGAGCAGGCCATAACGGTAGAAGCGTTCAATGTCATTACCTTTATAAGTACTGCCATCCCCCCAGATGTTGATGCCATCTTCGCGCATGGCGGTGACCAGCATTGTACCGGTTACAGCGCGGCCAATAGGGGTGGTGTTGAAATAGGTCATCCCGGCAGTAGTCACGTGAAAAGCACCACATTGCAGAGCGGCAATGCCTTCGGCAACCAGTTGTGAACGGCAATCAACCAGGCGGGCGCCTTCTGCGCCATACTCTTTGGCTTTCTTGGGAATCACGTCGTAGTCAGGTTCGTCGGGTTGACCGAGGTTAGCGGTATAGGCATATGGTACCGCGCCTTTTTGACGCATCCAGTGAAGTGCAGCACTGGTGTCCAGGCCGCCAGAGAAGGCGATGCCGACCCGCTCGCCGATGGGCAGATCTTTTAGAATGGTTGTCATTGACTCTTAATCCGTAGTGAGAAATGAATGCTTCAGGAACTTTGTGGTTTGGATTCTACCAGTGGTGCAGAAATGGTGAAAGGGCAGGGGTGACGGCAGTTGCCAATCACCCAAAGACGTCGGCGGATCAATATCTGTCGCCCAAAAAACGGTCGATGGCTTCCTGTACCAGACCAATGTGATGGTCATTAATCAGCTCAAGATGATCTGCCGGGATGTCCACCACTGACAGCTTGCCCTCTACCACTTCGCCAAAACCGTAGTCAGGTTTGGCAACTTTACCGAAACGGATATAACGGTTCAGGGCCCTGAATAATAACACTTCGAAAGGGTAGTGTTTGCCATTGATATGGTACAGCTCAGCTAGCTGGCTGAATGCTTTGACCTGTTGCTGGGACCCACTGGCAGCAGGAGTTCCGACTGCAGTTTTCAGATGTCTGCGATATTGCTTCCAGAGTTCCAGCAGTTTTTGGGTGGAGTAACTGAAAAAACCGTGCTGTTGGATTCTGTCCAGATAATCAAGCAGGAATTTTCGGACTGATAGCTGGTGGCTGGAGTCAATAAAGGAATCAAACATAATGACTTTACGGATATCGAAACCATTCTGATTCAGCTGATTGGCTACATCCAGGGCCATCAGCCCTCCGAATGACAGGCCAGCAATGATAATGTCGGTACGGTTGGTTTGCCTTTGAATCGCTCCGGCGTAGGCATCTATCAGCGTTTGCAAGGTGAAATCGATGGGGTGCTTATGATGCACCACAGCAATTTCCTTGTGGGTGAATATGGCGTAAACCGGATGGCGACCGCTGAGACTGTCGGCCAAAGGCTGATAATATTTAACGCCCCCAAGACAGAACACCGGTGTTCCGGTTTCTGTCTGATTTAACCTGACCACAATTGCATTGTGCTCGGCTTTTTCGCCCAAATGGTCCACCAGATGACGAATGGTGTGATGTTCAAAAATGGCTGAGTGTCGAAACTCCAGGCCGGTGGCCCGAGTCATCTGATCGATTAACAGCAGTGCCGAAACCGAATCGCCGCCAAGATTGAAAAAGTCGTCATCAATAGAAATCTGTTGTTTGCCCAGCACTTTTTCCCATACCGCGACAATGCTGTGATCCAGGTCGTTACGGGCATCTCTTGGCATCAATCCATGTTGAGTGGTTTGGGCTTCTGTCTGTGTACTTGCCTGAATGCGTCGAACGATGGTTTTGGTTTTCCAGAATTCCCGTTGTTCAAATGCGTAACCGGGTAAGGAGATTTTATGACCGGCAGTGATCAGTCCGGTGGCCTGAAAATCCACCTCCTGCCCACGGCACCAGAGTCTGGCCAGTGCCCTGGCAAAGTGGGGCCAGCTTTGTTGCTGGTGTTTTTCTGGTGGGACGGTCGTAATGGCTGTCATAGTGCCATTAAATTCAGATTGTTTGATCAGGGAGGCAATACTGCTACCCGGGCCTACTTCCAGCACCGTGCGGGTGTTTTGATCGTGGAGCTGCTGGATGACATCATAAAAGTGTACTGTATTGCGTAGGTGGTATACCCAGTAGTCTGCAGAGGTAAATGGTTCACCTTCAAAGCCGTTGGTCGCTGAGATCAGGGAAATAGTAGGTGCATTGAAATGCACGTGTTCTATGCCTGTTCTGAACTGCTCCAACACACTGTCCATCGCGGCAGAATGAAATGCATGCTGATTCGTTAGCCGGATGCATTTGATTTGGTTCTGTTCCAGCTGATTGATTAGCGCGGTGATATCCGCTTCAGTACCGGATACTACATAGTTGCTGGCTGTATTTTCGACGGCGACGGTCAGAGAGCCGGTTAACAGCTTATTTAACGTTGTACGGTCCGTCAGGGCGATTACCATGGCACCGGGTGCCGCACTGGCCATCGCCCGGCCACGTGTGACTACCATGGCCAGGGTATCTTCCAGACTCATAACACCGGCGATACAGGCAGCGGCGTATTCTCCAAGGCTGTGGCCAATCATGCAGTCAGGCTGAATACCCAGTGCCATGAGTGTACGGGCCAGAACGTATTCAGCCACGAACAGGGTCACCTGCACGTCGGCAGTATCGGTGATGTCCTGATTGCCAAAAATAACTGCTTTGAAATCGCGGTCGGTGAGTTTTTGCAGGATCGATATGCAATGGTCAAATGCGGTCCGACAGTCATTTTGGCGCTGATATAATTCCACCAACATGCCAGGGTATTGAACACCCTGGCCTGGAAACGCGAACGCGAGTTTGCCGTCAGTTTGCACCGAATCCTGATCACGCTCCTGCAGGGCTATACCTTTTTCAAACAGGGAAAATGTCCGGTGCAGATAATGAGCTTTGTGACGCAAGAGGGTGAACGCCATATTGGTCTGCTGTTCTGGATACTGTGCCGCGAATGCCTGAATCTTGTTGCAGCCTTCAATCAATGCGTCGGTGGATCGGGCGCTGTGAAGCAACAGAGTCAGGTCGGTCGCTTGGGTGGCTGGAGGCTGCGGTTGCGATGGTGGGCTGGACAACACTACGTGAGCATTGGTACCGCCGACACCAAAAGAGCTGACACCGGCGTATAGGATTTGGTCCGGCTGGTGGTTGATCACCTCGTGGTTGAAAAAGAATGGCGAATTTTTGCCTTCAATACTGGGAGTAGCATTTTCCCGGCAGACAGAGGGTGGAATTTGCCGATGATGAACGACCAATATGGTTTTGATCAGTGCGGCGATACCGGCAGCAGAATCGAGATGTCCGATATTGGATTTTAATGCGCCGAGTGCACAGAATGGCTGTTCATGTTCAAGGGCGTCACTGAAGGCTGTATTCAGCCCCGCCAGCTCAATCGGATCGCCCATTTTGGTGCCGGTACCATGGGTTTCAATAAAATGAAGCTGTTGTGGCTGAATGCCGGCCAGTTCCGTTGCTAGACTGATTACTTCCGCTTGACCACCGGCGCTTGGCGCAGTGAATCCTACTTTATCGCGGCCGTCGTTATTGACCGCGGCACCTTTAATAACCGCCCAGATGCGATCATTGGTGGCCAGGGCATCTTCAAGGCGTTTTAATACCACGACGCCCACACCATCCCCAAACATGGTACCGTTGGCATCCGCGCCAAATGGACGGCAACGGCCGTCCGGAGAGTAGATCAAGCCGTCACAGTACAGATAACCCGCCGCATGCGGGACATGAATGGTCACACCTCCACAGATAGCAACATCACACTGATAAGTTTGCAGTGACAGGGCGGCCAGTTGTGTCGCGACTAATGAAGTGGAGCAGGCGGATTGTACGTTGATGGCCGGACCCCGAAGATTTAATTTGTAAGCCACCCGGGTAGTCAGATAGTCTTTTTCACTGGCCAGCATTTTCTGAAATTCAGCGACATCAAAGGCTTCTGTGTTGATATCCAGGCTGTTTAACATATAGCGGTTTAGCGAACAGCCTGCGTAAATGCCCACGGCTTCTTCAATTTGATCAGGAATGTAACCGGCATTTTCCAGTGCCCACCAGACATGTTGCATAAATACCCGGTGTTGCGGGTCCATGAGTTCTGCTTCGGCATCGGAGTAACCGAAAAAGGCAGGATCAAAATATTTTGCGCCAGCCATTGGCGCTGCTCGTTTAACATAGTTCGGTTGCTGATAGAGTTCTTTGCTGATACCAGCCTGTTGCAATTCATCGTCACTCAGATCCCTGATTCCGCAGCCACCGTTAAGTAGCATATTCCAGAACTCGTCAATATTTTCGGCACCAGGAAACGCACCGGACATACCGACAATGGCAATATCATTTTGATCGAATCCTTCAGGCAGGTTCATGAGTATGCTTCCTTATTTTCAGTGATTCACTAACCAACGATACAGGTCAGTCGTGTAACTCAGGCCACTGATGTTATGTCCGGCTTCGAGGACATTGAGTGTTACCAGTGGGTTAATTGGCTTCAGCGCCTGGTACATGGCATAAGAATTTTCGATAGGAGCTGTTTTGTCCTGTTTGCCATGAAAGATGGCAATTGGTATGTCTTTAAGCGTATCTGCAATGGCCGGGTCGGACCGTCCATTCAGGATCGCGGCGGCGGAAAAAATCTGTGGATAGTGATACAGCATTTCCCAACTGCCAGTTGCTCCCATGGAAAAACCAGTTAAATAGATTCGTGTCGTATCAATGGGATATTCAACGGTTAGCTGCTGAATCAGTTGCACCAGTAAGTGCTGTGACCAGCTTGGTTTTGATGAATGCATATCATAGTTGAGGGCTGGCAAGGAAGTTACCTGATTATTCGTCCATTCCTGCCCGGGTGGGCACTGTGGTGCCAGAATGAAGGCCGGTTGTATGCTTTGAAATTCAGTCGATACCAGTTGTTTGATGGTGTAATTCAGTTGCCGGATATTATCCGTTCCACGTTCTCCAGCACCATGTAGCACGAGTATCAGTGGCAACGACTGCTGAGAATTGGTATTGGGTTGATACAACCGATAAGGCAAAACATGATCGTCATCTCTGATCTGATCGGCGTCCATTTTTAACGTCAGCAAGACCGAGGTGCGTGACCAACCTTTCATTTTCACGAAGGTTATCCCTGCCACTAACGCCAGCACTATAAAGCTTGCCAGAACTGCACTGGTAATCATGGCAGCTTTACTCATGAGCGACGCCGGTTCAGGTTGGGTCTGGCTTTTACTGCACGTTGCATGGCGGCAGCCCGTGAGCGTGTATCGCTGCGTGCCTGTTGTGTTTCGTTGGCGAGAAAACGGGCCAGGGTGCGTATGGTTGGATAGGTAAACATATCCACGCTTTCCAAGGGCCGTTGCTGTTGGTCTTTCAGAATATTAAAGACTTTTAACAGCTGAAAAGAATCGCCTCCGGCGTCAAAAAAGCTCTCGTCCAGACCGATATTGCCGGTTCCCAACACCTGGCTCCAGGCAGCCATGACCTGAGCCTGTGTTTCATCCAGATTCTGCAGCTGGGTGACTGCTACGGGTTCATGTTGCAGTTTTACCGTTGGCAGTTGTTTGCGGTCCAGTTTGCCGCTGGTTGTCAGGGCAAATTGTTTCAGCCACTGAAAGCGGGCCGGGATCATATATTGTGGCAAACGGGTTTTCAGATGTTGGATCAATACAGATTTATCGATTTCAGCCTGACCATCACGAGTGCTGTAACAGGCATATAAAAATGCGTGGCCCTGATGATCGTGGCCAACGCTGACTGCACAAAGATCAATGGCTTCGTAAGCGGCCAGGGCATTTTCGATTTCCGCCAGCTCCATGCGTACGCCGTTGAGTTTGACCTGAAAATCTTTTCGCCCCAGGTATTCCAATTGCCCCTGTTCGTTCCAACGGGCATAGTCTCCGGTACGATAAACCATGCCATCGGCAAAGGGATTGGCGGTGAACTGTCGGGCGGTCAGCTCTGGTTGTTGAATATATCCCTGCGCCACCTGCACGCCGCCAATAAGCAGTTCTCCCATAACTCCGATAGGTTGTTGCCTGTTCTGATCGTCGACGACATAAAGCTGGGTATTGGCGATAGGGGCACCGATGGGGGTTGGCGCGGACAAATGGTCCGGTCGGCATTTCCAGCAGGTAACATCGACAGCGGCTTCGGTAGGACCATAAAGGTTGTAGAGTGCTGTATCAGGAAACTGATGGAAAAAATCCTGTTGATGAGAAACAAGAAGCTCTTCACCACTGCACACGACTGTTCGTAGTGTTTTGCTGCTTTGCGGTTTGATAGCCAGATACGCTGACAACATAGATGGCACAAAATGTATCAGCGAGACATTGAAGTGCTGAATTTGTCTGTCCAGCTGATAAGGGTCTTTGTGGCTGCCAGCAGCGGCCAGCGCGAGTGTTGCTCCAACCTGCAGCGGCCAGAACAGCTCCCAGACTGAGACATCGAAACTGTAAACGGTTTTCTGCAATACCACATCCTGTTGGGTTAAATGAAACTGTTCCTGCATCCATAGCAGGCGGTTGCATATACCTTTGTGACTGTTCATGACGCCTTTGGGCGTGCCGGTCGATCCGGATGTGAAAATCACATATGCAGTATTGTCCTCGTCAATGATTGTTTTCGGGTTTTCAACGGATTGGTGTTGGTATTCGCTGCTATCTACATCGATTCGTGTGCGCTGCGATAGCCATGGTTCAGCAGCAGTTTGGGTTGTGGTCAGCACGGTGTTGACACCGGCCTGAGACAGCATCAGTTCAATGCGTGTGGCAGGCAGCGTGGTATCCAGTGGCAGATAGGCTGCGCCGGCTTTGATAGCGGCGTAGATAGCCACCATCATGTCTATCGATCGTTCGATGGCGACCGCGACAACTGTTCCCGTCACGTTGCCGTTGAGTAACAGGTGGTGGGCCAGTTGATTGCAGCGCGCGTTAAACTGCTGATAGCTGAGTTGACCGGTTTCTGTGAGCAATGCCACTTGATCTGGCGTCTTGCTGGCCTGACGTTCGAACTGTGCTTTTAAGGTATGCGGTTCGTTATATTGCCTGCTGGTTTGATTGAATACGGCAAGTTGCTGTAGGTCTTCAGCAGGTGTTATTGCATGCGACGAGAGTGGTAGATCCGGGTGTTGGGCAATCTGTTGCAGCAGCAGAATCAAGGAGTCGTGGAAACGCCGGGCAACCGAATGACTGAGTACTTGTTGGTGGTACTCCAGCTGACCTTTGAAATGACCCTCGTCATCGAGCCAGCCACGGAGAAACAGATCCAACTGAGGTTGATCGGGATGAATGTTGAGGATCTTGGTTTCGACTCCCGGCAGAGTGAGGCTCATGGGGTGTTCAAAGGTAAAACCCTGACGATAAAGTGGTCCATTCTGACTACGGGCCAGATTCAGAATTGTCACCGAGGGCAGTTGCTGATGCCGGTGAGTCAACAGAAATGATTTTCGAATCTTTCCGAGCAGCGTAACAAAGCTGTCTTCCGACTGGCAGTCGACGCACAGGGGCAGAGTATTCACAAAGCAACCCAGGGTTTGGTC
The DNA here is from genome assembly GCF_050297175.1 of Gynuella sp. Classification (NCBI taxonomy): domain Bacteria; kingdom Pseudomonadati; phylum Pseudomonadota; class Gammaproteobacteria; order Oceanospirillales; family Saccharospirillaceae; genus Gynuella; species Gynuella sp. Next base: position 63,013 of record NZ_JBNKSF010000035.1, on the reverse strand, counting down.
AAACAGCTCCGCTTTGCGGTTAGACAGGGGGATGGCCAGACAGAAATTATTAACACCACTGAATTTATGCAACGTGTAGTAGTAGGCACTCAACAGAATGAGATACAAGGTGGAGCGTTGTTGCTGAGCCAGCTGGTGTAGTGCTGATTGCAGTGACCCGTCCAGGTTGACGGGCAGATAACCGGCTTTGCTTTCTGGTTGAGTTGGTTGGCTGGCAATGCGGACATTCCGGGAGGCTGCCTGCGTACTGCTAAGCCAGTATTCTTTGGCGGTCTGCGAATCTGAGGACGCAATCCAGTCTCGTTGTTGTGCGGTGAATTCCGGATAACGAAACAGCTCTGGCTGATCAAGCACCTCGTTATTATCGGGTGATTCATATAGTGCAGAAATCAGTCGGGCAATGATGTCTTTGGATTTAAGGTCGATAACAATGTGATGGATACAGAGGGACATCAGTGTGCATCCGTCACTTTCTTCTGCAAACAACAGCCGGACCAGTGGGCCCTCTGCCAGATTAAAAGGTCTGGATGATTGCGTGGTTAACCATGCCAGCGCCTGGGTATCCATATCCGCATCAGAAAAAGATGTTGCGATCACTTCTGCCGGCTGAGTTGTTTCGATTCGCCATAATTCACCATCCTGCATTCGATACACAGAGCGCAAAATAGGAGTTGCCAACATGATGTGTTCAATCACTGATTGCAGCTTCTGGCGGTCAAGGTGACGGAACCGGAACGCAGAAATGACATTATATGCAGATCTAGCCCCCTGTTGATCCAGTAGCCAGAACTGCTGTTCTGTGATTGAGGCCGGCGTATTGTTATTTGTCGGCATACTTTTCTCTGGCCTGCAGTAAGTCGTCTTCGGTAATGCTTAACTCATTCATTAAGGGAATAATCTGGCCTTCTGGTCGTTCTGCAATTTTGTCCAGTGCTTCTTGGCGGGTCATCAGGCCTTTTCGAATCAAATGACTCAGTTCCATTTCATAAGGATTGAAACCAAAAATGCTTTCATGAGCATAATTGTTGAAAGTATTGAGGCGACAGTTTGATGAACAGCCGTCTACATCCTTGGGTGCTACCCATCCCAGCGGTGCGATGGCATCTTTGATCTGTTGTTCATTCAGGTCTTCAACACACAAAATGTTAACGTTATGGGGATAATTGTCCGTGCGTTGTAGTAATGATTCATTCAGGCCGAGGTATTCATCCACAGAGCTGCCTGCGGCTTGTCTCAGTTTATCTGTACTTTGTTGTCTGGATTCGGCCAGGAACTGGTAATGGTTTTTGTAGATAATGCCATTGATAGGGATTTGCCCAAGTGTGAATCCCGCCAGGATAAAGGGAACATTTTTTTCCAGTGCGAGTTTCAGTGCTGTTGTATTGACGATAGAGATACAGCTGTTACATCCAGCTGAAATACGTGCCAGTGAATGCTTTGGATAAACTGCCTGGGTAATACTGGCCCGGGTAATGGCATTGAAATTGTTTCGACCAGGCCTGAAAACCCAATGGTCGACATTGAGTGCGTCTACTACTTTATTGATATTCTTAAACGCAACCCGCGAGATAAATCCGTTATCCAGAGTGAAGGCAAGTACTTTGAGGCCGTATTTCTCCACTGCCAGTTGCAGTGTATAGGTGCTGTCTTTACCTCCGCTGTAGCAGACAATGGCATCATATTCGCTGTTGCGTGGGCGTTCGCTAAATAATGTTTCGATACGTTGCCGTGCTTCGGCAATGAATTGGTCGTTTTGATAACTGTCTTTATCTTCTTTGCGGCAGAAATTACAAACGCCCTGTTCATCGAATTTAATCTTGGGGAAGTTGGCAGAGAGAATACAATGTGTGCAGCGTTGAATTTCGGCGGTCATGACTGTTGTTTCCTCTCTGCAAAGTCGATCATTTTTATGACCGAACCAAAATTTTCCCGAATCATGTCTTCGTCTTTGATCTGAATACCGAAAGTGGACTCCAGGAATCCGGCTATTTCAATAAGACCAAAGGAGTCAATAATCCCTTCGTCAATCAGTGAGCGATCCAGTGGTACCTCATCACGTTCTACCATGTAATTCTCGGTAATGAATGTCACCAGTTTTTCGATGCTGTGTGTCTTTTCCATATTCTTCTCTCCATTAGCGAAGGGCGTTACCATCATCCGTAATATCGACCGTGCATTTTTGATAATCCGGATATACGGTTTCTGTGTGCTTGATCCAGTACTGACATAACTGCGATGTCAGCATGAAAATAAAAATCATATTGTCACGGTATCCAGTATTTTCTGGAACACCCTTACTGAATTTCCGCAGGAAGCGACTGACCATGGTCGGATCGAACAGACCATATTCTGAAACGGTTTGAGGCGATAGCAACGACTCAGCCATTTCGGTCAGATGACCATTCGAGTCAAAAAATGCAATGAGGTCCGGTGCCATATACGGTCTTTTCGGACGACGGGTGATTTCTTCTGGAATATTATGTTTGTAGCATTCCTTAAGCAGATGTTTCTGATCAAAACCGTTCAATTTGAATTCGTCAGGTAAAGCAAACGCCATCTCAACAACGCGATGGTCCAGAAAAGGGAAACGACCTTCAATACTATGACTCATGGCCATGCGGTCACCCTGAGATGACAACAAATAGCCTTGTAGCAACGTTTTGATTTCCAGGAATGAGTTCTTCTGCAACAAACTCCAGTTATCGTAGTCAGCCGGTAAGGTGCTTTTTAGTTTTTCCAACAGCGTTTCTTTGTCGAAACTCAACTGCCAGTCTTTATTAAAATAGTTGGCGATGATTTTGTTATTGTTCAATCGAATGTTAAGGCCAACGAGCTCATTATCGTATTCGGTCAAGAAGCCTTCGTAATACATTTTCATCAGACCGAACTGTTTGGGGTCGGCATAATGAGCCAAGTGAGGATACAGTTCTTTGATATGTTGAGCGGCCTGTCCGGAATCGCCTGTGCGACGCCATTGGTCGAGTATTTTTAATTCTTTGAAAGTATCGTAGCCAAATAGAATTTCATCGGCGCCTTCGCCGGTCAGCACTACTTTGATGTTGTTTTGCTGCACAGTTTTGGAAAGCAGGTGCAAAGGAACTGGTGCCGTTCTGAAAATCGGCCTTTCTGTATGTTGTATCGTTTTTGCCAGATTGGCATCTATGTCGGCGCGGGTAACCTGTATGGCTTTATGACTGGAACCGATTTCCCGGCTGGCCAGTTGCTGATAGTAGGATTCATCAAGTTCATCATCAGCAAATGCGACGGAGAAGGTGCTGAATTCATGTCCGGTCTGCTGTTGAACGATGTGAGCAATGACTGTCGAGTCAATACCGCCACTGAGATAGGCTCCTACGGGTACATCACTACGCAGTCGGAGCCTGACTGAATCGGCCAGCAATTCCTGAAAGTCCTGTTTGGCATTGTCGAAATCTGTGTGACGAAACTGACTCTGCCATTGTTCGCCAATCTGGTAGTAGCGCTGAATATGTTGCCGGCCATCAGGAAAGTATTCTTCAAATGTCCCTGATTCCACACTGCGAATGGATTCGTATATCGTACCGCTGGAAAGTGTGTTCCATAATAATGCATGTTCAAATAATTGTGATGGAGATAACTGTCTGGTAAAGCCGTCTATTCCATCAAATGCTTTCATTTCTGAACTGATAAATAATGTATCCTGCCATGACAGGACATACAGGGGGCGAATGCCCAGGCGGTCACGTGCGACTACGAGCTTCTGCTGTTGTTTATCCCAAAGAATAATACTGAATTGGCCGTTCAGTTGCGCGAAGGCGGCCGTACCCTTGTGTTCATACAGCCGTAAAATGACTTCAGTGTCGCAACGTGTATTGAATTGAACACCTTGGCTCTGTAATTCTTCACGTAATTCTATATGGTTATAGATTTCCCCATTATAAGAAATAACAGTGCGGTCGGTTGTCATGGGCTGGTGGCCGTAAGTAACGTCGACAATGGACAATCGGGTATGTCCTAAAGTGACTAACGGAGCGTTATAAATACCCCACGCATCCGGGCCTCGATGGTCGAGTTGGGCGACTGCTCTGAGAGCAATTTCACGTTTATGAGATTGGTCAAACCGATTTCCGAAGACTCCAAAAATGCCACACATGCCCTCATCCTTTGTTCCGTCAGCATAGCCTTAACGCGCCTGGAGTTATGGGATTTATATTCAGGCGGTACCGAACTTCAGTATAGCGTTTTGGAACGGGTCTGCCTATTGAGTTGGAGCAGCTTTTAGCAAAAAATTAGCAGAGGCTTAAATGAGAAAAAAGCCAGACATTTGTCTGGCTTTTTTGTACGGAATTACTCCAGAATGTCAACAATCAGGTCGTCAGATAACTGTTCCAGAGCGTCTATAACGGTTTGTATTTCCATCGATTCTGGGAGGGTGGAAACAATTTCCGCGGCGAAAACCGGGCCGGAAAACATTGGAGCACTTTCGACTAAGGTCTCAAGGTCTTCCATATTCACACCAAGACCGGCCAGTACATTGGATACCTCTTTAACAATTCCCGTGCGATCATTGGCTGTCACTTTAAAACGAAAGTGTTCGCTGGGAGAGGTTTCGGCAATATCACTGTAGTCGATGATGACTCTGATTCCGGTACTGATCAGCTTATCCAGTTGAGTGTGCAGTGATTTCAGTTTGTCATCATGACATTCAATACGAATGATGCCTGCAAATTTGCCGGCCATTCTCGTCATCCTGCTTTCAAGCCAGTTTCCGTCATGCATGGCAACGCATTCGGAAAGTTTTTTGACAATTCCGGGTTGGTCATCAGCCATGACTGTCAGAATCAGTTGTGTGCTCATCAGGCTTCCTCATAGTCAGAAACGGGTGGACAGGTACAGATCAGATTTCTATCGCCATAGACATCGTCGATACGGTTTACACTTGGCCAAAATTTGAAGGCCTTGCTGTGCGCACTTGGAAAGGCAGCCTGCTCTCGGCTATAGCTATGGGACCAGTTTTGATCCATCAAGTCTGCTTGGCTGTGTGGTGCGTTGACCAGCGGATTATCTACCAGGGTCCAAACTCCGTTCTTCACCTGATTGATCTCTTTCTTTATTGCAATCATGGCATCGGCAAAGCGGTCAATTTCCTTCTTAGATTCACTTTCTGTCGGTTCAATCATGAAGGTTCCGGCGACGGGAAAGCTCATTGTCGGGGCGTGAAAACCATAGTCCATCAACCGTTTTGCGATGTCTACTTCAGTAATACCGGTTTTGCTCTTCAATGGTCGCAGATCAACGATACATTCGTGGGCAACCCGATCATTGCGACCGGTGTAAAGAATAGGGTAGTGTTCTTTCAGTCTGTCTTTGAGGTAGTTGGCATTTAGCAATGCCATTTGAGTGGAGACTTTTAATCCCTGTTTCCCCAGCATTTTGATATACATCCAACTGATTGGCAGAATACTGGCGCTGCCATAAGGTGCTGCTGAAACTGCTCCGTTATGGGTCTCAATGTTATGAACCGGATTGATACTGTGACCTGGCAAAAAAGTGGCCAGATGAGCACGTACTCCAATCGGCCCCATACCCGGACCGCCACCGCCATGTGGAATGGCAAAGGTTTTGTGCAGGTTCATGTGGGAAACATCAGCACCGATATCTGCTGGTCGGGTCAGACCCACTTGAGCATTGAGGTTGGCACCATCCATATAAACCTGGGCGCCGACAGAATGGATCAGTTCGCAAATTTCTTTGACGCCGTCCTCATAAACTCCATGTGTTGATGGATAAGTCATCATCAGGCAGCTGATTTGGTCTTTGAGTTGATCCACTTTTTGTTCCAGGTCTGCGCGGTCGACGTTTCCATTCTCATCGCATTTAACCACGACCACTTTGAGACCGGCCATTTGTGCAGAAGCTGGATTGGTACCGTGGGCAGAGCTTGGTATCAGGCAGATGTTTCGATGGGAATCTCCTCGGCTCTGGTGATATTTCTGAATGGCCAGCAGCCCAGTGTATTCACCCTGAGCACCTGAATTAGGCTGTATGCTAACGGCATCAAAACCGGTAATGGCCTTGAGCATATCTTCCAGGCTGGTAATCATGGCTAAATAGCCTTGCGTTTGTTCTGGCGGGGCGAACGGATGAATATCGGCAAATTCGGGCCAGCTAACGGGCATCATTTCTGCTGCGGCGTTCAGTTTCATGGTACAGGAGCCAAGGCTGATCATGGCCTGGTTGAGAGCCAGATCTTTGCCTTCCAGCAACCTCAGGTAGCGCATCATTTCTGTTTCAGAATGATGGCTGTTGAATACGGGATGGGTCATGAATGAGGATGTTCGTACCATTGCCTCAGGTATCAAATTTGCCGCAACAGACTGATCTGACTGGTAAATATCCCAGTCGTTTGAGTCATTGGTGAGAACGGTGACGATTTCTTTTACATCTTCTGCAGTGGTTTTTTCGTGCAGAGAAATACCAATTTGTTGTTTCGACGGATCAATACGGAAATTGATTTGAGCAGCCTTGGCACGCTCTACAATTGCTTCGAACGTAGCGTCTATTTGAATTGTCAGGGTATCAAAACTGGACTGGTTTAGAACAGTTAGGCCCGAAGTCTGTAATTTGGCTGCCAGCAAGGTTGTCAGGCGGTGGATTCGGGTGGCAATGTCTTTTAGACCATCCGGTCCGTGATAAATGCCGTAAAAGACAGCCATGTTGGCGAGCAAAACCTGTGCGGTACATATGTTGGAGTTGGCTTTTTCGCGACGGATATGCTGTTCCCGTGTCTGTAATGCCATCCGGAGTGCACGATTGCCACGACTGTCGATGGAAACACCGATAATTCTACCTGGGATTGAGCGCTTGTATTTGTCCAACGTGGCAAAAAAGGCGGCATGGGGGCCGCCAAATCCCATTGGCACGCCAAAGCGCTGGGCATTACCCAAGACAATATCCGCCCCCATTTCCCCGGGTGATTTGAGTAGTGTCAGAGACAGTAGATCTGCCGCGACGATCGCAATTGCATCACGCTCATGCAGTTGTTGGATATAGGGGCTCAGATCCGGAACTTCGCCATTCAGTCCTGGATATTGAAACAATGCACCAAATACATCGTGCTGGTGTAATTCTGCCAGTGGGCCACAGACAATATCAAAGCCGAAGAATTCTGCTCGTGTTTTCACCACGTCCAGCGTCTGTGGTAGCACATTTTCATCCACAAAGAACAACTGGCTCTTGTTTTTCCGAACGGAACGCTTGGCCATTGCCATGGCTTCTGCTGCAGCGGTGGCTTCGTCGAGTAGGGAAGCGTTGGCCAGCTCCATACCGGTCAGGTCGATGATCATCTGCTGGAAGTTGAGCAGAGCTTCCAGGCGACCCTGGGCAATTTCCGGCTGATAGGGGGTATAAGCGGTGTACCAGCCTGGATTCTCCAGTACATTTCTAAGAATGACATGGGGAACCTTAGTGTCGTGATATCCCATACCAATGTAGTTTTTACAGATGATGTTCTGCCGGGCCATGGTATGTAATTCATCCAGAGCGACACTCTCCGGAACACCATCAGCCAAAGCCAGTTCCTCTTTAAGGCTGATTGAATCCGGTACGATCTGGTGGACCAGGTCTTCCAGGGAATCAGCACCTGAAGTCGTCAGCATCGCCTCGATATCTGCTTTTTTAGAGCCGATATGGCGATACAGAAATTCATCATGATTTTGCAGTTGCGTTAACGTTTTTGAGCCTGTGGTCATGGGACACCTGAAAGGACGAATATATTAGGAGACTGGCCTGTGGTGGGCAGGCGGAATTATAGATTGGGTTCCGGGGGCCGGTTTGGGCCGGCATCCCCGGGTTGAAGATCAGTCTGAGCACTGATCCTGATAAGATTCAGCATCCATCAGGTCTTCGGCAGCTTCGCCTTCAGCCAGCTGTATTTTGAAGAACCAGCCGTTTTCATACGGATCTTCATTTACCAGTTCAGGTGAATCAACCAGGGTATCGTTGATATTGATAACAGTTCCGGTTGCAGGTGCATAGATATCAGAAGCTGCTTTCACAGATTCAACCACAGCGATGGAGTCTCCGGCGGTCACCTCGGTGCCTTCTTCAGGCAGATCGACGAAAACGACATCCCCCAGTTGTTCCTGGGCAAAGTCTGTGATCCCAATCGTAATGATATTCTCTGATTCTTCACGGACCCATTCGTGAGACGAGGTATATTTCAAATCACCGGGAATGTTGCTCATCTTTAGTAATCCTAGTTGCGTTGCTATTTGGATTTCAGTCGGTGGCCGACTGAAATCCCGAATAAGTGCTGTTGAGTTTACAGGCAGAGCCTATGATATTGATTCGATCTGGCTACTCAAATACTTTTTTGCCTGCTCTTACAAACGGCGGTTTGATGATGCGGGCCTTAAGGCGTTTGCCACGGATGTCAACATGGCATGTTCCGGCAGCATCAACAGGTATCCGGGCAAAGGCGATGGAAATGCCCAGAGTGGGAGAAAATGACCCGGATGTAATTTCACCGGTTACCTCGGTATGACTAAAGTGAATGGTTTGATGAGGGCGCATAATGCCTCTCTCTTCCAGCACCAGTCCAGTCAGTTTATAAGATACACCCGTCTGTCGTTGCTGTTCCAATGCGCTTCGGCCAATGAAATCACGCTCGGCAGGTTCCCAGGCGATGGTCCATCCCATGCCACTTTCTAGCGGGGAAACGGATTCATCCATGTCATTGCCATAGAGATTCATGCCAGCTTCCAACCTAAGGGTATCACGTGCGCCCAGGCCGCAGGGGCGGACTTCAGCATTTTTAAGTTTTGACCAGAATTCTGCTGCTTGTGTATCGGGTAACATGATTTCCAGGCCGTCTTCACCGGTATAACCGGTTCTGGAAATGTACCAGTCTTGGCAGAATTTCCCTTGAAAAATGGCGAGAGATTTTATGGTGTCAGCTATTTCAGGGGCAATTGAACAGCATTTTTCAATGGCTTGGGGGCCTTGTATGGCAATCATTGCCAGTTGAGAGCGTTCAGTAATGGTCACGGAATAGTCGGCGGCTTGCTGATTGATCCAGTTCAGATCTTTCTCGCGGGTAGCACAATTGACCACCAGTCGGTAGCCGTAATCGGTGAGGTAACAGATAAGATCATCGATGACCCCTCCTTGCGGATTCAACATTCCGGAATAGAGCGCTTTTCCCTCGATTTTCAGTTTATCGACGTCATTGGCCAGCAGTTTTTGCAGGAATGCCTTGCTGTCTTTGCCTTCAACGTCTACAACCGTCATGTGTGAGACATCGAACATACCTGCACCAACCCGTACGGCTTCGTGTTCTTTCACTTGCGAACCGTAATGAATGGGCATTTCCCAGCCACCGAAATCGACCATTTTGGCCTGACTGTCGATGTGGGATGAGTACAAAGGCGTACGTTTCAGAGTCAATGACATTAGTTCTGGCCTCGCTTAGGATTTGAATCAATCATTGGGCGGGGCAGGTTAATCGATTCCTTTGCGTATGTGAATCTGGGCTGATTCGAATTATTCTATGGCATCCCATTAGAAAAACTAAGGTGTATGAAATTTAACCAGGTTAATGCCGGTTAAGGTTTTTAAAAGGATATGGGTGAGTGTCCTGTTTGCACAGTCTGATCATGATCAGAGAGCTGAGCAAGGCGGCGTCTGTCGCTATTTTTTGCAATTCTGATAGCGATAACTGACTGACATTTTCTGGGCCGCGGCAGTACCAGATGATTTCAGTATCGGACAACAATCGCTTACCGAGTATAACTTGATTCATAGTAACTTCCTTCAGTGACGAATACTGTTGTTATCGGCGTGTTGATAAGTTTCTAAACTAAAAAATGCTATCAGCTACCAAAATTTGCAGGCTGAGACTCGTGTTTGCTAGCACGAAAACAGTGCCATATTGCTGACTATAATAGAATCAAAAAAGATAGCCATTATTTTACTGCGCCTGCTGATAATCTGTGTGAGAGGATGGTGTTTATTGCTTTGAATGCTGAAACCAATCTGCATTACCTGATATATGAAATACCCTCTGAAGTGTTCGATATTGAGGTCGAAGGGTAATGGCGACAGAGGGCTCCGCAGTGGTGTTTTCGTCTGGTTCTTATGCATATAAAATCGTTATCGGGCTCACCAGTTAAGAGGCGGGAAAGGTATCGATGGTAAATGTGATTGAGGTCAGTCACGAAGAGTCATTCCGAATTGTCGGGTTACTGGAATTTGGCCCCAGAGGAAAAATTGTTTTCTTAATTTGATTCTGGAAACTGTTCATTCCATGAAAAATTCCGGGCCCAGGTACAGATCGTCAGACCAAGCCGTTACCGTTTTATCTGTGAGTGGCTTCGACAATAACGCAGAGCTGTTATAATCCGGCCAGTTTTATTTAAGTATCTATATATATGAGTGTACCCGTCAGAGTTTTAGTATTTGATTCCGGTGTTGGTGGTTTATCTATCTTTGCAGAGATAAAAAAACTGGTCTCAGGAGTGGATGTTTTCTTTGCGGCGGATAATGCAGCGTTTCCTTATGGCATCCGGGAAGAAAGTTTTCTGGTGTCACGTATTCAACAGGTTATGACGCAATTACAGTTGTACTGCCATGCCGATATAATTGTTGTAGCTTGTAATACCGCTAGTACTGCGGCTCTTGGTATGCTTAGAGCTCATTTTGATGTCCCCGTCGTTGGGGTGGTTCCGGCTATCAAACCGGCAGCTGAACAGTCGCAGACAGGTAAAATAGGATTGTTGGCCACGCCCGCTACAATTGCCAGGCCCTATACTCAAAAATTGATCCATGATTTTGCCCCTCATTGTGAGTTGCGCATGGTCGGCAGCTCCAGATTGGTGGAGATTGCTGAAAAAAAGTTGCGTGCGGAAACGGTCGACCTTGCCGAAATTTCTGACATTCTGTCACCGTTCAGCAATTTTCCGGAAATGGATCGTATGGTGCTGGCTTGTACTCATTTCCCTTTGCTGCGTGAAGAGATTCAGCAGATTTTGGGCGAAGGTATTATTTGTGTCGATTCTGGAGAGGCAATCGCCCGCCGGGTGCTGAGCCTCATTCAACGTCAACCTTTATCCGGCCGGAAAGACCATGATCCCGCACCATTGGCGAAAGTGATTTTTACCCGAGAGGATCACATGCAATCCTACATGGAGTGCTGCGACTATTGGCCTGCAAAGCAGTATGTTGTTATTGATATGCCATTGGTAGTTTGAGAACGAATGTTGTGCCGGCACCGAGAGTTGATTTTGCCTCCATGGTGCCGTGATGATGAGAGGTGATAATAAAATAAGAGACTGATAGTCCAAGACCGGTTCCTACGCCAATGTCTTTGGTGGTAAAAAATGGTTCAAAAATTCGTTTGCGCGTATCTTCCTCCATCCCCAGGCCATTATCCTGAATTTCGATGACACAGCAGTTACCATCGTCATGACAACCAATAGATATCTGGCCCTGATAATTGTCCGGATGAGTGTCGTATTTTTCCTTAATGGTTTGGGCTGCATTCTTCAAAAGATTAATAATCACTTGCTCAATTTCCTGTTTGGCACAAGAGATGATATGTCGATTTGCTTCACAGGTATTCAGAATGGAAATTTGTTGTGATTCAAAGCCTTGTTTGAGATCAAAGTCACTGCTGGCAATCTCCAGAGCTTCGGTTACGATGGCGTAGACATCTTGAGGGCTTAGGTCGCGCCCGGACTTGCGACTGAACTGCAACATATTGGTGACGATGTGGGCGGCCCTGTCTCCAGCATCATAGATGTTATCGATAAAGGTAAGGATATTTCGTTGTTCCAAATATTGTCGCATGGCTACGATATCGACCGACAATTGCTCGGCAACTTCACGGTTTTTTTCCATCAAGGGATCCAATCGTCTCCTAATATTTTGGGCACCCTGGATGATAGCACTTAGTGGGTTGTTGATTTCGTGCGCCATGCCTGCGGCCAGTCCGCCTACAGACATCATTTTTTCCGTTTGCACAATCACTTCCTGGAGCTGCATTTTTTCGGTGACATCGTCTATTCGAATCACAGATCCGCTGGTATCAGATTGTATCAGTGGGTAAATCGTCAGGTTCAGTAGTAACTGCTTGCCACTGTGGTGTTTGAAGCTGACTTTTTCGATTACTCGTGTCTCCCTCTCGATCAAGGCATGGCTGATATCGTCCATATAATTTGCCAGCAATGGGAAAGCCTGCTCCAGGCTATCACCCAGCGCTGTTTCCAGGGATGTGCCACTAAGGTTGGTTGCTTCTGTATTCCACAGGGCGACAAAAAAATGGTCATCCATTGCAATCAATGCAGAGGGCATGGAGTTAATAATGGAGTTCAGATATGTTTGAAATTCGGTGAGTTTTCGTTCGATTTTGCTTCTGACATGTACTTCAAACTCCAGCTTGCGATTGGCTTCTTTGGTTTCGGTGGCCAGCTTTTGTGCATTCAGTTCACTGAGTTCAGCTTTTTCTTTTTCTTCATGCAGTTGCAGGTCCCGGACCTCGATACGGCTGAGCATGCCATTGAATGCATCCACCAATGCACCAATTTCATCGTTGTTTATTTTTTGGGCCCGAACGTGAAAGTCTTCCTTGGAATATACGATATGTGAAATCTTCATTAAGTGGGCGATGGGGTTGGTAATGCTTCTTTGAACAACAGTGGTGCCAATAAATGTTAGGACGATAGCGACAAGTTGAACCAGGCAAAACGTCGCCAGTCCGGTCAGAAAAATATCCTTCAATAGGCGGTCCTGGCCCACCAGAGCCAGTTCAAATATATGTTCCTGACTGTTAAGTATTGAGAATGACAACTGCTGGTCAATATGGAAAATTGACTCAATCGCGTGGATGTCAGTGCCGGAAAAGGCGTACCCGGCCGGGTATTGGGCATATAACACGCCATCACGATAGATGGCTGCAGCACTGATCAATGGAAATTCATCAATCCAGGCAAGTGCGGATGTTGCCTGTTCTTTTGAGTCCAGAATCCTGGTGAGATATGGGTCGGTATTCAGCAGGTGTGCGACTGAGGAGAGTGATTCTGAGGTAATTAGGTCGCTTGAGAGGTTATAGGTAATGCTGATCAAAGTGATCAGTGCAAGAAGACTGAGCATGGTCATTATCGAAAATGCCAAAAACAGTATTTTTCTGCGAATAGGCAGTCCTGAATACCATTGTTTTATAAACATAAGCGTTCTTTATTGTTGTATCAGTTTTGACACCGCTGTCAGCATCTGGCGATTGGCAGGCGTCGCCACTCCAAGTCGTGCTCCCTCAGAGACAATGTAGCCATTGATATATTCAAGCTCCAGACTTTTACCATTCAGGTAGTCCTGTCGTGTCGAGGAGCTGTTGTTGGCAGTGTTTTTCAGCACCTGATGAACTACCTGACGTGTGTCAGGCAAGGATATGCCTTGTCTACGTGCGATTTGTTCAACTTCAGAACAAATTGATTCCATGATAGTTAGTGTATCGGAATAATTGAGTAGTTCGCCATTTTTGCAATTGTTTATCACCGTCAGAGGATTTATCGCGCAGTTTACCGCCAGTTTCAGCCATAGTTTCACGATGATGTTTTCTGACCAGGAAAAACACTCTGGCAGGGCGGGAATAGATTCGGGCTGTCTGCCATTAGGTGAGCCGACGTGAATTTCGCCTTGTCCTGCATATATCAGCTGTCCGTTAGTCCAATAGGCGCCATGACTGATTGAACCATAGAGAACTCGGTTGTAGGGGTAGATTGTAGATAATTCCTGTTGGTGGCCCATTCCATTGGCCAAATCAATGATTAGGGTATCGCTATTAATCAGATGTTCGATTGAGCGGGTGGCCGTGATGATATGTTGAGCTTTGGTACAAAGCAGTAAGTGCGAAGCCGGTTTGTTTTCGTCTAAGCCCTGAAAATGATAATGCGTCACGGTGTCATGTCCATTCCTTGTGACATTGAACTTCCGCTTATGAGTCCGGTCGATCAGAATGGTTTGATGATTATCGTCTGCGAGCAGAGTGGCTAATAATGTGCCAATGGCTCCTGCTCCTAATATGTGAAATACCAAAATATGCACCAAATTGACTGGATATCAGGGTATTGTGTAGAAACGCCAGGATTGGCGCAATCTGGAAGTGAGTCCGACAGATGGGCAAGGGAGAAGACGGATTAACGTTATTTATTGCACAATAGTAATTTCTGTCGATCCGTGTGACCCTTTGCTGTCAAACCAGCTTTCAACCCGTTTAGATTCTTTCGATTTGGCCAATAAATTAATGCCTTTCTGAATCAGTTCTTTCGGGTCCTGAATAGGGTGGTTATGGTTAACCTGAATAAATGACACACTGAGATCAATCGTCAGATATCCTGCTGAAGTAAGGTAACTGCGTTTTTCCATACCCTCATAAACGCGCTTGAAGGAGTGGGGGTTGCAGGTCTCTCCATCTTGCAGCATTAACAATACTGCCAGAGTATTTCCATTGACTCTGGCTGTTAGATCCATGGGTCGGACGAATTGACGAAGGCGTTCCGCAACAATCTTTTGCAATTCCCTATATATGTGGTGGCCATGTGTTGTCTGAATATCATGCGCATTTTCCACTCTTACCGTTAACAGTCCTATTGCTCCACCGCGCTGGGCGATCTGTTTGGAACCTTTGGATACCTGGCTCAATAACAAAGCAGGTGTTCCAATTCCGCTTTCGGTATCCCACAAAGTGTTTTTGCGCAGCTGTAGAACCTGATTTTCAAGGGCTTTGTGGCGTATGATCGCGTTATTCTGTTGTACTGAAGAGCGGGTAGCAGCGAGGGTTCTGGGCAATAGTTGTTGTTTTATGTCGGTTTTGCTGATGAAATCGTCAACGCCTTTGTTGAATGCTTCCTCTATGGCATCGTTCGAGTCCTTCGCAGTCAAAAGCATAACGTAGGTGAAGAATCCTTGCTCCTGGTTCAGTTTGCGGACGGCTCTGGTCAGTTTAAGGCCGTCAATTTCTGGCATAATCCAGTCAGCCATCAGAATATGGGCTGGGCGGGCTTTTAGTGCCTCAATCGCTTCAAAAGCCGAGGAGGTCACACGAATATCCGTGTAACTTGCAGATAACAGCACTTTCTTGATCAATGCGCTACTGAACTTGGCATCGTCGACGATAACAATCGATATATCTGACTTTTTCAAAAGAGCCTTCCTTGACTGGCCCGGGAAATTGCCACATTGTACCCCATTATTCTATGAGTTATCAGTATTTGTTCGCATATAAAGGAGCTAATAATGCCATCTTTTGATGTCGTTTCTGAAGTAGATAAACATGAATTGACCAATGCTGTAGACCAGGCCAGAAGAGTTGTAGAGACCCGTTTTGACTTTAAGGGGGTGGAAGCTGAGTTTGAATTACAAGATGGACAAGTAATTCTGATTAGTGAAGCCGACATCCAGATCCGACAGATGAAGGAAATTATAGAGCAGGCATTCATTAAACGAGGAATTGAGATGAAATGCCTGGACTGGGCAGATCCTGCAGTGTCAGGGCAGCGTATACGGCTTGTTGCTACCATTAAGCAAGGAATAGATAAAGAGCTTGGTAAGAAAATCGTTAAGTTGATTAAGGATTCCAAGATAAAGGTGCAGGCAGCCATTCAGGGGGATCAAGTCAGGGTGACTGGAAAGAAACGAGACGATTTGCAGCAGGTTATGTCTTTACTGAGGGAGTCTGAGCTTGAGTTACCTCTTCAGTTTAATAATTTTCGGGATTAGCCGTTAATCTGGTTTTTGTTACACGGTTGAATATGCCAGAACCATGACAATATAGTAGGTTATCCTTTTCGTATAGAGTGATATGAATGCCGTTAATATTTGTTTTGTTGCTTGCTTTTATCATTGAATTAACTGTTTTGATTAAAGTAGGGGCACTTATTGGAGCAATTAATACCGTGCTACTGGTGTTTTTGACGGCGATAATAGGCATAGCAATTATTTTCAGACAGGGTTTTGCTGTATTGCAGCGTGCTCAGGTGTTGTCGCAGGAAGGAAAGGTTCCAGCACTTGAGTTGGTGGAGGCATTGTTGTTGTTCGTCGCAGCAGTTTTGTTGTTTACGCCAGGCTTTATCTCTGACTTTATGGGGTTCATGCTTTTGATCCCTCCGTTGAGGGCTCATCTGGCGAAAACGACTATTGGCAAGGCTATTGCCCGTAAGACTTATTTCAGAGGTCCTGCCGGCAATGGCAACCACTCCAGTCAGAGAGGGAGTATTATCGAAGGTGAGTACACCGATCTGGAAAAAAAAGAATAAAAATAAATCTTTTAGCTATTGAAATCCTGAACCTGATCCCCAACTTCGGGGAAGTCAAAATCAACATGACTCTCTGTAGAGAGTCTCTTAAATAACTTTATTACAAATCATATTTGACAGGAGAAACGGTCAATGAATATCCGTCCTTTGCATGATCGCGTTGTGGTACGCCGTATGGAAGAAGAAACCACTACAGCTGGCGGCATTGTACTACCAGGGTCCGCCAAGGAAAAACCACAGCAGGGGGAAGTTCTTGCAGTGGGTAATGGTCGCATACTGGAAAATGGAGAGGTGAGACCTCTGGATGTAAAAGTGGGTGACACAGTGGTATTTGGCCAGTATGCCGGGCAGGTTGTAAAAATTGACGGCGAAGAGCTTCTAATGATGAGCGAGTCCGACATTTTTGGTGTGTTGGAAAAGTAAAGCTCTGCTCCTAGTGTAAAGTTAATTGGTTAATTGAATTCTTTGAAAGGAAAAAAATAATGGCAGCTAAAGACGTTAAGTTCGGTAATTCTGCTCGTGCAAAAATGTTAACAGGTGTAAACCTGCTGGCAGATGCAGTTAAAGTGACCTTGGGACCTAAAGGCCGTAACGTTGTCCTGGACAAGTCGTTTGGTGCTCCAGCGGTAACTAAAGACGGTGTTTCTGTTGCGAAAGAGATCGAGCTGAAAGACAAGTTCGAAAACATGGGTGCGCAGATGGTTAAAGAAGTTGCATCCAAAGCCAATGATGAAGCCGGTGATGGTACGACTACGGCAACCGTTCTTGCTCAGGCTTTTGTAACTGAAGGTCTTAAAGCAGTAGCAGCAGGCATGAACCCGATGGACCTCAAAAGAGGTATCGACAAAGCATCTGCGGCAGTTGTTGAAGAATTAAAGAAAATTTCTGTGCCATGTACTGATTCCAAAGCGATTGCTCAGGTTGGCACTATTTCTGCCAATTCTGATGCGACAATTGGTGATTTGATTGCCAAAGCGATGGAAAGGGTTGGTCAGGAAGGTGTCATTACTGTTGAAGAAGGCAGTGGTTTCGCTGATGAGCTGGACGTTGTGGAAGGTATGCAGTTTGACCGCGGTTACCTGTCTCCATATTTCATTACTAATCAGGAGTCCATGACTGCAGAGCTGGAAAACCCTTACATCCTTTTGGTTGATAAGAAAATTTCCAATATTCGCGATCTGATCCCTGTGTTGGAAGGTGTGGCTAAAGCAAGTCGTCCGTTGATGATCATTGCTGAAGATGTTGAGGGTGAGGCCTTGGCGACTTTGGTCGTGAACAATATGCGCGGTATTGTTAAAGTTGCTGCTGCAAAGGCTCCTGGATTTGGTGATCGTCGTAAGGCTATGCTGCAAGATCTGGCTATCCTGACTGGTGGTACCGTAATTTCTGAAGAAGTCGGTCTGAGTCTCGAAAGTACTACTCTTGAGCACCTGGGGTCAGCAAAACGCATTGCTCTGACCAAAGAAAATACTACAGTGGTTGATGGAGCGGGATCTGAAGCCGATATCAAAGCACGTGTAGAACAGATTCGTGCAGAAATCGAACAGTCTACTTCAGACTACGATAAAGAAAAGCTTCAGGAGCGTGTTGCTAAACTGGCTGGTGGTGTAGCTGTTATTAAAGTCGGCGCAGCCACTGAAGTTGAAATGAAAGAGAAGAAAGCTCGCGTTGATGATGCATTGCATGCTACCCGTGCAGCGGTTGAAGAAGGTGTTGTTCCTGGTGGCGGTGTGGCACTTGTTCGTGCAACTTCTATGGTGTCAGAGTTGGTTGGCGATAATGAAGACCAGAATGTTGGTATTAATCTGGCTCTGCGTGCGATGGAAGCTCCTTTACGTCAAATTGTTGACAATGCAGGTGAAGAAGCCGCTGTTGTTCTGTCTAAAGTGAAAGACGGTTCAGGTAACTTTGGTTACAATGCCGGTAGCGGAGAGTATGGTGATATGGTTGAAATGGGTATTATTGACCCAGCCAAAGTAACCCGTACTGCTTTGCAAGCTGCATCTTCTGTGGCTGGTCTGATGATTACCACTGAAGCGATGGTTACTGACTTACCTGAAGAGCAACCAGCCGCCGGTGCTGATATGGGCGGAATGGGTGGTATGGGCGGAATGGGCGGAATGGGTGGAATGATGTAATCCACTGGCTCAGTTAACCCAAAAAGCCCGCATGTCTGCGGGCTTTTTTTATGTGGGTAGTGTAATAAGTTTTCTAGCAGTGCGAAGTGAATCTTATTTTGGTAAACCATTGCGAGGAAATACACTTGTTTTTAAATAAATGTGGTATCTTGTTGATTATCTTGAACTATTGTCTACAAAAGATTATTACTAAATGTTGAAAGCCCGGATATGGATTCCCCTGTTTTTTGTTTTATACCTGCTGTTTGCGCTGGTTAATACACCTGTGATTTTTATATGGGAACAGGTTTCTCCTCACTTGCAGGTCCGGAATATAAAGATAAGTAATTTAAATGGGACTTTGTGGCAAGGTAGTGGCAATATCTCTTTCAACCGAGAAATGGCGACGGTTAAATGGCACATAAATCCGGCAAGTCTGCTAATGGCCAGCGTTGCAGGTGATATAACAATTACCAATCCCGTTGCTGATGTAAGTGGTCACTTTTCTGCCGAATTCTCCGGGTTTAAAGTGCGCGATTTGCATGGTTATCTGGAAGATAAGTTAGTAAATCCTTATTTGAGTGGATATAAGTTGAGTGTGTCCGGGCGCCTTTGGGTGGAAACGGTTTCATTCCAGGGAACTTACACTGGTGTTGTGTCTGACATCGATGCAAAAGCGAACTGGACTGGTGGTGATGTACGATATCCAGTTGGCCGGGATATGCATACACGTGATATTCCTGCTATGGACATAATTGCAACACCAGTAGCTGATAAAACGACATTCTCAATTCGGGATAAAGAGGCTAAGCCTATTGTTTCAGGTGAACTACAGGCTGATGGCTGGATGATCGTGAATATACACAAGCATATAGTGGAGGTTGCCAAGGAGGCATGGCCGACCGGCAATCAGGATGTCATATTCAGCTCTAAACAAAAGGTATTTTAGTGCATGGTGTCTTCTAAACTGGTGTTAACCATTTCATCGAAATTGATGCCCTGGTTGATAATGGTGGTTGTAGTATTAGTGGCTAGATGGGGTGCGCTGGCAACATGGGCGTTTATTTCACCTCCGCCAGAGGTGCTTGTTCCTGTATTAAAAACAGAAGGTTCTATGAGGGCTTCAAATACCGTTAATGAAGTTGGTAGTCGTTTACCCAGCGCCCACCTATTCGGTGAAGCTAAGGAAGAGGCACCGTTGGAAACTGCCGTCATAGAAGATGCGCCTGACACGCGTTTAAGTCTAGAGCTTCAGGGTGTATTTGCTACCGAGGATCCGATGCTTGGAACGGCAGTGATTGCCAAGAAAAAAGCTGATGGTGAATATTTTCATGTTAATGATGACATTTTCGGGCAAGCGAAGTTGGTTCAGGTTTTTGAGGACCGAGTCATACTTGAAAGGAATCGCCAGCATGAAACGTTACGGTTTGAAGATCGTCCGAGTGATCAGACATTTGTCAGTGCTGGCAGGATGAACAATGATATTGTTGATCAATTTGAAAATAATAACTCGTCTCCAATGGAACAAGCGGTAGAACATATGGTGTCATCTATTAGGGATGAGGCCATGAATGACCCACAGGGACTGGTAAATCGAATGGGGCTTGAGGTGACTAATGATGGTTACCGGGTAACCAGGAGAGCCAGGCAACTGATGGCTCTTGGATTGAGAGCTGGTGATGTTGTAGTTGCTGTAAATGACAATCCTGTCGGTAATATTAGCCAGGACCAATCGATGGTTGACCAGGTGATTGCTGGTGGCGATGTAAAAATCGAGATTCAACGTGGTAGCCGAAGGTTTACCATTTATCATTCAATTCCAAGATTTTAATGAGGATCTCCTTTTAGTAGAAGGATGAGGGATATTCAGTGTTAAAGAAAAAACTACTTATATTGCTGTTATGGTTCATGTCTGCATATGTGGTTGCGGAAGATTCCTGGACCATCAATTTGAAAGATGCTGACATTCGTACGTTTGTCGAGCAAGTGGCAGAAATAACTGGTAAAACCTTCGTTGTTGATCCTACAGTCAAAGGCAGAATTACTGTTATATCCAATGAGAAGCTTGGGAAAAAAGGAATATATGAAGTATTTCTTTCCATTCTGGATATTCATGGATATTCAGCTGTTCAGCAGGATGGCATTGTCAAAATTGTGAAACAGGCTGATGTTAAGTCCATTGGGCTAGATGTTGACCTGAAAGATCTTGCCAAGGGGCAAAAGATTGTAACAAGAGTGATTTTTGTCCAAAACCGGCTAGCCACTGAGCTTGTACCTATTTTACGTCCTATGGTTGCCAAGTATGGTCATTTGGCGGCTGTCAGCTCAGCTAACGCGATCATTATCAGCGATACTGCGTACAACATCGAACGAATAGAAACTATTATTCAGTCTCTTGATATTCTAAATAGTGAAGAGATTGAGGTTGTTCCTCTGGAAGAAGCATGGGTCGGAAATATTGTTGGGCTGTTAGAGAGCCTGGTACCAGAGGAAGTGGCAGCGGCAAATGATAAGCGTGCCGTTTCTGGCAGAATAAGGGTAGTGGCAGATGAGCGTAGCAACTCTATTATTCTGAAAGGGGAAGCCGCTTATCGTGATCGAATTAAGAAACTGATTAAGAGTTTGGATAAGCCCACCACGCAGAGTGCCAGCTCGAAAGTTATATTCTTGAATAATGCTAACGCTACCTCTATGGCTGAACTGTTGACAGGCTTTTCTGGTTCGGTTGAACAGTCACAGAAAGGTTCTCCGGACTCTGCTCAGCCAATTACGGAAACTGCTATTCTTGCTAATGAAGATTTGAATGCTTTGGTGATACGTGCAGAGCCTTTTGTACTCGCTGAATTGGAGGGAATCATCAATGAACTTGATGTGCCCAGGGCCCAGGTGTTAATTGAGGCAGCAATCGTTGAGGTATCCAGTAGCAATGCATTTGAGCTTGGTATTCAGTTAGTTAGTGACTATCAGGAGCTTGAGAACGGTACACCGTTTGTGGCTAGCCAGTTTGGTGATGGTGATTCGACAATCTCAAGTATTGCGGCGAATGTCGCGAGTACCGGACTGCCAACACTTAGTAATGGTTTAAATGTTGCAGCTTACACTCCGGATTTAAATCTGGGAGCTATTCTGAAAGCTATTCAGACGGATTCCAAGGCGAATCTACTCTCGACACCGAGTGTTATGACTCTGGATAACAGTGAGGCCTATATTCTTGTTGGCCAGACGGTTCCATTTGAATCAACTGTGCAAACCACATCCAATTCAACTCCCTACAAAACTATTACCCGTGAAGATGTGGGTACATCATTGACTGTAACTCCGCATGTTCAGAATGATGGTAATGTAAGAATGGAAATAGACCAGCAGACGGAATCGGTTATAGACAATTCGTCGAGCGGCACTACAGATAAACAAACCAATAAACGACAGATTACAACGTCTGTTATCGTGCAGGACCAACAAACTATTGTATTAGGTGGTTTGATTCAGGAAGACACTAATATATCGGCTCAGAAAATCCCGTTTCTAGGTGATATTCCAGGGCTGGGAGTTCTGTTTCGCTCCAAGTCGAGTTCTGTTACGAAGACAAACTTACTGGTCTTCATCCGTCCCACTATTGTATCTGAGAAGGTTACCGAGATCTCCGAGTCCAAACTGAGAGGTTTGTGGGAGATGAGAATAGGGTATGATAAAGAAAGTAATTCCCCGCCGTCATTTGAAAGGCTGTTTTCAATGCCCGAGCAGTAAGTAGTTATTGGAATTTAGTGCTTGCCAATGATCTTCAAAAGGAGATGTGAGTTCCTCACATCTCCTTTTGTTTTTAAGCCCCAATAATAAAGGTTCTGACGGTTTTCGACCTTTGTAGCCTTGTTAATGGTCCGATTGGAAGGTATCTTTACCTATAAACCTTTAAAATAATTAAGAATATAGAATATTTTCTAAATATCTAACGGATACCGTCTGGATACCTTTTCCACTGTTTTTTTTAATTAATGCTAAGGAGAAATCTCCTCATGAGAGTGATTCTATTGGGTGCGCCTGGCGCAGGTAAGGGCACACAGGCACAAGCTATTTGCCAGACATTTAATATTCCTCAGATCTCAACCGGAGATATGTTGAGGGCGGCTGTAAAGGCAGAATCTGAAACTGGTTTGAAGGTGAAGGAAATAATCACCAGTGGAGGACTGGTATCGGATGACATCATTATCGACCTGATAAAAGAGCGAATTCAGGAACAAGACTGTCAAAATGGTTTTTTGTTTGATGGTTTTCCAAGAACTATTCCGCAGGCAGATGCCCTGAAAGAGAATGGTGTATCTATTGATTACGTGGTTGAAATTGATGTTCCTGACAATGTCATTGTTGAACGTTTGAGTGGTCGTCGTATCCATGAGCCTTCAGGACGGGTTTATCATATTTCACACAATCCCCCAAAAGTGGAAGGAAAAGACGATGAAACGGGGGAATCACTTATACAGCGCCCCGATGATACAGAGGAAACTGTGAAGAAAAGACTCTCTGTGTATCATGAACAGACAAAGCCGTTAGTTTCCTATTATAAATCCTGGGCTGAGGCTGATACGGAGAATGCGCCTAAATATTGTTATATTGAGGGTGTTGGTGATGTCAAAGAAATTGAGAGCAAAGTACTTGGCTGCTTAAAATAATCAGCTTTTTATCTATTGTTTCTAAATAGAGAGTTTTTAAACTCTCTATTTTTTTGAGTTTAATATTGATCTATGGGTAATCTTTGAAAGTGTTGTCAAAGCCCGTTCTGTGTATTCTGTTCTATTAATTTTAATCCCACTCTATTCGCTTCACGGGTACTTAACTCAGTCATCAAATAAAGGCTGTATCAAGAAACGTTTTGCGCAACATTGTATTTTTCGTTCCTACCTGGGAAGACGATCTATTTTTTGGGTTGGTGTTTTTTTTGAATTTATCAGATTTCCTGGCTGTTATGTTGTGTGCTTTCACCATGAAGGCAGCTGATTAGTTATAAAGAGGGGTAAAGCAGGTAGGGGGATTGAAAATCGTATCTTTTGTTCTAATCTAAAAGTCCTCTGAAAAATAGCCTGTTTCCGCAAAGGGTGTTGTCTGCCTATCCGATGTAATCTTCATTTGCGCCAACAAACCATAATTTTGCGAAAGGTGCTTCCTGGTGCGCATCAAACGATTCCTATTTTTTTAAAGACACCTCTAAGTATATGTTCATGTATGTAATGTGAAGAATGGTTCAGCATTTAAGCTGTAGTTATATCTACCTGAGGTTTTTTCAGAGTATACGTTTCTTTGACGATGATGGATTTGGGAAGATCTCAGGTTATTTTGTAATAGAGTCTAGAAAGTTTTTTCGTAATTTGCTCTCTCTAATTTGATTTGATGGCTTGTAATTGTTTGGGTATTGATAATTTACATTCATTGATCATTTGGCCGAACTGGACCATTCTAAAATGGTTACTAAGCTATTTTTATGGTTTGTCTACAGCTGCAGCAATGTAACAGAAGCAACTTTTCTATATTCAGGTGCAAATGTGATGGCGCTGATTTTCGAGTTTGTTAGCCACTGTAATATATCTGTACTCTATTTTGGCTCCAAATTTACTTTTGGGTATTGTTTTTATATCTCAATAGTGGAGCTGTTTTATAGTCGACGATAGCTGTATGAGATACTTCCTTGCTAAATGCTATTGTTTTGAACGATATAATAATGTGACGCTCAGTATGTCGCATCTTGGCGGAAGGCATGAATTTTTACTGTAGAATAAAATGATGCTATTTGTTGGTTGAGAAAGATCGCTGTTTTTTATTTCAATGACTCAAAGCCGATATTGTGCCTTGGCTATGTTGTGACGTAAGTGGCTTTGAAAAATTTTTATCTAAATGACGTGTGGAATAATTCTGTCTAATTTGGCTAGCCTATGTTCGTTGATCATAGCTTGGGTGAAAACCGCTTCGGAATATGAGTTCTATTATAGTATTTTAGTTGGAGTATTTAAAATTCACTCAATTGAAACTACAATTTTGGTAATGGAATTTTGAAATAGTAACGCGAAAACTATAAAAATACTGGGAAATTATTTTTCGTCGGGTTTTTTTGTGCTAAATTGTTATGTGCTAAGAAAATGTTTTTAAGAGGAATTAATAATGCCAGCAGCCAAGAAAAAAGCAGCAACTAAAACTACTGCGAAAAAAACCGCTGTAAAGCGTGGCCCTAAACCTGGAGCCAAACGTGGTCGTAAACCTAAAGCAACTACCACCGTCAGTGCAGCCACTTCACCTGTGTTAACAGATGGAGCGGTTAAAAAAGCAGAAGCACTGGTTGAAAAAATGGAAAAAGTAGTTGCCAAGGAGACTATAGCGGCAGAAGCAGCAAAAGAAAAAGCTGCTGCTGCGGCGAAGAAAGCATCTGGTAGTAAATCAGTCACTGTGAAAAATGCGGCCAAGGCTGCTCGTGCAAAGGTTAAGGTCACTGCCGCGAAGCTGAAAGACGCAAAAGATGCCCTTAAAGCTGCCAAAGTTGAAGTAAAAATTGCAACAACTGAAGCCAAGGGTAAAGCTGCTGCTGAAGCAATTAAAGCTAAAGCAGAGGCCATGGAGGCAAAACTGAAAGAAAAAGCGGATGCTGATCTGAAAAAAGCACTGGCTACATTTGAAGCGAAATGGGTCAGTCAGAGAAAAAAAGCCGATGCGGCAAAAATCAAAAAAGTCATGAAAAAGCTTGATGTCAAAGCTAAGACTGCGGCTAAAAAAGCAGAGGCCAAGGCAAAAATTATGGCCAAGAAAGCTGTAGGAACTCCGGCTCGCAAGAAAAGTCCTCGTGGTCGTAAGCCCAAAGCTTCTTCATAAGTACTGTATTTGTTGCAAAAAAAGCCCTCGTACGAGGGCTTTTTTTTTGAGTGTGATAATATTCGCCACATACTGGAAGCGAGGTTCATGAATGTGGAAATAATATTAGGTATAGACACTTCTTCTGATTATTGTTCTGTTTGTTTATATAGAGATGGCCGTTTTTTCTCTCATCATGAAAGTTTATCTAGGCAGCATACACAAAAGCTTTTGCCGATCATTGATCACTTGTTGTCTTCTCATCAAACAACACTTAAGCAATTAACCGGTATTGTATTTGGTCGGGGACCTGGTTCATTTACTGGAATCAGGATTGGTGCAAGTGTGGCAGAAGGTTTGGCGCTTGGCCTGAACATCCCTGTATATCCAGTGTCTAATTTGACTGCGCTGGCTCTGCAGTTATCGGAAGTCAGAGAAACATGGGTGATGCCGTGTATTGATGCGAGGATGGGTGAGGTCTATTGCTGTTTGCATCAGGTGGATGAATTTGGAATACCTGTACCTGCAGAAACAGAAAAAGTAATCGTTCCAGAAGATTTGCAAATGATTTCCGAAGCTCGCAGTTTTGTCGGTGTAGGTTCCGGTTGGCAGTACCTGGAAAGATTTTCCGATTTTGTGAAAAGTAATGCTGCTGCCATATATCCGGATATATCGGTAACTGCTGAATGTATGATTAAATGGGTCCTCGCGGTTAATCCACCGGCAATCAGTGCTGATATGATTGAACCTGTTTATTTACGTGATAAAGTTACCTGGGACAATAAGCCCCCGGTTGGCAGTGTGTAAAGGAAGTATCATGGATTTTTTTCACATATTATTTCTTTCGTTGATTCAAGGATTCACTGAATTTTTGCCAATATCCAGTTCAGCGCATTTGATTCTTCCATCCCAGGTGTTGGGTTGGCCGGATCAGGGGCTGGCATTTGATGTTTCAGTTCATGTCGGGTCATTGTTGGCAGTTGTGATTTATTTTCGTAAGGATCTCATCGCGCTTGCGCAACAATGGTTTCTTAGTTTGGTAAACAAGCATACGAACCCACAACAGGTGAAGATGGCCTGGTTTATTATTGTTGCCACAATACCAGCAGGGTTGGCCGGATTTTTATTTGAGGGTTTCATCGAAGACAATTTTCGGTCGGTACTTGTGATTGCTACGACGACAGTTGTATTCGGAATATTGTTAGGGTTGGGAGATCGAAAAAAACACCAGCAGCTTCGTAGTGAGTCTTTAATGACCTGGAAAGATACGATGATTATTGGTGTTGCCCAGGCTGTAGCGCTGATTCCGGGCACGTCCCGGTCTGGTATTACTATGACTGCAGCGTTGTTTCTTGGGCTGGATCGAGTGACTGCATCGAGGTTTTCATTTTTATTGTCGATTCCATTAATATTAGCCGCTGGCTTGTTGAAGACCGTAGAGTTGTCAAAGACACCTATGGTTGGAATCTGGGACGAAGTGGGACTTGGAGCACTACTCTCATTCTTATCTGCTTATCTTTGTATTTTTCTCTTTCTTAAACTAATTAACCGAATTGGGTTCATGCCATTTGTGTTGTATCGCTTGTTCCTGGGCGGAGTGCTGTTTTTGTTTTGGGTACTAAACTAAAGGTTTCTGGGCGAATGTGATGATATCCACGTTGATCACATCGATATATGATCCTCGGTAGATTTGAGCACTAAAATGCGAATCGTTTCCACTTCAGTAGTTGCTCCTTCAGGTATTGATCACAGCCGCAATCCCTCTAATAAGGTGGAAGAGCCAGTTAATGCTAAGATAAAATCTGAAATGATTTCTCCACCTACTAAACAGATGCAACAGCAACAGGCAGGTGAAAGTTTCAGACTTATTGCAGAAGATTCATCAATATCGAAAAGTATGAAGACCTATCAGAGAATTGAATCCTTTGGTGGCAGTGATGGTGAAATTGTGATGCTGGATATCACAGTTTAATGAGCAGGTATGTATAGGTATTGATGTGATTGTCATTCGTTGTCTTGATCAGAGTCACTTAGCTTATGCGCACACAGTATCTGATATCTACGGCTGGCCAGTTTGTGAGGAAACTCCACCTGATACGTTATGGGAACTAATCCTACAGAGCGATTATCTAAGTGTACGCTCGCCTGAATACGATTACGGTACTCCTTTATATGTTGATTTTGTCGGCGGTGCTATGGGTCATCGGCGCCTCTATGGTGGTGGCAAAGGACAGGATCTGGCCAAAGCTGTCGGTCTCAATAAGGCTGCTGACATAAAGGTTCTTGATGCAACTGCCGGTTTGGGACGTGATGCATTCGTGTTGGCTTCACTGGGTTGTAGTGTCCAGCTTTGGGAACGCAACCCTGTCGTGCACGCATTATTGGCAGATGGATTACGAAGGGCTGAAGCACATTCTGAGACAACTGAAATAGTGGCTCGAATGGAATTATGTGCAGGAACGGCTTCTGTTAATGAGGCCAGTCGCCCGGAAGTGATATATCTGGATCCAATGTTTCCCCCTTCAAAAAAATCAGCCAAGCCCAAAAAAGACATGCAACTTTTTCATAAGCTGGTCCAGCAGGATCAGGATGCCGATGAATTGTTACCCTGGGCACTGAAAACGGCCAGAAACAGAGTTGTTGTTAAGCGACCTCGAATAGCTCCATATTTGGCCGGAGTTAAACCATCCTATGAGTTAACTGGAAAATCCAACCGCTTTGACGTTTATGTGATTGCCGGTTTCTAAAAACTGAATGCTCAGTTAAGGCTGGCCGGGTTTGCAGATTGCCGAATTATCTAATCTGTGGTTGTATCTCTTCTATGTCGTGATTTGAAAGGTGAACTTGATGCGTCAAATACTCGTTATCTTGCTGATGATTCTTTCCGTTTCTGGCTATTCGGCCAATATTATTGTCAGCCATGCGATTGCTCTGAGAGGTGAGCCAAAATATGCAGAGGGCTTTGAGCATTGGAAGTATGTTAATCCCAATGCTCCAAGAGGGGGCTATATTACTTATGGGGCTCGTGGGAGTTTCGATAATTTTAACCGTTTTGCACGCAGAGGAACTTCTGCACCTCTTGCTGAATCTATGATTGATTCCCTGATGACCTCAAATGAAGATGAAGACAATGTTCTCTATGGACTTATTGCTCAAACTATAGAATATCCGGATGACTATTCTTGGGTAATCTTTCACCTTGATCCCCGTGCTCGTGCATCTGATGGTGTGCCTATAACCGCAGATGACGTAGTTTTTTCATTCAATAAATTTATGACACAGGGCATAGAGACTCTTGCGAGGCTTTGGGCAGGTATTACAGTTACCAAAATAGATGATCTGACCGTAAAATTTACCACTCCCCAGAAAGATAAATCGACAACCTTACAAATGGCTGCGCTGAGCATATTTCCCAAGCATTACTGGAAGGATGTAGATTTATCCGAACCACTTGTGGAGGTGCCGGTGGTCAGTGGTCCATATACGATCTCAGATTATTCCATGGGGCAGTATATCGTATATCAGCGTAATAAAGATTATTGGGCATTAAACCATCCAACCCAGAAGGGGTTGTTGAATTTCGATTTCGTCCGTTACGACATGTACAAAGATGATGCGGTCATGCTCGAAGCGTTTAAAAAAGGTGAATATGATTTTCGCTCCGAGCCTGTTGCCAAGGTATGGGTAACTGGTTATGAAAGTAAAAATCTCGATCAGGGGTACATTCATAAAGAAGAAATACCTTATTCCGTACCAAAACCCATGATCGGTTTCATATTCAATGTAAAACGTCCTCAATTGAGTGACCGGAGAGTAAGGGAAGCTATCGGTTATCTGTTTGACTTTGAATGGAGTAATACCAACCTGTTTTATGGTCTGTATAAGCGTGAATTCAGTTATTTCCAGAACTCGGACAATATGGCGCGTGGTCTGCCGGAAGGTCGAGAGTTGGAGATTTTAAACAGGTTTAAGGATCAGTTGCCGTCTGAAGTATTTACTCAAGAATATAATCCGCCCAAAACCGATGGAAGCGGAAATATCCGACCACAACTGCGACAGGCACTGTCATTATTTAAGCAGGCTGGATGGCAGCTAAAAAATGGTAAGCTCGTTGATCAGAATAATCAGCAGCTGGCATTTGAGCTTATGCTATGGAGTCCAACATATGAGCGAGTGGCAATCCCTTTTAAGCAGAATTTGGCGAAGGCGGGCATAGATATGTCTATCCGGGTCATCGATAGCGCACAGGCTAATAATAGACTACGGGAACGGGATTATGACATGATCGTTGGTACGTTGGGAGGTGGGGTTTATCCAAGTAATATGCTGCAGTATGAGTTCCATTCCAAATATATTGATAGTACGTACAACAATTCTGGTTATACCAGTCCGATAGTTGATGAGCTGGTGGAAAAAATTGTTCAGAACCAGTCCAATCTGTCTGAACTACGGGCCTATGGTAAAGCGTTGGACAGAGTGTTGGTATGGCAATATTTGGTTATACCTCAATGGTATAATGACAAAGTCAGGGTTGCTTACTGGGATAAGTTCAGCCGCCCGGATGTATTGCCCACGTATGGCGTTGGGCTGGAAAGTTGGTGGTATGATGCAGAAAAAGCCAAAAAACTGCCTCAGCGTAATGCGCCCAACTAGCGGATAAGTATTATGTGGGCATACATAGTTCGTCGCCTGTTGTTGTTGATACCTACTTTATGGGCTATTGTGACGATCAATTTTTTCCTGGTGCAGCTGGCACCAGGAGGCCCTGTAGATCAGGCTATTGCCTATGCGCAGGGGATGAAAGGCAGCATGCTGGACCGTCTAACCAGCGCTTCAGCAGATACCCTCGATCAGTCCTCGTCTAATAGGAACTCCGACAGCAGTTATACCGGTGCCCGTGGGTTGACTGAAGAAGATGTTGAGGCCATAAAAAAACGTTTTGGTTTTGATCAGCCCATTTATGTCCGCTATGGACATATGTTGTGGGATTATTTGCATTTTGATTTTGGTGAAAGCTTATTTCGTGGTTCGACTGTGGTTGATCTTATCGTTAAGCGATTACCTATATCCATTTCTCTTGGTATCTGGACGACTTTAATTGTCTATCTGGTTTCGATTCCTTTGGGAATTCGTAAAGCCATAAAACATGGTAGTCGTTTTGATGTCTGGACTTCCTCAATCATTATCGCTGCGCATGCGATTCCCCAGTTTCTGTTTGCTGTCATACTGATTATCTTTTTTGCCGGCGGGAATTTTTTTGATTGGTTTCCGATTCGCGGGATGGTCAGCAATAATTGGTCAGAACTAAGCTGGGGTGCCCGCATTACTGATTACTTCTGGCATATGGTGCTACCGGTTATTGCGATGACCATTGGTGGTTTTGCAGGTTTGACCATGTTAACCAAAAATTCATTTCTCGATGAGATTCATAAGCAATACGTTGTTACCGCACGAGCCAAAGGTCTGACAGACAAGGCAATTCTGTATAAGCATGTATTCAGGAATGCCATGTTGTTGATCATTGCAGGTTTTCCCGCTGCGTTTATCAGTATTTTTTTCACCTCCTCGCTGTTGATTGAGGTGGTTTTTTCTTTGGATGGACTTGGCTTGTTGGGATACGAAACCACTTTGCAGCGTGATTTTCCGGTCATGTTTGCCACACTTTATGTGTTTGGTTTGATCGGTCTGGTCATGGGAGTTATCAGCGATGTGATGTATACAATTGTCGACCCCAGGATTAATTTTGATCAGTTATGAAGCCAATTAATCAACTCCGCTGGAACAAGTTCAGAAACAATCGTCGAGCCTGGTACAGTCTGTGGATTTTTTCTTTTGTATTCGGAGTATCACTGTTTTCAGAGCTTATCGCGAATGATAAACCGCTGATCGTGTCATATAACTCGCACTGGTATTTTCCGTTTTTAAAAGGCTACCCCGAAACCACTTTCGGAGGGGACATTGAATTGGAGGCTGACTATCGGGATAGTTATATCCAGAACCTGATTGCTGAAAAAGGTTGGTTGCTATGGCCTCTAATACCATTCTCGTATCGAACGATCAATTATGATCTGCCTTCTCCTCCTCCAAGTCCTCCGAGTAAAGAAAACTGGCTGGGAACAGATGATAGAGGACGAGATCTGCTGGCCTGTATTTTATATGGACTGCGTATCAGTGTGCTGTTTGGATTTTCCATTACCATCCTGTCTGCAGTCTTAGGAGTGTCCGCCGGAGCAGTGCAAGGATATTACGGGGGGCGACTGGATTTGTTTTTTCAGCGTTTTATTGAGGTGTGGAGCAGTATGCCAACCCTGTTTATGCTCATTATTTTGATGAGTGTGGTGAAGCCAAATGTATGGTGGTTAGCCGGTTTTACGTTGCTTTTTAGCTGGATGGGGTTTGTGGGTGTAGTGCGAGCAGAATTTTTGCGTAGTAGGGGATTCGAATATGTCCTGGCTGCTAAGGCAATGGGGATGAATGACCGACGCCTGATGTTCAAACATATATTGCCGAATGCAATGATTGCGACCATGACTTTTATGCCGTTTACCTTGGCAGGGTCGGTTACTATTCTGACTTCTCTTGATTTCCTGGGTTTCGGTCTACCGCCCGGATCCCCATCTTTGGGGGAACTGTTGGCCCAGGGTAAAGCCAACTTGCAGGCTCCTTGGCTTGGCCTGGCATCATTTTCTGTACTGGCCCTGATTCTGACGCTGTTGGTATTTGTTGGTGAAGGTGTTCGTGATGCATTTGATCCCAGGAGGTCTGGGTAATGCCAATGATTTCGATAGCGCACTTGAGCTTGGGTTTTAAGTTAGGGGATCAGTTTCGTCAGGTCGTAGATGATGTGAGTTTCAGCATTGCAGAAGGTGAGGTCCTGGCGCTGGTTGGAGAAAGCGGATCGGGGAAAAGCGTTACTTCTCTCAGTATTCTGCGGTTACTAGATAGCCCTCCTCTTGTCTTTATGGGCGGCCGTATAATCTGGAATGAGAAGGAGGACCTGATTACTGTTTCTGATCAAAGAATGAGAGAACTCAGAGGGCAGGATATCAGCGTTATTTTTCAGGAGCCAATGACCTCTCTGAACCCACTTCATACAGTTGGTCGTCAGCTTAGTGAAATGGTGTTATTACACGAACTGGTTACCAAGGCAGAGGCATTCAGAATTAGTCTTGAATGGATGGTTAAGGTCGGTATTCGTGAAGCGGAAAAAAAGATATCCGCGTTTCCTCATCAGTTGTCAGGCGGGGAGCGTCAGCGGATTATGATTGCCATGGCTCTGGTGAATCGCCCCAAATTATTGATTGCTGATGAACCGACGACTGCGTTGGATGTTACTGTGCAGCGACAGATACTGGATCTGTTGATGGAGTTGCAACGGGAAATTGGGATGTCGATATTGTTCATTACCCATGATCTTGCTGTGGTTAAAGGAATTACCCATCGAGTGATTGTGATGGAGCAGGGGAAAATCGTTGAGACCGCAGAGACGCAGAACCTTTTTGCAGCCCCCCGTCATCCTTATACCCGAAAGCTTTTGGCTGCCCGGCCACGTCAGTCTTTATCAGATGTGGACCGAAAAACGCCTTTACTTAAGGTTGAGCAGTTACGAGTATGGTTTCCAATTAAGCGTGGTATTTTCAAGCGAACGGTCGACCATATAAAAGCCGTTGATGATATCAGTCTGGAACTATATCCCGGTGAAACTCTGGGAGTGGTCGGTGAAAGTGGGTCGGGCAAATCCACGCTTGCCAGAGCGGTGTTAAAGCTGGAGCCAAGCGAGGGAAAAATTATGTTTGACCAGACAGAGCTCCAGCGGTTGGATCGTAAGCAACTACGTCCGCTAAGACGATCTCTGCAGGTCGTGTTTCAGGACCCTTATGGCAGTCTAAGTCCGAGAATGTCTGTCGCGGAAATTATCAGTGAGGGCTTGGATATTCATGGCATTGGTACTGTTCCTGAGCGGGAGCAGCAGGTTGTGGCTGTGATGAAAGAAGTTGGTCTTGATCCTGAAAGTCGTTTCCGTTACCCAAATGAATTTTCCGGTGGTCAGAGACAGCGCATTGCTATCGCGAGAGTATTGATTTTAAAACCCAAGCTCATCATTCTGGATGAACCAACTTCTTCCCTGGACCGAACAGTACAGGTTCAGGTTTTAGAGTTGTTACAGGCTCTGCAAAAGCAGCATCGGTTATCTTATTTGTTTATTAGCCACGACCTTGAAGTGGTCAAGGCTATCAGTCATAGAGTAATCGTTATGAACCAGGGAGTTGTGGTGGAGCAGGGGGATACTGACGCTGTCTTCAATGAACCCCGGCATCCATATACTCGAAACCTGATCGCTTCCATTCCCACTATTGATTGACCTATAGAGGCATTAAATGAACGTTTAGTGCTTACGTGCTGTAAATGCTGTTGGTTTCTGGGGTTGCCCTAAAGGTTTACAGCTTTTGGAAATGGGATATGATCTGAGCCTCTATTACACAATAAGGCCGGGTATGGAGAGACGAAAAAAACCGGATTTCTGGATTCTGCTTTCAAGAACCGTGGCTGTTGCATCATGGGTGTCATTATTCGTTCTCCAGTGTATTGTCTGGATTACCCGTCCGGAAATGAGCACTGGAGCCATACGCTACAAGCATTTACCTATCAGAGAAGAATGGCAGACCCCTACGGTTGAATGGATCCCGATATTATTGGTAGTTTGTGCTTTATTGACGTTGATTGAGTTTATTATTCGACCCTTCAGGGCCCGGCGCCGTACAGACGCCGGACAATTTCATCTCTGGACGATGTTTATTTTGATTGTCGCCACGACGGCGCTATATTTTTCCCAGATTTATGTCAGGTAATGAGTCTATTCAGATTTGCTGTACTTCGGCCTTGATAAACTGATACAGCTTTTTTCTGGCCAGCCAACTATCGGGTTTTTGCTCAATTTCCTTAAGACTATTACGTAAAAGGTTGCGCAATTGTTGCCGGTCACAGTCAGGATACTGATCGAACCAAGCCACTAGTTCATCGTTATCGCCTGTCAGCAGTCTGTCACGCCAGCGTTCACTTTGTTGATGCAGCCTGGCATAGGCATCAGATGCCGGATCCAGCAGCTCAATCCCGTGTACTATGGCGTCATAGTCAGCCTTTCGCATCAGGCGACCAACAAACTGTGAATGTCGGCGTCTTGCTTCACGACTGGTAATGCGTTTTGACTCAGTAATCGCAGCAATCAACTCATCCGTCAAAGGAATTGTATCGAGCTGACTCTGGTTAAGTTCCATGAGCTTCATACCTATTTCCTGAAGCTCATGCATTTCTTTTTTCATACGGGTCTTGGAGACCCATTCGATATCGTCTTCCGACGAGTCTTGCCAATCGTTTTCTTTGTTCATAGTAGTATTGATCAGAGTAAGTACCAGGTAGCCAGACCCAGAAGAGTAAAGAACCCAACGGCATCTGTCACGGTTGTTAATATGACACTGCCAGACAGAGCAGGGTCGATCTTTAGTTTTTCCAGTATTACCGGTAACAGGGCACCGGATATTTTGGCAATGGTGATGTTCGCCAGAATCGCAATACCAGATACGATTGCAAGCTGAACATTGCTGAACAGTAACCAGCAGATGAATGCCGTGATAACCGCCCACAGAAAGCCATTAATCAGCCCTACACCAAACTCCCGGCCCAGCAACCATAAATAGTTGCTGGTATTAATTTTCCCGGTGGCCTGGGCACGTATTACTAACGTCAGTGTCTGACTGCCGGCAACACCTCCCATACTTGCAACAACGGGGTTCATGACGGCCAGAGCCGTAATCATGGCAATTGCGTCCTCAAAGTTAAGAATCACCAACGCTGCAATAAAGGCTGTTAAAAGGTTTAGTCCCAGCCATACCGCTCTGCCTTTAGCGCTGCTCCAAACCGGTGCAAAAGCGTCTTCATCTTCATCCAGGCCCGCCATGGACATAACCGCGTGATCCGCTTCTTCACGGATCACATCGACAATGTCGTCAATGGTGATTTGTCCGAGCAGTTTACCTTTTTCATCGACCACAGGTGCAGATATCCAGTCGTGATTGGCAAATAACTTGGCAACATCACGGTCCCGGCTGGTAGCTGGAATTCCCTCGA
This sequence comes from Gynuella sp., assembly GCF_050297175.1. Classification (NCBI taxonomy): domain Bacteria; kingdom Pseudomonadati; phylum Pseudomonadota; class Gammaproteobacteria; order Oceanospirillales; family Saccharospirillaceae; genus Gynuella; species Gynuella sp. Next base: position 27,654 of record NZ_JBNKSF010000035.1, on the reverse strand, counting down.
TATCGCTGTTCATAACCTCACGAACCGTCGTGTCAGGATCACCCAGTAACAATGCATGCAAAGGTAAGGTCCCAACCAGCTGATCATTTCGGTTAACGACGTAAAGAGAGTCAAACTGATCCGGCAGGTCCGATTGCCTTCTTAGATATCGCAACACGACATCAAGCGTTACGTTTGCCCGGATTGTCAGTACTTCCGGATTCATCAGGCCGCCAGCAGTATCTTCCGGATAGGCCAACAGTACCTCGACTTCACGTCGATCCTCCGGTTCCATGGAGTGAAGTACCGCAATTCGATTTGGCTCCGGCAACTGCTGCAGGACATCGGCAAAATCATCTGAATCAAGATCCTGAATTGTTTCCAGGACTTGTTCAGGGCTCATTTTGGTAAGGTAATGAAGTTGAAGGTCATCACCCAGGTGACTGATGACCTCACCTTTTTGGCTCTCAGACAGAAATTTCCAGATGTCGGCACGACGCTTTGAGGGAGTCGACTCAATGAGGTGAGCGATATCAACAGCGGATAAATCCTGATTCAGAATTTCCTGTACGCGTTCGGTGTTATTGGCGTCCATTGCATTCAGTAAGCGCTCACCGATTTGCTGGAACTGTTCATGCTCAACATGGACTGGCATCCGAATCCTTATTTTTACTGGGCTGGGAGTTAAATTGTAGACTTAATCTAGTGGAACAAAGCTGAACTTAGTATTGGATGGCGGAAAAACTATTCAGCTTCATCAAAGCGGTTGGCAATTAACTCTTTTATAGCAGTTAGTGCTGCTTGTTCGTCTTTACCATCAATTCTGAGTGAAAGCTCTGTCCCTTGGGCGGCAGCTAGCATCATAACAGACATTATGCTTTTGCCATCCACTTCCTTGGCACCTTTAATCACTCGAATCTGAGCGCCAAACTGACTGGCTACATTGACAAATTTAGCTGCGGCACGAGCGTGCAGTCCAAGTTTATTGATGATAGTGACGGATTCTTCGACCATTCATGCGCCTTGTAAATTGTTAATGATTAAGCTTTAGTTCCCGGTGCCTTATCTGAGTGCTGTGGTTTCTGCTGCGAAAGGCAGATGCTAATTGTTCCACTAGAAAAACTGATCTATGTTGACCTCCAGTGCAGCCAATTGCAACCGTCAGATAGCTACGATTATTTGCTTCAAATGAGGCAATCCAGCGATCCAGTAAACGATAGATATCCTCAAACATTAAATTGACTTCAGGTTCTTTTTTGAGAAATTCAATAATCTCCTGATCAATCCCAGTGTATTGCCTGAGTGATGGGTCCCAATAGGGGTTGGGAAGACAACGGACATCGAATACAAAGTCAGCGTCGGTCGGAACGCCATGTTTATAGCCGAAAGAGGTAAACATCAATCCAAGATGCTGTTGTTGCCTGCCCGCCACTCTTTGTTTTATCAGTGAGCGAAGCTCTTGCAGGGACATTGTTGTCGAGTCAATGGCCAGGTCAGCGAGGTTGGCAATTGGATCAAGAATTTGTTTTTCCCTGTCAATCGCTTCTGCCAGAGATAAGGTTTCGCCGCTCAAAGGGTGTTTGCGACGAGTGGCGGAATAACGCTGTAGTAGTGTGTCATCATTCGCATCCAGAAAGACAATTTCACACTGAATATCTTTGGAGTTCAGTTGTTCGACAATTCTTGGAAAGGATTTAATTGACGATGGCGCATTGCGTGCGTCAATACAAACCGCGACTCGGGATTCCTGATGTTCAGAATACAGCAGTCGAGTCAGTTCAGGCAGCAGGGCGACAGGCATGTTATCGATACAATTATAGCCATTGTCTTCGAGGCACTGCAGCACGGTGGTTTTACCAGAGCCAGATCTGCCGCTGATTATGATTAGTTTCATAGTCATTCCAATGTCAATCGGGGGAGTGCAACATCCATCTTCTCAAGATAGCATCAATTAACAACAGAACTCCCGCGCAAACTCTCCGGACGCGACTTCCGCATGAGAGAAGTTATTTCCCTGGAATTTTGGTTCTGTTACGAATTGATGAATAACTGGTAGATATCTTCCTTGCTCATTGTTGCCAGTTTATTGCGTATGGTTTCATTACTGAATTTTTCTGATAACAGAGACAAGACCTCAAGGTGAGCTGTTTTTTCTTCCTCTGGAACCAATAACACAAACAGAAGATTCACCGGACGTTTATCAACAGCGTCAAAATCAATTGGATCTTTCAACCTGAAAAAAGCACCAATGATTTTGTCGTAATCACTGATTCGACAGTGCGGGATGGCAACACCATTACCAAAACCTGTACTGCCGAGCCGCTCTCTTGCGATCAGGTTGTCGAAAATATAGTCAGATGTCAGTTCCGGCACAAGCTGGCTGATCATCTCGGCGATATCCTGTAATGCTTTCTTTTTACTGGTAGCGGCCACATCTGTAAAGATGTAGCCGGGTTGTAGGATTTGTTTAAGCATGAGTATTAAAGAAACCTGCTTTTAAATTAGTGGCCATGTTGCCGGTTAACATGTTTTTCCTTATGTTTCAGCAATTGTCGGTCAAGTTTGTCGTGCATCAGATCAATAGCAGCGTAGAGGTCATCATGGGTGGCATCTGCATGGATTTGTGTGCCTGGTATATTAATTTGCGCCTCCGCTTTTTGTCGGGACTTTTCGACAGACAAGGTAACTTGAACATTACTGATCTGATCGTGATGTTTTTCCAGTTTTTCTATACGGTTTTTGACGTAATCTTTGAGAGGATCGGTGATTTCCAGGTGATGGCCACTGATATTGATTTGCATAGGCTTCTCCTCAGTTTATTTGGATGTTTGGCATCCACTTATCTTTATGGGGCCGGAACTGCGTTCCGGCTTATTGTTAAGAATAGCTTGTGTTGTAGATAAATGCTTGATCTGGGTAGTGAATTTCCCTAGACCTTACCACTCATTACATTTTTTTTTACAGTCTGATTGACATGTATTCTTGTTTAGCTAAACCAGTTGTTTACGTTCATTTGAGGGGGGAATATTTAACGCCTCCCGATATTTTGCGATTGTTCTACGTGCTACCTGAATTCCCTGATCTCCCAGCATCGTAGCGATTTTACTGTCACTCAACGGCTTTTTAGGGTTCTCTGATGCAACCAGCTTTTTGATGATTGCACGGATTGCGGTAGAGGAGCACTCTCCCCCTGAGCTGGTACTGACGTGGCTGGAAAAGAAGAACTTCAGCTCAAAGATGCCTCTCGGAGTATGCATATATTTCTGAGTAGTCACCCTGGAAATGGTGGACTCATGCATATCCACAGCTTCGGCAATATCATGCAGTACCAATGGCTTCATGGCTTCTTCACCATATTCAAAAAAACCAAGTTGGTGTTCGACGATTTTGGTGGCCACCTTCAGAAGGGTTTCGTTACGGCTTTGCAGGCTCTTGATGAACCACCTTGCTTCCTGAAGGTTGTCACGAAGGTAAGTGTTGTCATCGCTGCTATCTGCGCGCTTAACCATGGAGGCATAGCTGGCATTGACTCTTAAGCGGGGTGCAATTTCCGGGTTTAGTTCTACCTTCCAGCGCTGGTTTTCTATGTCTTTGCTCACAATGACGTCAGGAATGACATACTCTGGTTGTAGCGGGGCAATTTGTTCCCCCGGACGTGGGTTCAGCTGCTGAATCAAGCCAATCACATCTTTAAGTTGATCTTCCTTGATTTTCATACGACGCATGATCGTAGCGTAGTCCTTACTACCGAGCAGGTTGAGATACTGGTCAACCAGTTGAATGGTTTCTTTGAGTGCCGGGGTCGTTTCCGGTAGCTGTTTTAGTTGTGCCAGCAGACAGTCGCGCAGGTCACGGCTGCATACTCCTACCGGATCAAACATTTGCAGTCTGTGTAATACTGCATCCACTTCTTCCACATCCAGAGGATCTTCCTCTGTGCCGATATCCTGTTGCAGTGAGTCGACCAGCTCTTGCCAATCCGTATTTAAATAGCCATCAGCGTTGATACAGTCAAGAATGGCAAATGCGATGGCGCGATCCCGGTCAGACATTGGTGTCAGATTCAGCTGCCAGCGCAAATGTTCTTCCAGGCTGTCAGTGGTTGAATTCTGATTTTCGTAAAAATTGTCATCATCGGATGCAGGAGCTGACAGACCCGTTGGGGCATGTTGATAGACATCATCCCAGGAGCTGTCCACAGCAAGGTCGTCAGGGATATTTTCACCCCATTCCTGGTCTATTTCCCGGACTTCGGTTTCATTATTACCGTTGTTTTCTTTGGGGGCTTCGCTGAAATCGGTTGCGCCGTTTTCTTTGGCTGTATCGTGTTTTAACACACCGTTTTCATGATTATCCTGATGTCCTTCGCTATCCTCTTCAACTTCGAGCATGGGATTGGAATCCAATGCCTGCTGAATCTCCTGTTGCAGATCCAATGTGGACAGTTGTAACAGCTTAATGGCCTGTTGCAACTGGGGGGTCATGGTCAGATGTTGACCCATTTTGAGTTGTAGAGAAGTCTTCATATACTCATTGGTTCTCAAATTTGCATATCTTACAGGCGGAAATTATCGCCCAGATAGGTTTCACGTACTTTCTGATTGGCTAGTATCTGTTCTGCGTTGCCTTCGGCAATAATATGTCCATTACCTACTATGTAGGCACGTTCACAGATATCCAATGTCTCGCGTACGTTATGGTCTGTAATCAATACGCCGATACCGCGATTTTTCAAGTGTGTCACTATTTCCTTGATGTCACTGACAGAAATTGGATCAACCCCGGCAAATGGTTCATCCAGTAATATGAATTTGGGTTCCATAGCCAGAGCTCTGGCGATTTCCACTCGGCGACGCTCTCCCCCAGATAAAGCCATTCCGAGACTTTTGCGAACATGTTGAATATTGAATTCGTTCAACAGTTTTTCGAGTTCCTGCCTGCGTTGTTGACCGGATAGCTCCTTTCGGATCTCCAGAATGGCCATCAGGTTATGTTCCACGCTAAGCTTTCTGAATACACTGGCTTCCTGAGGCAGATAACCGATACCTTTTTTGGCTCTGCCGTGCATTGGCAGGCCGGTAATATTTTGTTGATCGACATATACCTGCCCCCGATCTGCAGGTACCAGGCCGACAATCATATAAAAACAGGTTGTTTTACCAGCTCCATTGGGGCCAAGCAGGCCGACAACTTCGCCTATCCCCACATCCAGGGACACGTCTTTCACGATTTCCCGTGGACCGTAGGATTTGGCGAGATTTTTAGCTGATAGAATGGTCATTGATCCCCCAGAGCATCTGGCTGAAGCGTCATTTCAACTCCGCCATTTGCCTGTCCACTGCCGTCTTTGACGTTGTAGCGGATCTTGCCACCAGACATATTGTTCCCAGTGCGGTTCAACTTTGCATCCCCGTCTATAAGGATTTCACCGTTATTGACGTTATATTCCAGATAATTGCCCTGAGCTTCCAGTGGTTGTTTGTCCTCAGCTTTCAGTAGCTGGCTGAAGTGTGCTGGTTTGCCGTTAGCCGTCATTTTTGTAACACTGCCATCAACGAGATAGATAAACACCTCGTCAGCATAAAGTCTGATGGAGCCCTGCTGAAATTCCACCTGTCCTGAGTAGGTCATAACACCTTTGATATTGTTGTATTCGCTTTGTTTGGCTTTGACTTTGATGGGTTGTTTGGTGTCGTCTGGCAGGGCAACGGCTGGAGTACAAATTCCCAGGCTCACTAGCATGATTAGAAAGGTACAGGTATTAGTGAATGACTTCATATTGTGCTTCAACATCTGAATTGAATCTGACCGTTTCTTGTTGTACGTCTATTTCCATTCCCACTGCTGTCATTACTCCGAATTGATCTTTCATTGTAACAGGCTCTTCAGTGTAGGCATATTTGGTCTGATAATTGTATATAAGTTGGTTTGTAAGTAATACTGCTAAGTTCGGTCCGCCAATCTGTCTGACTTCAACCTGACCATTCAATTCAATACTGTCATCGTCACTGCGAATGATTGCATTAAGGCTTTGGATGTGGCTTACCGGACCGTTTTTGTTGAATACTTCGATATTGGGGGTACTGATCAGGATCACGTTATTTTTACCCGGCATGACCAGCTCTGGAGTCGTGATTTCGTGAATCAGGTGTCCTGAGCTATCAAAATTTCGACTGTGCAGATCATTGGCAAATAATTGCACAGGCGTGCCCGAGACTGTGTCTTCAGTGATGCTAATGTCTTTTTGGGATACCCAGAAATAGCCAACTGTGGCGATAAGTAGTGGGACCAGCAACACTGGTCGATGCGACTTTTTGGCTGCCATTATTTAGCCCTGGTCAGGTCAGAGACTGATAGTTGAGAAATAAATAACCACCGTATGCAATTAATGCCATTAATGCAAAAATTCGCCCTAAAGATTTGCCGCTGGAGCCCTTGATTACCAGGTTGATTGACAGAAATGCCGTCATAAAAATCATGACAAGATAATCGCGCCAGAATACGTCTGCTGCAAATGTATTCGGAGCGAGTATCGCTGGTATGCCGATAACAGCCAAAAGATTGAACAGGTTTGATCCAAGCACATTCCCAATCGCGATATCGTGATGGCCTTTGCGGGCACTGGCCACACTGGCCGCCAGTTCCGGGAGGCTGGTGCCAATTGCGACAATAGTTGCACCGATGACGAGTTCGCTGATTTTTAGTGATATTGCAATTTGGGTGGCACCCCACACCAGTATTTTGGAACTAAACATCAATACACTCAGGCCAATAATGAACCACATTGCGGCTTTGCTGGTATTCATCCCGGTTGGGATTTCGTCTTCAAAGTCATCGTCCTGAGACTTCTTATGGTCATAAAACACCCACAATAAAAACAAGACGAGCCCCACAAGCAGAATGACACCCTCTCCGCGACTCAGAAATGAGTCATAAAAAATAAAACCGGTCGCCAGCGAAACTAATAGTACGATCAGGTTCTCAATTTTCATGACCCGGGCAGAAACGGGTATTGGGGCAATCAGTGCAGTAATTCCCAGAACGAGGCCAATATTGGCAATATTGGAGCCCAGGGCATTCCCCAGGGATAGATTAAGAGCGTTGTCCAGAGCTGCGTTGGTTGAAACCAGTATTTCTGGTGCAGACGTTCCCATGGAAACAATTGTGACACCAATCAGAATATGTGACATACCCAGATTATGGGCAATGGCTGCTGCGCCAGCGACGAATTTGTCCGAACTCCAAACTAAGAGGATCAAGCCCGCTGCTAAAGCGATACAGGGCCATAGAAGCATATTGTTTCCTTAACTGATAAGTAGTGGCGGCCAATTAAAATCGCTTGGCAGACTAATTGCAAAACATTTTGTGGTGATATGAATGTTTACTGAATATTGTCACAACCACTCCACGTTTATACTGTATTCGCTGCCATCTGCGGTGTTAGAGTCCCGCCTGTTATTAGTGGCAATGGGTTAAAGCTAACATGAGAGTAGTTGCGTTAACACGGTTTGTGCTGATCAGCTTTCTGTTTTTGATTTCCAATTCGGTTTATGCATTGACGCCGGATAAGACAGCCAAAGAGACTGTTAAAGAAAGCCTGGATCAAATACTGGTTCTAATCGAAAAATATGGAGATCAGGACAATTCAGCAGAGTATTTGCAGAATATGCAGACATTGCTGGAACCCGTGGTGGGATATGAACTGATTGCCGGTCGGGTGATGGGAAAATACCTGTCATCAGCAACCATAGAGCAAAAACGACGATTTCTTAAAGTCTTTAAAACCAGTCTCCTGAGTACTTATGCTTTGGGTATCAAAAGCTTTAAAGGGTTGAGTTTTGAAATTGTACCTTCCAAAGATGATAAAAAAGATACATTCAAAAACACTCGGGTTTACCTCGAGGTAGTGGATAAATCCGGAACTCACTATCCAGTGGTTCAGTCCATGTACTATTCGAAAAAACGCAATGGCTGGGCCATGCAGAATGTAACATTTAACGGTGTGAATATCGGCGTAACGTTTCGTAATCGGTTTGATCGGCTCATGAAAGAAGCTGGCGGGGATATGGATAAAGCCATTGATATGTGGACTGAAACAGTCCAGCAAAGCTGGGATGAGAAGGCTTACGTCAATCCAAGCAAAGAGTTGCTAGAGGATTCTCAGGATAACGATTCAGATATTTAGCCATTTCTCGCTTTCTTATTTATAATGCCCGCCCTTTTCGGGGCGGGATATACCCTTCCTCTGATAGATATTCGTTTTGGTTCCGCAGATGCTGCCCCTGGCATATTTTTGTATGTCGGCTCTTATTCGGTATTTGAATGGCCAGAAGTTCTTAAAACACTTTTATAGTCTCTGATTTATCCGGGCCAGCAGTGGTAGTATCAGCAGACAGGCAAATATAGGCTTTAAACATTAATGGATAAACTACTGATCAATGGTGGTGCCAGGTTAGGCGGAGAAATCCGAATATCCGGTGCAAAGAATGCTGCTTTACCGATTATCGCATCGGCTTTACTGACCAAAGAATTTCAGACGATTCGAAACCTGCCCCATCTTCAGGATATTACCACGATGTTGGAATTGCTGGGTTGCATGGGCATCCAGGCAATTATTGGCGAAGACATGAGTGTTGAAATCTGTGCTGGTCAGATCAACGATTTTACTGCTCCTTACAGTTTGGTAAAAACCATGAGGGCCTCCATTCTTGTGTTGGGTCCATTGGTGGCTCATTTTGGGCAGGCCCGGGTATCTCTACCGGGCGGTTGTGCGATTGGTAGCCGGCCGGTTGACCTGCATATTAAAGGTTTGGAAGCGATGGGTGCTGAGATCAGGGTAGAGGATGGTTATATTAATGCCCGCACCAATGGACGCTTGAAAGGTGCAAAGATCTTCTTTGATACCGTCACCGTAACCGGGACAGAAAACCTGTTAATGGCGGCGACTCTGGCCGAAGGCACCACGGTTCTGGAAAATGCTGCCAAAGAACCGGAAGTGGTTGATCTGGCCAAGTGTCTGATCGCCATGGGAGCAAATATAGAAGGCGTCGGCACCGATAGAATTGTGGTTCACGGTGTTGAGGCATTGAAGGGGTGTGAATATGCCATTTTGCCGGACCGGATTGAAACCGGAACCTATCTGGTTGCAGCCGCAGTGACTGGAGGGTGCGTTAAGCTTAAAAATACAGATCCGTCTCTGCTGGACGCAGTGTTAATCAAATTGCGCGAATCCGGCGCTCACATAGAAACCGGGGAGGACTGGATCAGTTTGGATATGCAGGGACAACGCCCTAAAGCTGTTGATGTGCTGACGGCTCCCTATCCGGCTTTCCCCACCGACATGCAGGCTCAGTTTACTGTTTTGAATGCGGTTGCCGAAGGTACAGGCACGGTGATTGAAACTGTATTTGAGAACCGTTTTATGCACATTCAGGAACTCACCCGTTTGGGAGCAGATTGCCAGGTATCAGGCAATACAGTCGTTATTAAAGGTAAAAAAGTGCTGACCGGAGCGCCGGTTATGGCCACGGATCTGCGTGCATCTGCAAGTCTGGTGCTGGCGGGGCTGGTTGCAGAAGGTCAGACCATGGTTGACCGCGTATATCATATTGATCGTGGTTATGAGTGCATTGAAGAAAAACTTCAGAATCTGGGCGCTTCCATTCAGCGCGTCAATATTTGATATGGTATCTGCTTCATGAATAAACCGGTAATCATTGCTTTGTCCAAAGGTCGTATTCTTGACGACACTTTGCCGTTGCTCGCTGATGTTGGTATTGAGCCAACTGAAGATCTGGAAAAAAGTCGCAAGCTTATTTTTGACACCAACCACGATCACATTAAGTTCATTAAGGTCCGTGCCACGGATGTTCCAACATATGTGGAATATGGTGCTGCGGACATGGGGATTGCCGGAAAAGATGTGTTGATGGAGTTTGGTGCCCAGGAAATCATCGAAGTACTGGATCTGGAAATTGCCAAATGTCGACTGATGACAGCTGGTTTTCCGGATCGTAAGGAACCGTTATCCCGACGCCTCAAAGTGGCCACCAAGTTTGTCGGTGTCACCAAACAGTATTTTGCTCAGCAGGGCCGTCAGGTGGATGTGATCAAATTGTATGGGGCACAGGAGCTGGCTCCGATTATGGGATTGGCAGATTGTATTGTCGATATCGTCGACACCGGTAATACGCTGCGCGCCAATGGTCTGCAACCTATGGCCCATATCGCTGATGTATCCAGCCGTCTGGTAGTGAACAGAGCTGCGCTTAAGTTGAAGCAAAATACCCTGCAACCCATTATCGACCAGATGGCGGAAGCTGTTAAACAACGTAAAAAATGATCAAGAGGAAAGTTGTGATGAGTAATAACCGTGACCTTAACATTCGCCGACTCAACAGGTCTCAGGCAGATTTTGATCATCACCTCAATCATTTGTTAGCCTGGGAAAGTGTATCTGATCCAGGTGTGCAGGCGACGGTTGCGGAGATCATACAGCGTGTTCGAATCGAGGGAGACGCTGCTCTGGTCGAATATACCAATCGTTTCGATCGGATGTCCGTATCTGATGCCGCAGTACTGGTCATTCGGGAGGATGAGTTACACCAGGCACTGGAGTCCATTCCCACTGATCAGAAAGAAGCTCTGGAGCTGGCGGCTGTCCGGGTAAGGCGTTTTCACGAACGACAGAAACAAAGCTCCTGGCGGTTCGAGGAAGAGGATGGAACAGTACTTGGACAACAGGTTACAGCACTTGATCGGGTCGGTGTATATGTTCCGGGCGGTCTGGCCGCTTATCCTTCTTCGGTTTTGATGAATGTGATCCCGGCGTCAGTGGCTGGAGTTGAAAAAATTATCATGGTGTCGCCTACGCCGGGAGGTGAGAAGAATCCTCTGGTGTTGGCAGCCGCTGCAATTGCTGGAGTTGATCAGGTCATCTGTATTGGTGGTGCGCAGGCGGTAGCCGCATTGGCGTACGGGACCGAGACAGTACCGGCCGTCGATAAGATTGTCGGTCCCGGTAATACCTGGGTGGCGACGGCCAAAAGTCAGGTATTTGGCAAAGTTGGTATCGATATGATTGCGGGTCCGTCTGAAATCCTGGTGATTTGTGATGGCAAGACCGACCCGGAATGGATTGCGATGGATTTGTTTTCGCAAGCTGAACACGATCGGATTGCGCAATCCATTCTGATTTCACCGAGTGCGGATTTTTTAGATCAGGTTGAAGCCGCTGCCAATCGTCTGCTGGATGAATTGCCTCGCTCAGACATCGTCCGGGCTTCAATAGAAGGGCGTGGTGCGTTTATTCATGTCAACAGTCTTGAAGAGGCTGCTGAGCTTAGCAATCGCATTGCCCCTGAACACCTTGAGTTGTCCGTTGAAGACCCCGAAGCTTTGTTAAAGCATATTCGTCACGCAGGTGCAGTGTTTATGGGTCGTTATTCTGCCGAAGCATTAGGGGATTATTGTGCCGGTCCGAATCATGTTCTGCCGACGTCGGGTACGGCGAGATTTTTTTCGCCTCTGGGGGTATACGATTTTCAGAAAAAATCCTCCATTATTTATTTCAGTGCTGAAGGTGCCCGTGAACAGGGTAAAGTGGCTGCGAAACTGGCCTATGGAGAAGGGTTGCAGGCGCATGCTTTGAGCGCATCTTATCGAGTGGGACACAATGCCAAATAATCAGGAATCTATTTCAAATCGGGTCGACACATTGGTCAGGCCCGAAATCAGGGGACTGAGTGCTTATAAAGTCCAGGACGCAGAAAATCTGATCAAGTTGGATGCTATGGAGAATCCCTATCACTGGCCGCAAGGTATGGTTGAGGAATGGCTGACCATCCTGCAAAACGTAGAATTGAATCGCTATCCATCGCCAGAAGCGGAAGAGCTTAAGCAGCAGTTACGCCGGGTTATGGGTGTTCAGGACCATTATCAACTGGTATTAGGCAATGGATCAGATGAACTGATCCAGATAATTGCGATGGCTGTTGCAGGAACGAAGCGCGGTATCCTGGCAGTGGAGCCCAGTTTTGTGATGTATCAGTTGATTGCACAGGTGCTGGGCATTCCTTATGTCGGTGTTGATTTGACTGAGAATTTTGAGCTCGATCTTGAAGCGTTGTTAAACAAAATTGAGATTGAAAACCCAGCCGTCGTGTTTTTGGCACAGCCAAACAATCCTACCGGAAACTTATTTGGAGAGGAAAAGGTTCGTCGGATTATTGAAAACTGTTCTGGGCTGGTTGTATTGGACGAAGCGTACCTGGCGTTTACCGAGAGTGACCTCCTTCATTTGCTCGATGATTACGATAATCTGGTGATTATGCGGACGCTTTCAAAAGTAGGGTTGGCAGGTTTGCGTTTGGGCATTTTGATCGCTCAGAAGGAATGGGCAGAACAGTTCAACAAGGTCAGGCTGCCTTACAATATCAGTGTGCTGAGTCAGGTAAGTGCCGTGTTTGCTCTACAACATTATGATGTTCTGAGCCAGCAGACCGATCTGCTGCGTCAACACCGGTCTCATCTGTTTCAAGCGCTGACTCAGTTCGAACAGCTGAAAGTATGGCCCAGTGAAGCCAATTTTCTGCTGGTAAGAGTTAAACAGCAATCCGCTGCGGCATTACATTCACAGCTGAAAGAACATGGCATTCTGGTTAAGCTGTTGGATGGAGTTCATCCGTTGCTGGAGAATTGCCTGAGAATAAACGTGTCCTCTGAGCCAGAGAATACGGCATTGTTGTCTGCGTTGAGCAAGCTGTTGCCTGCAAAGTAGAGAGCTTCAGCGCCGGCCTGCTATTGAGTGGGCCGGGAGCCTAAAATAATCTCAGTATCGTGGTGTTGACCCATCCTGTAAAACCCGACGTTCAGTGTTTCTCCCGGTTTACGGTCAATAACTTCCATTCGTGCCTGTCTGGCACTGAGTAATGGCTTCTGGTCAAAACTGATGAGAATATCGCCAGCTTTCAGGCCGGCCAGTTGCGCCGGGCCTCGTTCATCAATACTGGATATTTGAAGGCCAAAATGTTCCGGTATATGTTGATCCATGAGCGCCTGCACCGGCACTTCATGCATTTCCGCACCCAGATATCCCCTAATGACTCGGCCGTGTTGTGCCAGAGACATGGTTACTTCCAGTACCTGTTCCAGTGGTATCGCAAATCCAATTCCAACAAAATTGCCATTTACTCTGAAAATTGACGTGCTGATCCCCACCAGTTCTCCTCGTGTATTAACCAGCGCTCCACCGGAGTTCCCGGGGTTGATTGCCGCATCTGTCTGGATGAAATTGGCCAACAGACCGGCTTCGACATTGTGACGGCCAGTGGCACTGACTACTCCCATGGAAGCCGTTTGACCGATGCCAAATGGGTTGCCGATGGCAAAGACAACATCACCGATGTTCAGTATGGATTTGGAAAAGCTGATGGGCTGTAAATGATCAAGATTGATTTTCAATAATGCCAGGTCAGTCAGAGGATCTGTACCGATGACATTGGCTTGAGCGACTTTGCCAGTGGAAGTGGCCACTAGAATATTACTTGCACCGGCAATCACATGGTAATTCGTAACGATTTGGCCATCCTGAGTGATGATGACGCCAGATCCGAGACTGGATTGCAGGCGTTCCATTTCCGGCTGGGTCTGATCGTTAAAAAACTGCTTCAGATATGGGTCACTCAGCCATTCTGACGGTTTGACTTCCTGTGGATGTACGGGTTTGCTTGAATAGATATTGACGACCGATGGGCTGGCTCTGGAGATAGTGCTGGCATAGCTGGCAGGTGCTGGGTTACTGACCAGTTGCGCAGCACTGTTATCGCTCATTAGCCATAAGATTGCCATGCCACTGACCAAACCAATGAGTGTTGGAAAGACAAACGGCTTTAGGAAATTTTTCATCTCAATGGTTTACCTTAAACAGTTGGGCAGGTAGTTTTGTGGCAGTAATGTGATGCACGAACGGAGTAAACTCAAGACATGTCAGTGCAAAGAACTGATTTACAGCGTTATCTGGATAAATTGTTAAATGTGGCGGACATTCGTGACTATTGTCCCAATGGCTTACAGGTTGAAGGTCGTAATGTCATTCAAAAAATAGTAACAGGTGTAACAGCCAGCCAAAAGCTGATCGATCGTGCCATTGAATTGCAGGCTGATGCGATTATCGTTCACCATGGTTATTTTTGGAAAAGTGAAAGTGCGCCAATTGTGGGAATGAAGCGTAAGCGTATTCAAGCGCTTATGACCCACGAGATCAACTTGTTCGCTTATCATTTGCCTTTGGATGTGCATCCTCAATTTGGGAATAACATTCAGCTGGCTCAGCTGATGGGTGTGAATGCTGTTGCCAGCCTTGGTGATCTTTGTAGCAATGCGATTGGTTTGGTAACCGAGTTTGAACGACCACGACCCGGGGCAGAGGTTCGTCAATGGCTGGAGGATCTGCTCAGTTTTCCGGTGATTCATGTGGAGCAGTCAAAACCTATTAAGACTCTGGCTTTATGTACTGGTGCAGCACAAGGTTTTATAGATGAAGTTGCCGCTCTTGGTGTGGATGCTTATTTGTCTGGAGAAATATCAGAACCAACGGTACATGCTGCTGAAGAGCAGGGGATACACTATTTTGCTGCTGGCCATCATGCGACTGAGCGATATGGTGTCAAAGCATTGGGAGAGCATTTGGCGGCACAGTTTGATGTTGCGGTTGAGTTTGTGGATTTGCCAATTCCAGTCTGATTGTTGGCAGATGTTTTCAATCCGGCGAGCTCGTCACCGGATTGAAATGTGATTGCAGAAATATCAGCGAATGTAGCCGTTTTGCTGTAGTGCAATTAGTGCTGCATCAAGGGTCTCGTCAACAATTTCCAAATCAAAACTGTCAGTGTCTGGCGTCAGAATCAACACTCCTGCCTGCAATGCCAGCGTGGCATTCTGTTGATCGATGTTCTCTGCCACGACGGAGAAGTGACCCGTATCAAATAAATGTCGATCCAGCTGATAGGCCAGCTTGGCATTGACGACTTTTATAATTCCGGACTTCTGTCCAAAACGGCGCAGCCGTTCATCCAGCCCGACTGGACTCTGGTTGGTGGATGATGACTTCCCAATGATCATGCCGGCGCCAACAGTTACGTTGGTCAGGCGATCAATCACAATAAATGCGCCCGTGTGGCGGTTTTTACTATAGGGGTCAAAACTGACCGCTTTGCTGAGGACAACATCACAGGTGCCGATTTCGTTGAGTTCCAATCGCTGGGCTGGTTGTTGGTCAAGCGTATTGACATCGGTCTTGTATTGAACGCTTTGAATGACCCCGGATGTATAGCTGGTTCCCAGCTTAATATCATATTGTTTACCTGGTTCCATTGGTGATTCGGTCATCCAGACCAGATTCGCTGAGAAACCATGACCACTGAGAGGCTGATGCTCTTTCTTGACCAGCAGGTCACCCCTGGAAATATCAATTTCATCGTTCAGTGTCAGTGTGACGGCCTGGCCGATAAATGCGCTTTCCAGTTCTCCGTCGTAAGTGACAATGGATTTCACTGTGCTGCTTTTGCCCGAAGGCAGTGCGATGACCTGATCGCCAACATTGACAATACCTGATGAAATTGTACCGCTGAATCCGCGGAAGTTCAGATTTGGACGGTTAACCCACTGAACCGGCATGCGGAAATCCTGAAGGTTTTTATCAGCCGAAATCTGCACGTTTTCCATCAGTTCCATCAACGTTTCGCCCTGATACCAGGACATATGTTCGCTGCGGTTGACAACATTATCGCCTTCCAGGGCGGATATAGGAACGAAGCGAATATCCTTGAGGTTCAGTTGTTTGGAAAACTCCAGGTACTGTTGTTTGATTTCTTCGAAGCGGGTTTCGCTGTACTCTGCCAAATCCATTTTATTGATGGCTACAACAATGTGTTGAATACCCAATAACGAAGCAATAAAACTGTGACGTCGGGTTTGCGTCAGAACCCCATGACGGGCATCAATCAGAATGATTGCCAGATCACAGGTTGAAGCACCGGTCGCCATGTTGCGAGTGTATTGTTCATGTCCGGGGGTGTCGGCGATAATGAACTTGCGTTTTGAGGTGGAGAAATACCGGTAAGCTACATCAATGGTGATTCCCTGCTCACGTTCGGCCTGGAGTCCATCAACCAGTAATGCCAAATCCGGTTTGTCACCGGTTGTTCCTACCTTTTTAGAATCATTTGTGACTGCCGCCAGCTGATCTTCATAAATCATCTTGGAGTCATGTAATAGCCGGCCAATAAGGGTGCTTTTGCCATCGTCAACGCTACCACAGGTCAGCAGTCTTAACAGTTCTTTGTTTTCGTGCTGCTTCAGATATTCCAGGATGTCACTGGCGATGAGTTCAGACTGATGAGACATCTTAAAAATACCCCTCTTGTTTTTTCTTTTCCATTGAGCCGGCACTGTCGTGATCAATCACCCGACCCTGTCTTTCTGATGTGGTGGTTAACAACATTTCCTGAATAATTTCCGGTAATGTGGTGGCATCAGATTCCACTGCACCCGTCAATGGATAGCATCCCAGGGTTCTGAAACGTACCATTTTTTCTTCGACCGCTTCACCTGGCTTAAGTGTCATACGCTCATCATTGACATTGATATAAGTACCATCGCGTTTGACAACCGGGCGTTTGGCAGCAAAGTACAGTGGCACAATCGGAATGCTCTCGAGATAGATGTATTGCCAGATATCCAGTTCGGTCCAGTTGCTTAACGGAAATACCCGGATGCTTTCACCTTTGTTGACTTTACCGTTATACAGATTCCAGAGTTCCGGGCGCTGGTTTTTGGGGTCCCAACGGTGGTTGTTGTCACGAAACGAATAGACGCGTTCTTTGGCCCGGGATTTCTCTTCATCACGACGGGCACCGCCGAATGCAGCATCGAAGCCGTATTGTGTCAGCGCTTTTTTGAGTGCCTGGGTTTTCATGATGTCCGTATGTTTGGCGCTACCATGGACAAACGGACTGATGTCCATATCCAGGCCTTCTTGATTCTTGTAGACGATCAGATCCAGGCCGAGCTTTTGGGTATGGCTGTCCCGAAACTCGATCATCTCTTTGAATTTCCAGTTGGTATCCACGTGCATCAATGGAAAGGGTGGCTTGCTGGGGAAAAAAGCTTTCATGGCCAGATGCAGCATAACTGCTGAATCTTTTCCGATTGAGTAAAGCATCACCGGATTGTCGAATTCTGCTGCGACTTCCCTGATGATGTGAATGCTCTCAGCTTCAAGCTGTTTAAGATGAGTTAGATTATAGGCGTTCATATATCCAGACCGATTGATAGTAAGTTGCCACCCGAAATGTTCAGGTTGGCAACTATATCAATGTGTAGAAATTATAATAAGGAGGGATTTAAGACGATTTTGAAATAACAATATACATTTGTTGTTTGTTCAGGACCGTACCTGCGATGAATCCTGAGTGGTTTCAGCTTCTTCCGTCTCAGGATTGAGGCCAAACCCTTCCGATAGTGTTCCTTTTTGATCAGCTTTTTTGGGAGCCCAGTCTTTTGGAACTTCGAGATTGTCGTCTGCATCCGGGTTCAACTGAGTCATTTGTTCAGACTCAAGGCGATATTCCGAGCTGACCAGCAATTCGGCACCCTGCATCAGATGAGACTGTATTTCACTGTAATTCTTGTTCATGGTTTCAATGAGATCTGCCGTGCGGGTGAAATGCTCATTGACGCTGCTCTGGTAGCCCTGGTGCTCGGCCTGAAGTTCCTCAAGCTTTTTTCGTAGTGCTTGAGCATCATTATCGCCACTGGTGACCTTTAACAGAATAAAGCCAACCACGATGCCCGCAACAAACGCGCCCAGAATAATAAGTAAATCCATATTGAATCCTTGTGATTACGTTCTTCGTTACAATTTATAGCAAGTATATGCCATGCTCGGCAGGTTGCTAATATTAATTGGCTTAAATGAAAATGTGTTCAGTTTTGCCGTAATTTTAATTTTTACCAAGAAGTGCTTATGCCATTGATTCGTCGTTATCGTGAGGAGCTTAATCTTCGCGGCTACCAGGAAGATCCTTATCAACTTGAAGCATTGTCCATGCTGGACACTCTGGGGATACAGCTGCAGCAGTTTCAGCAAAGTAATGCCAATCCTTTCAAACGTTTATTCAAACGCCCCGATTTGCCACAGTCAGTATATTTCTGGGGCGGTGTCGGGCGCGGAAAAACTTTTCTGATGGATCTGTTTTTTGAAACACTGGATGTTAATGGAAAGCAACGTATGCATTTTCATCGCTTCATGCAGATGATTCATCAGCGTCTGGCGGAGTTGAAGCATGAAAAAAATCCGATTGATCAGATCATCGGCCGGTTTGCCGAAGAGGTTCAGATTTTGTGTCTGGATGAGTTTTTCGTATCGGATATCGGTGACGCCATGATTCTGGCTAATGTATTGAACGCCTGTTATGAGAATCGGATTGTCATTGTGACAACGTCAAACATATACCCTGAGGGCTTATACGCAAACGGTCTTCAGCGTGATCGTTTTGTGCCGGCCATAAAAGGAATTCTTGAGCATTTTCAGGTGTACAACCTGGATGCAGGTACGGATTATCGATTACGGGCGCTGACGCAGGCCACTTTATATTTTTCACCGCTGGAGAATACTGGGGAACATCTGGCCAAATTGTTTGATACGTTGATTTCCGATGCGCATTTGGTTCAGGAGCAGGAAGTGGTGGAAATCCTGGGGCGGCCAATTCAGTCGGTACGGGTTTGTAATGGCGTGTTATGGATCGATTTTTCGGAGTTATGCGAAGGTCCGCGCAGTCAAAATGACTATATCGAACTGGGTAAGCTGTTTCATACCGTTATGTTGGATCATGTGCATCTGATGACCACGAGCACCGAGGATACCGCGAGACGTTTCATCAATCTGGTCGATGAATTTTATGATCGCGGTGTGAAGCTTATTATCCGGGCTCAGATCTCAATGGAAGCGCTTTATCAGGGTAAGCGGCTGGCGTTTGAATTTCAGCGTACGTTGAGCCGGTTGATTGAAATGCAAAGTGAGGAATATCTCGCGCTGCCACACCGGCTGGATTAATGCAGGCCGGTGTGTTGCCCGGTGAACCTACAGACCTTTTTTTTCCAAAAAACGTTCTATCCGGGTCATACAGTCGCTCCGTTCCTCGACATGAGGCATATGGCTGGAGTTGGGGAAAATTTCCCACTCGGCTCCGGCAATCCGCTCAGCGTAGGGCTTTACACATTCAGGTTTGGCTTCATCGTAGTATCCGGAAATAACCAGTGTTGGTACATTGATGTGCTCCAGCCGGTCGATGATTGTCCAGTCTTTCATTGGCCCAATAACATGAAATTCTGTCGGGCCATTCATGGTGTGGTATACCGTTGGATCATCATCAATGGCGGCAAATGTCCGCTTAACTTCGTCAGGCCAGGGCTGCAGACGGCAAACGTGCCGCTGGTAAAACACATCAGATGCTGCCTTGTACTCTGGAGAATCAATGGTTCCTGCCTGTTCGTGGGCCAGCAATGTATTCTGGACATCCTGTGGCAGCTCTGATCTCAGTTCAAAGGCTGCTTTTAGCCACAGTTCCATAGAAGCTGGGGAGTTGGCGATCACCAGTCCTTTGAGACCTGTTGGCCTTCTCACGGCATGCTCGGCACTGAGTATTCCACCCCAGGATTGGCCCAGCAGCATGTAGCGATGCTGAATACCAAGATGGTTTAACAGGTTATCCAGTTCTTCCAGAAACAGGTCGATGGTCCAGAACTCCTCTCCTTTTTCGGGTAGATGGGTTGATAGGCCGTTGCCAAGTTGATCATAGTGAATGACCGGCCGACCGTTTGCCGCCAGATCCTGAAAAGCATCAATATAATCATGGGTACACCCCGGCCCGCCGTGTACCACGACCAACGGGGTCAGAGGTGAATGCTCAGGATGACCAATCATTCTGTACCAGGTTTGATACTCTCTGAATGGAACTTTGCCTTGTTGACTATCGACCATGGAAATCTCCGCAAACTTAGAAACATCCATGCAGCGTAGCGGAAGTGGTGATCAGAATGACCTAGTAAAATTAATAGAAATGCAACTCGCAAAGTCAGTCAATCAAACGGTAGTGCATGGCCCGAACAACGGCCTGTACACGGTTGGAAGCTCCTAGTTTCTGGATTGCCGAGTTCAAGTGCATATTAACGGTGGGAATTGAGCGATGAATGTGGCGGGCGATTTCTTTGGCAGTCAGCCCCTCGGCGGAGTAGGCAAGGCATTCTTTCTCTCGCTTGCTCAGTTCAATAAAACGACAGCTGCGGACATCAGAGCCGAATTTGGGATAAATGTTTTCGTGAAACTGGTGTGCCATTAATGCGAAACGGGCCATGACTTCATTCAGGTCCTGTAGTCGGTCATGGCCGCTGACCATTCCTGTGAGGCTAGCAAAACCGCCATCCGGCTGATGAATGGGAACAGTGAGTCCACAGGCAATATTGTTGTCGTTCATGTATTCCTGAACGCGGGGATCAATTTGGAACATTTCCGGTAGATTTGTTTGTTCTGGATGCCTGTAAGACCAGACAAATGGTACGGAGGTCTTCAAAGCATGATGTTGAACCGGATCTATCTGATAGTAGCCAGCCTTACACCAGAGATCCTGCATATCGTTGGGAACATCATCCATGTACAGCAGGGAAGGGGTGATCAAATCACCGTCGAGAGACCTTGGCACGGGTGTGTAATCATATATCAATGCTTCAAAACCCAAGCTGAGACCTTGTTGGGACATACAGTGAAAGTCTTCATTTAAAGCGTCAGGCAGATGGAATTGTGTCATATCGATCGTCCGGCCGTTACATCATGGCTGAAAGGGTGATAACTCAGAGTTCAGCAAATACTGAGCCACCCGCTGAAAAGTGTGGTTTTTCCCAGTCCTCATGCGTTTTCATGCATATAGAATTGGAGACCTGAGAGTGATTGCACCAAATTAAAATGGACCCGGTCGAGGCGCACTAAAAAGAGACTTCTCTATCAAGGGCAGTGCTTAAAACCTATAAAATTTACTACTTACAGAGTTTGACCTGCCTTTGTATCGTTTCCTCATCAAATACGGTTTGGATGTGAAACGATGATCTCAGAAGAATTGGCACCAGATATCCAGCATCGGATTTCCGTAGATGGCTATACGGTAGTGGCCTACGAATTCATACCCGCACAAGGCATTGGGGCTGAAACTATATTGTGTCTGAATGGGGGACCGGGGTTGCCTTGCGATTATCTGCGTGAAGCGCACTCCAGTTTGAAGGACGAAGGATTTCGGGTCATTGCATTTGATCAACTGGGTACGGGGGCTTCTGACCGACCCGTTAACCCTTCGTTGTGGACTATCGAACGTTATGTGACCGAAGTGCTGACAGTGATGGATGCGTTGGCGTGCACCCAGGTGCATTTGCTCGGACATTCCTGGGGTGGCTGGTTGGCAATCGAGTTTGCACTGGCCTATCCGCAACGGCTGAAAACATTGATTCTGGAGGACACGGTGGCGGACATTCCACATTTGTCCCGTGAACTGGACCGTCTGCGTCAGGCTTTGGGTTCTGAGACGGTTGCGATGATGAATCGCTTTGAAGCCATGGACCAACTCGATCATCCAGCTTATCAGGCGGCCATCACGTTGTTGAATTATCGTCACGTCTGTCGGCTGGATGATTGGCCAGCACCCCTTCAGCGTTCAATTGATGACTGGAATATGGGGCCTTACCAGACCATGCAGGGACCACATGAGTTTCTCTACAACGGTAATTTGCGAGACTGGTGCAGAGTGGAAGAACTTAAGCGTCTGACCTTACCCGCGCTGATTACCACTGGGCAATACGATGAATTGACACCTGCCTGTGCCATCAGGATGCGGGAAGGATTACCCCACGCAGAACTGCATGTTTTTCCTAATAGCAGTCATATGCCTTTTTACGAAGAACCGGAAGCTTACTATCCGGTGCTGACTAATTTCCTGAAGCGCTATTCTGGCACGCTCTGAACTGAGGCGTTGTTATTGCAAAATAGAGACGAGAGCTGATGTCCCGATATCGATTTTTAATTATGCGCCCGATACAAATGATCCCTGTATTGTTTGGTATCAGCATCATCACTTTTATGCTGATAAGGGCGATTCCCGGCGACCCGGCCAGAGTGTTGTTGGGTACCCGAAGTACTCCAGAGGCAATTGCCCGAATTCATGCTGAATATGGACTCGATCGGCCACTGGTTGTCCAGTATGTGTTGTTCCTGAAACACTTGGTTGCAGGTGAGCTGGGCAAATCGATCATATATAAAACGGAAACCCTCAAAGTCATTCTGTCGCGTTTTGAACCGACCCTGCTTTTTGTCCTCGGCAGCGTCTTCTTGGCGATAGCGATATCTGTGCCTCTTGCGTCGGTAGCGGCCCGTAGGCCAGGTGGTCTGGCCGATCATCTGATCAGGGTGTTTTCCACCATGGGTTTGGGATTACCACCGTTCTGGCTGGGCATCATGTTGATTATTCTGCTGAGTATTACCTGGCATTTGTTCCCGGTGTCCGGCTACGGTGCGACCTATGGTGATCGTTTTTATCATCTGTTTATTCCCTGTTTGACGGCTGCATTATCCCTGTCTGCGGTACTGATTCGCAGTCTGCGGGCGGCGATAATGCGTGAATTGCAGTCTGGTTATGTGACGGCTGCCAGTGCCCGTGGTCAATCTGAGAGGCGTATTTTCTGGCGTCACGTACTACCAAACTCCATTGTTCCGGTGATCAATTTACTGGCGGTCAATATCAGTTGGCTGATTGGTGGTTCCGTGGTGATTGAATCAGTTTTTGGTGTTCCGGGTTTGGGACAGCTGCTGATCAAAGCTATTTTCAGCCGGGATTATATGGTGGTACAGGGGGTGGTGCTGTTTTTTGCGCTCGCCACTGTCGTGGTGAATTTGCTGGCTGATTTGTTGTCTGTGTTTATCGATCCGAGGATAAAGTTATGACCCGAACGATGACACTGCACCCCGGAAAATGGCATCCCCGATATTTATTCAATCGATTATCCCAGGGACTGAGGGGACAAACCACATTGAAGATCGGTCTGGCGCTTGTCTTGACATGGTTGCTGATCGCATTGCTGGCACCCTGGATTTCCCCATATGACCCCATGTATCAGGACCTGGGTGCCCGACTTGCGCCGGCCAGTTTCTCTCACCCGTTGGGCACCGATAACTTTGGCCGGGATATTCTTGCCAGAATCATCTGGGGAGCCCGAATCGATCTACAGATTTGTGTGCTGGGGGTACTGTTCCCTTTCCTTGCTGGAACCATTATCGGAGCCCTGAGTGGCTATGCGGGTGGTTGGTTGGATGCTGTTGTGATGCGAGTGATCGATATCATTCTGGCATTTCCATTTTTGGTGCTGATGCTGGCCATTATCACCATCGTTGGACCTGGGCTGACGGGTTTTTTTATAGCCATGACTCTTGTGGGTTGGGTCTCCTATGCCCGACTGGTGCGTTCTCGTGTGCTGATATTGAAGCAAAGTGATTTTATTCTCGCCGCACAAAGTCTGGGTTTCAGTCGCAGCCGTATTCTGTTGCGTCATCTACTGCCAAATGTCATTACCGATGCCCTGGTGTTCTCCATGTCTGATGCGGTATTGGTGCTGTTGAATGGCGCAGCCATCAGCTATCTGGGATTGGGTGTGCAGCCTCCCTTAGCAGAATGGGGGGTGATGGTTACAGAGGGGCAGGGGTTTATCACGACCGCCTGGTGGATCACTGCTTTTCCAGGACTAGCGATTGTGCTGCTCGCTATGGGCTTCAGTTTTATTGCCGATGGCCTGGGCGAAAAACACGGTACGACCAGAGGAGGGTGAAATGGCGAATATTCTTTTGCAGGTCAACGGTCTCACCATCGCTTCGCCCGAACAGGCCTGCCTGGTGGATGATGTTTCCTTTGTTTTGCATGAAGGTGAGATTCTCGGTCTGGTTGGCGAAAGTGGATCTGGCAAAACCTTAACCTGTCGTTCCTTGATGCAGTTATTACCGAAAGGCGTTCTAGAGGTTCGGGCGGGTGAGGTTCTGTATGCCGGACAGGATGTACTAAACATGACAGAGACTCAGCTGCGGCAATTGAGGGGACGGGGTATCGGTATGATCTTTCAGAACCCCAGTGCGCATTTGAACCCATTGATGACCATTGGGCAGCATATGATAGAAAGCCTGCGTCTGTACGAGCGGCTCTCTGCCAAAGCTGCCAGGGCAAAAGCGGAGGCAATTCTGGCGCAGGTTGGCATTCCGTCTCCACGGCAGCGTTTGAATGCATATGCCCATGAGTTCTCTGGTGGTATGCGACAGCGTGCCATGATTGCAATTTCATTGGCTGCTTCGCCTAAAATTCTGATTGCAGACGAGCCCACGACGGCTTTGGATGTGACCGTACAGGCACAGATTCTCAAGCTTTTGGATCAACTGCGCAGGGAGTATGGGCTGGCCATTATTTTGATCACCCATGACTTAGGTGTCGTTGCCCAGACCTGTGATCGTGTGGCAGTCATGTATGGAGGACGCATCTGTGAGGTTGCCATGGCGGGTGATCTGTTGCGTCATCCCAAACATCCCTATACCCGCGGATTGATTGAGTGTCAGCCTCTAACCGGTGAGTCAGGACTACGAGTACTTAATACCATCCCTGGTCAGCCGCCGACAGCAAAGACGATGGCAATGGGGTGTCGTTTTCATCCTCGCTGTCACAAAGCCACTGACCTTTGCCGAGCCAAACCGCCAGTCCGTGAAGTATTCAACGAGCGGGAAATCAGTTGTTATTTCCCGGACACAGAAAATCCAGGTGAGGTGTGCTATGACAGATGATGTTCTGATCAGTACTAAAAATCTGAGTGTAGCATTCAATGTTTCATCAGGGTGGTTTCGGCAACGGACTTTGAAAGCTGTCAATGACGTCAGCCTGACAATCAAACAGGGAACCATTGTTGGACTGGTTGGTGAATCTGGCAGTGGTAAAAGTACATTGGGAAGAGCTTTGTTATGTCTTGAACCCATTCGTGCAGGACATGTCGATTTCGACGGTCTGGATCTCGAACAGGCAACCCAGGCAGATATTCGCCACTTGCGACAGCAGACTGCGTTGATTTTTCAGGATCCGTTCTCTGCTCTCAACCCAAGAATGACGATTGGTGACGCGATTGCCGAAGTGCTAACAGTACATCGAAAACGGCCCAGGGAGCATATTCCAGATCGGATTATTGAGCTATTACAACTGACTGGACTTAGTGCAGAGCACACACAACGCTATCCGCATCAACTCAGTGGCGGACAATGCCAGCGCGCCGTTATCGCCAGAGCGTTGGCACTGGAACCCAGACTGGTTGTGGCGGATGAATGCGTTGCGGCTTTGGACGTATCGATTCAGGCCCAGATCATTAACCTGCTGCTGGAGCTGAATCGAAAGATGGGGCTCACTATCTTGTTCATTGCGCATGACCTGTCGATTGTGCGCCATCTCTGTGATCGGGTAGCTGTGATGTATCTCGGTCGGATTGTCGAAGAGGGCACCGTCGAATCCGTATTTTCTTCGCCACGACATCCTTATACCGAAGCACTGCTACAGGCTGTGCCGGATATCAACCCGGATAACCCGCTACCGGATAATCCCTTGAATGGTGAACCGCCGAGTCCGCTGGAATTACCTCCCGGTTGTGCGTTTCATGCCAGATGCTCCTACGCCGGGGAGATTTGCTGTCATGGTGAGGCCCCGGAGCTGTGCCAGGAAAACGACCACTCTTTTGCCTGCTTACGTCCTTGGATGCAGGTGTCTTGACGAATGATCAGATGAGGAAAATGATATGCTCAAAAACATAAAGCTCGCATTTCTGACCACAGGAATGGCTCTGTCTCTGGTAGGCAGCCTGGCCCATGCGGAAGTGTTGACTATTGGTCGAAGTGAAGACAGTACAACCTTTGATCCCATTAATTCGACTCAAAATGCCGATAACTGGGTATTCTCCAATATTTTTGATCCACTGATTCGTATCGATAAAACCGGAACCAAGCTGATTCCGGGATTGGCGGAAAGCTGGACGATTTCTGATGACGGAAAAACATATGTTCTGAAAATGCGCGATGCCGTGTTCTCAGATGGCACCAAAGTGACTGCAGAAGATGCGGCGTTCAGTCTGCTGCGTATCCGCAATGATGAAAAATCTTTGTGGGCTGATTCCTATCAGGTTATGGACAGTGTCGAAGCCGTGGATGACAAAACCCTCGAAATTCACTTGTCTGCAGCGTCGGTTCCATTTCTTTCGCAATTGGCACTGCCCAATGCATCAATATTGCCAAAACAATATTTTGAACGGGTTGGTGAAGTCGTATTTGCTGAAAAGCCCATTGGCTCCGGAGCTTTCATGCTGACCAAGTGGGACCGCGGCGAGAGTGTTGTTCTGGCCAAAAACCCATACTACTGGGAATCGGGAACGGTTAACCTGGATGGTGTGACCTGGCTGACAATTCCAGACAGTAATACCCGGATGCTGAAGATTCAGGCTGGAGAAATCGACGCTGCGATCAATGTCCCGTTTTCCCGGATCAGTTCGCTGCTGGCCGATCCCGATCTGACGGTTCACCTCGATCCATCTACCAGAGAAGATCATCTGCTCATTAACCATGAGCATGCGCCACTTAATGATGTGCGGGTTCGTCAGGCTTTGGATTATGGCATCAACAAACAATCCATCATTGATATAGTGACCTTTGGCTATGGGACAATTGCCAATTCCTACATCCCCATGGGCGCGCTGTATCACTATGATCAGAATCTGTCTCGTACCTATAATCCGGATAAAGCCAAGGCTCTGTTGAAAGAAGCCGGTGTTCATGATTTAGCGCTGAACTATATTGTGAATGCTGGAGATGAAGTGGACGAGCAGATTGCCATATTGCTACAACAACAGCTGGCTCAGATTGGTGTCAGGGCAAACCTTACCAAAGTCGATCCTAGTCAGAGTTGGGACATGCTGGTAGATGGTGATTACGACATTTCTGTTATGTACTGGACCAATGACATCCTCGATCCCGATCAGAAAACCACATTCGTTCTCGGTAACGATGCCAATATGAATTACATGACCCGCTACAACAATTCCAAGGTAACCAAACTGGTAGAGCAGGGGCGATTGGAAACCGATCCCGCTAAACGGGAGGTTATCTATACGGAGTTGCAGAAAATTGCTAAAGAAGACGTTAACTGGGTTGATCTGTATTACAGCCCTTATCGTAACGTGACCCGGAAAAATATAACGGACTTTTATCAAAACCCTCTGGGACGTTTTTTCCTTGAGGACACAGTGAAAAAGTAACTTTTGTTTATCAGAAACAGGGCTCTTGCGATAAAAGAGCCCTGCTTAAATCGTCGTCGGCAGAAAAAAATTAAAAAAATGATTTTCGACGGTTGACGGCAAAAAAAAACTCTATAGAATGCGCGCTCCTTGTTACCGAGACGTCAAATAAAGACGGCTTGAAGATAAGTTGAGATTCGAAGGTAAGTGATTGAATTTCAACAAAAAAATCTTCAAAAAAAGGTTGACAGGGAGGTGCGAAAGAGTAGAATGCGCGCCTCG